>JAPKYX010000165.1:0-19666 GCA_026394075.1 Acidobacteriota bacterium
TACTTGGCCAGCAGAGCCTTCCACGCCGCGATGTAGGCGTCATCAGAGTTCTGCTTCGCTACCGGAATCCGCCGGGCGGCTACCGCTGTGATGTAGAGCTGCTCCAGTTCGGTCGCCTTGCCAGGCACCTTGGCCAGATCGAGCGCCTTCTGGGCGGCGTCCCAGGCCCGCTTCGTTGTGCGCGCTTGCGGTCCCATCATCTCTTCCCAGTTGTCCACCTGGAAGCGGGGCTGATACTGCCCACCGGCCACCATGGCGACGCCGAACCAGGGCATCGGCGCTTCCGGGTCCAGCTGAGCCGCCTGCAGAAAGCTGCGCTCGGCTTCCTTCGTCCAGAAGCTGTGCATCTGGGCGATCCCTTGGTTGAAGAACTTCTGCGCCTCGGGCGACTTGGTGGTGATCTTGAAATCCACCCGGCCCATCCCCTCCATCAGCTTGGCGGGTAGTGCCGGTGCTGCCGCGCCCGCGGGTACGGAGCAGTGGTCATGGTTCTTTTCCATCTGGGTTTTGGTGTCCGCCGCCAACAGATGGATGGCGGCGAAGGTGGTGAGAGCAGCAACGGTGAAGTTCATACGAGTGGACTCAGTTGAAGTAGAGGATATCAGGGCGAATGCCGAACGACATTTCATTGCAGGGGCCGCAGGTGGTCTGGTAATCCGACCGGATGGCGTTCACCTTGGCTGGCACCAGCACCGGGTGGTCCGCCGCGTGGTACGCCGATAGCGACAGGCGGGGCTTGTACTTCTTGATCACTTCCCGCGCCCCGTCAATCGCGTTCGGTTCCGCGCCTTCAATGTCCATCTTGATGAAGTCCACTTTGGGTAGGTTCAGCTCGGCCGTCATCTTGTCGATCGTGGTCAGTGGCACCTGGGCCACAACTTTGGCGCCCTCGCGCTTGATCACAAAGCTATCCGCAGCGGAATTGTCGGGGTCGACGCGAAGTTCCAGGATGTCGTCCTTGTCCCAGACGCCCTTCGCATAGACGATCACCCGGCCTTGCTCGATCTCCGCCTTGAAGTTGCGCCGCAGGCATTCCAGATTCTCCGGGCCCGGTTCAATGGCCACCACCTTCGCCGCGCCCCGCGCCAGCGCCTGCCGCGTAAACACGCCCACGTTCGCGCCGCAATCCAGCACCACATCGCCCGGCTTGATGTCGTGGGCACCGGAGAAGTAGATCTCCATGCGCTCTTCCGCCAGGTTGAACGGCAGCACAAACTCGCTGCCCTTCGGAATCCAGTAGCGGCCCATCGGCGTGTCGTAGAGCTTGTAGCCCGCCGGATCAGTCTCGATCAGCTTGCTGGCGGCGAGCAACTCGTCCTTGATCCGCGTCTGTTCCTTGAAGTGTTCCGGAATGCGGACCGCCCGGTCCATGGGGCAACCCTGCGCCTGACCCGCCAACACCAGCAGCCTCAATCGCGCCGGTGCATACCACCAACAAAATGCCGCCCCGCCGACAAGGGCGAGCACAAGAAATTTCTTCACCACCCCATCATCGCAGCAAGCGCAGAGCGGAACAAACCTTCAGTGATCCCACCAACCGTCCCCCAATCAATCAAACGCCTCGCGCCGAGCCGCGACAGAATGGAGCAGAGTGCCGAACCAATCGCCACCACCCCTGGGCCCACAACCAGCCCCAGCCTCAATCCCGCCTAGCCAGCAGCGACAGCCGGAATGCGGGGCGGTGCGTGCGCACTTCAACGTTGCCCATCCCCGCCAAGCGCGCCAGTACCTGGAGCTCCGGGGCCTTGAATGCCGCCTCCACTGAGATTGGCCCGTCGTGCAGAACCAGTTCGCTCCACCGGAACAACCAACGGGTGGCGGGCAGGAAGTAGTAGGGCAGGGGATTGCGCTCCAGATCCTGCACGATCGCGGCTCGGCGGGCAACGCGGTGCATCTCCTTCAACAGGGCCACCACCTGGTCATTGGTGAAGTGGTGTAGAAACAGTGAACAATGCGTCACATCCACTGACCGGTCCGCAAACGGTAACCGGAACGCATCACCACACACCGCCGTTGCGGCCTGCTCCAGGTGCAGCGCCCGCCGGTCCAGGTTGATCGGAACCATACCCGCAAATCGCCGGCGCGCCACCGCCGCCATATCGCCCGAGGCGGCGCCAATGTCGAGAAACGTGAAGCGCTCGTCCGGCTGCACGAGTTCACCCAACCGGTCCAGCAGGATCCGGTGGCCGCCCAGCAGCCGGTTGATGGTGACGAGCTCTCGAAGGTTCTGTCGGGTGGGTTCGGGCGGAGCCTCGTCCAACAACTCCGGCTCCAGAATGCGTCCACCAAGGCAATGAATGGTCAAGCCCTTGATTGTAACCAGTCGCGCAATGCCCGGCGCGCTACTTGTTTCCCGGCACCGTCATTTCCGGATCGTAGAAATGCATCAGATTGGGATAGCCATTCATGGCCAACCGCGTCGATGGCCCCGCCCCAAACCAGCGCGCCAAATGCCAGCGGTTGCGCGGCACGTAGACCACGTCGCCCGGTTCGGCAATGAAGACTTCCTGTCCCTCGATGCGGTAGCGGATCTGCCCGCTCATGATCAGCCAGTATTCGGCGGTCTCCGTATGGAAGTGCCCGCGGTCGGCCAAGCTCAGCTTGCCCAGGTTCTTCTCGTAGCCGTAGATGAAGTTGGCCGCGCCCCGGTCATCCTCCACCACCTTCTGCGTCCCCTTCAGCGTTCCCGCCTCCAGCTTCGCCGACAGTTCCTCAAACGTCGTGTGGACCTTGTTGTTCCGCAAGTAGTCCCCCGGCCGCCGCGCGATCTTCATCTTCATCATGTCGACACCCGCCATCTTGGGCGCCGCCTGATCCGCCAGGAACACCGTCGTCGCCTTGGCAATGTTGGTCTCAAACAGCAGCACCGGCTTGTCGCCCACCGCCTCATACGAGAAGATCGTCGTCATCGGCACCTGCACCATGGAGCCCTTACGCGCCTCAAACGGAGCCGTCCCTTCGACGTTGAACCGCACCTCACCCTCCACCACCACCCACCACGCCCGCGTATCCGGGTGCAACGCCGGGCGCGACTTGTAGCCGGGCTTGTGCTGGAGATAGACGCTCTTCAGCAGGTCGTCATCCACGATCACCTCATGCCACTCCGCTTGATTGGCATGCCGAGCCTTCAGATCGGCCAGCTTCGTATGCGGCCGGTGGGGGCCAGTATAGGCATCCGCGGCTTTCTTGGGAGCCCAGGCAAAGTCCTGCGCAGCAACCAAGCCAGTCGTGAAGGCCAGCAGAGACAGCATTCGTCGCGTGTTCATCGCGCCTATCATACGCTGCGGCCAAGCTCCGTTGCGAGGAGTGCGTTGCCTCTGCCGCTGTGTTCCATATTCAATCCTTCACCGGATGACTCAACCGGCAGAGTCGCAGCAGCAGAGGCCAGCCTGGGCAGAAAAGAACCGCCTGGACAACGGCGCTACCGGCCGGCCCCAGGATGCTCGCGTCATCTGCGGAGGACTTACGGCGCATGCCAGTGAGTCCGGCCGGGCACCGACACCGAAAATCCGCGAATCGGCTCTCGTGTGATCAGATCCCGGCCGACGTAGGCGGAGACAGACGGATACCTTCCGTCAAATAGATGGAGGCCCATAACGCCTGGATTCTCGTCATCTCCTCCCAGTTGCAGCCTGGTTCGGCTGTCCCGATTTCGCATGAAGATCATGGGAACGCCGTCCATTACTTGGGCGGCGAGTGCGTCATTATCGCGTCCGGGCGACCTCATGGTCAGACGCCCTCCCATACTGCTCCCAGTCAACTCCACTACGTTCATGCCCGCCGCCGCGCTCAGCCTAATCGCCACTTCGCCGTTTGGCCCGACACGCCAACTACCTGTCGGGTTTCCGGCTGCATCAACCAAAGTGAGCGACGTCACCTGGAGGTCTTTCGGCTTTGAGTTCTCGAGTGCACGCGTCAGCAAGATCGCTGCGATCGCACCGGTTACGCCAGAAAGGAAACAAGCAAACAAGATCGATCGGAGCGGCATAGCTTTTAGTCTAGAGGCGTCGGGTTGAGGCATATCGGTGGCAGTCCCACCAATATGCCGCTGCAGACCCGCATCTACCTAGATCAATAGACGTCAACACTGAGCGCGAAGTGCCGGTGTTTTAGAATTGCGCAGCTAGCTGCGCTTAATCCGCCGCCGGTGATCGAGGATGGGCCAAGCGGTCGCGGGAGGAGGTGCTTCGGGTGACGTCGCCTTCGGTGCGGGAGGGGGCGCAGAAGGGACCGCAGGCACCGATTTCGCGGCATTCAACGCCGCCGCCTCTATCTGCCCCCGGACGCCATCGACCAAGTGCAACGTCAACCGCTGGAGCAGATCACGCGTCTTGCGGTACTCTTCGTCCGGCCTGCCCACTGGGTCCACCACCGGCCAATCGATCACCGGAGCCGTAATCTCACCCGGCAGCGCCCGGCCGCTCATGTTGACGATCAAGTCAAAGTCCATCTTCAGCATCGGGCCAAACAGCTTGGGGAACGATTCGCTGATGTTGATGCCGATGTCGGCCATCATGCGGATGGCGGCGGGGTCCGTGCTGACGGCGGGCGTCAATCCTGCACTGGCGGGCACCAACACGTCACGCCCATAGACACGCGCGAAGCCCTCGGCCATCTGGCTGCGGACGGCGTTGCCCAGGCAAACAAACAGCACACGCGCTTTCAGTGGCCCGGCGTCTTCAGCGGAACTCAAGCCCACCTCGCGCCGGCGGGCCGGGAGGAAGTTGATCGGGGGCGGAAGGATCTGGTCATGAATGGCTCGTCAAAGGATTCTTATCGTCCACGCACGGGGAACGTAAACCCGCATCGCGGTCTAACAACTGTCTTTAGCTTATCGACAATCCTGCACCCGCGCCAATCGCCATTCCAGCCTGGCTCCACCCCGGCTACCATCAGGAGTAATGCCCTCATTTGACCCTGAATCGCTCACTGCCCCGCAGCTGTACAAGTTGCTGGCGGGTAGCGTTCTGCCCCGGCCGATCGCGCTGGTTTCCAGCATCTCGTCGGACGGCATCCCGAATCTAGCGCCCTTCAGCTTCTTCACCATCGCCAGCGCCGATCCGCCGGTGCTGGTGGTGCAGAATTCAGTGCGCGGCAATCGCACGCGCAAGGACACCATCGGCAACGTGGAATCGACCGGCGAATTTGTGGTGAACATCGTCAGTGAGGATTACGCTGCCGCCATGAACCTGACCGCGGGCGAGTACGGCCCCGAGGTAGATGAGTTTGCCGTGTCCGGCCTGACCCCCGTCGCCAGTGAATGCGTCGCCCCAGCCCGGGTGGGAGAAGCGCGTGTCCAAATGGAGTGCCGGCTGCTCCAGATTGTCCGGGTGAGTGACAAGCCGATGGGCGGCTCACTGATGTTGGGCCAGGTCGTCCGCTTCCACTTTCGCGATGACGTGATCGACGCCGCGTTGAATGTCAACCTGGACATCCTCCAACCGGTCGGGCGTCTCAGCGGCTCCAGCTACGTCCGTGTCACGGACCGTTTCGACATGCAGCGCCCTTAGTGTCCCGCCAGTGTTCTACTGGTGTTAATGACCGTTGTCTATGTATCTCCCGAAGGCAGCGACGGGTCACCCGGCACCAACCCGGCCGCACCGCCCTCGCTGACTCGTGCCTTGCGGGCCTACCGCTCCGACACCGAGATACGGATTGCCGATGGCGACTACCGCGTCAGCGCACTCACCTCCGGCGGAGGCATGAAGTTGATCGGCCAGGGGGACCGCGTGACGCTCCGGGCCGCCAATGCCATGCTGTTGCAGCCGGGCGAGGCGCATGGCCTGGTGTTGGAACGGCTGACGTTTGCCGATTGTCCGTCCTACTCGGTCCGCATCTTCTATTCCTCCGGGGTGCGCGTCCGCAACTGCAAATTCATCCGCTGCAACACCGGCCTGATCTTCAACAAGTGCCGCGATTTTCTGGTGGAGGGTACCTCCTTCACCCAAGTGGGAATCCCAGAAAAATATGGGGCTGGCGACGGCATCTACGTGGCTGGCGGAGTCGGCGGGCGGATCACCCGCTGCCGTTTTCACAAGTGCGGACATTACGCCATTACCGTCGCCAAGGACAAGGAAGTACTGAGCGAACGGATCACGATCGACAGCAACATCATCGATCAGTACTGGGGTGGTGGCGTGGGGTTGGCGCTGGGTAGCAACCGCTGCTTGGTCAAGGGCAACGAGATCCGGCGCACCGGTGTGGAGATGGAATACACCAAAGCCGCCATCCAGATCAGCGCCTCCAATAACATCGTCGAAAGCAACATCATCGAAGAACTGGGGCGCAAGAACTACGCCTTTGAATTGACCGCCTTCCCTTTTGGGGGGTATGAGCAGCACTGCGAGAACAATGTGATCCGGAATAACACCAGCCGGAACAATGGCGGGATTACTTTCTTTATCTCACCGCGCCGGGCCTGCCGGGCGGCGGACAACACGATCGAGGGGAACTTGGTGGAGAACGACGCGCTAAATGTCGAGCCGCCCGTCTACGTCTACTTCGAAACCTACCACTCCGCCGACAAGCCGCCATTCCCGGGTGGCAATCAGTTCATGGGTAACCGGTTCCGCAGCAAGCGTGGCAAAGCTCTGATTGGCACCGACGCACTGACTAAATCTGCTTCCTATCACGAATTCGGTGAACTACAGAAGAAGTTCCCCGATTACTTTCGCGACAACACCTACCTGAAAGCCTAAACAGGCGGCCGGCCGGTGCGCGGCCGCCTGTCGTCTATCCAGCAATGGGCTAGATCAACGCGCTGGGCCGTGGCGACCAGTCCTTGCCCTTGTCGGCGGCAATTCCCTTGACGTCCTTCATGTAGGCGCCGGCTTGGGTCAGCATGTGGTGCAGATCGTTGCCGAGGCTGATGAAGGGGAAGCCCTTGTCCAGGAACTCCGCCACGCGCGAGGTGCCGAACAGGAACAAGCCGAGGATGACGTTGTTCTTCTGAGCCTCAGCCACCAGCTTCTGCGTGGCTTCGGTCAGTTCGGGCGACGTGTACATGTGGGGAAACTCGTACTTCACGTAGAGGCCCATCGACATGCAGAGATCGTTCTGGCCGAGGAAGAGAATGTCGACGCCGGGGACGGCGGCGATCTCGGCAATGTTCTCAATACAGGCGGCGGTTTCCACCTGGAGCGCCACGATCACGTTCTTGTTGGCCGCACCGGCGTAGCCGAGTAAGCCTTCTTTGTTCATGCTGCGCTGCGGGAAGTAGACCGAGCGCGTGCCGTCCATCGGGTACTTGGTGCAGCTGATCGCCTGCCGGGCCTCTTCGGCCGTGTTGATGTACGGCACCAGGACGCCATCCGCGCCGCAGTCGAGCGCCTGCTGGATGCCCGCGCGGTCGTCATAGCCGCCGACGCGCACCATGGACTTGGCGCCGCCGCTCGAAATGGCGCACAGCATGGCCGACAGGTTCTGCCGGTCCATGGGGCCGTGCTGGGTGTCGACCAGCAGCCAGTCATAGCCGGAATGGGCGAGCTGTTCCGCCACCGTCGGGCTATGCGTGTTGAGAAAGAGGCCGATCTTCGGGTGGCCGTCCCGCAGTTGTTGTTTGAATTCTGCGCCGTTCATAGATGTTGATGTTTTTCCAGTCGGTCCGCAGCTTAAGCCACGGGTCCCTCGTTGAGAATACCAACCCCGTATCCCGCTTCGCCTACATCGTCCGCGGCGGGCGGACCTTCAGCCCCAGCCGGGTCAGCTCGGCGACGCCTTCGGGCGTATTCAGCCGCCAGTACTTCATCCGGGCGGACTTGATCAGCGTCGCCTTCTCGCCGTTCGAAACCTCCCAGCCCAACACGCGGCCTTCGCCAGCTGGCTCCACCGTGATGGTGACCTTGTAGGCGGCGCCCACCGTGACCGTGCGCCGGTCGCCCTTGCGCTCCACCGTCGCCGGCACGTATGCTGGCTTCCCACCGAGACTGGTGAGCAGCGAGACGGCGGCCGATTCGCCGTCCTTCAGCCGTGGCGCGACCATGCCGCGCGCCCAGAGCAGTAGCGTATCTTCGCTGAGCGGATTTTGGAGCTTCGGCAGCTGCTTCTGTTCGTCGCCTTCGCCATCGAAGTAGCTGTGATAGTCGGCCCGTAGATGGCCGGGGTCAAACAGCAGCTGCCGGAAGATGTGACCGCACCATTCCTGGCGAGTGAAGGAAACTTTCAGCGGCTCAAAGGTCTTCAGAGACACGAAGGCGCTGGTCATTTCGTTGTAGTCGTAAATGCCGGTCTGGTAGTCCTTGACGAGGTTCAGCTTGATCACCGGCACCACGTCCGCGCCCGGCTGGTCCGCCTTCACGCGGCGGGTGGTGGAGAACGGTTCGGTGACGAAGATGGCGACCGCGGTGCCGCTCCGGGGCTTCGTGTAGCGGGGAATCGTCAGGTCGTAGGAGGCGATTTCGGCCTGTCCATCGCCCCATTGCCGCCAGAAACCCGCCTCCGGACCATCCGCCGCGTAAGCGGTTCCCGTACCCAGCAAAATGACCAGTGCGAGTTGAGTTCTCATATCCACTACAATAATGGTCTTGATGCTCCAGCGTTCTCTTCTGTTTCCGGCCAGCTTGGCCTTGGGTTGCCTGTTTGGACTAACGGGCTGCCAGAAATCCGCCCCGGCGGATGCCGCCGCAGTGGTGAACGGCCGCACCATCGCGTTTGCCGAGCTCGATAAGCAGTACCAGTTCCAATTTGGCAATGGCACCGAAGGCAAAGCTGACCGCCCCGGCGACGACTTCCGCCAGACCCAGCGCCTGGAACTGCTGCGGAGCCTGATCGACGCCGAGATCATGCTGCAGAAGGCCGAGAAGCTGGGCCTGACCGCCGTGGACGCCGACGTCGAAGCCAAGTTCACGGAGATGAAGGCGCCCTACACCAAGGAAGAGTTCGACAAGCAGCTCCAGACCCGCCGCATGACGGTGGAGGATCTGAAGGCTCAACTGCGCCGCGAGCTTTCCATCCAGAAGCTGATCAACAAAGAGATCACCGGCCACATCAACATCTCCGACGGCGACCTGCAGGAGTTCTACAACCAGAACCGCGCCAGCTTCAACCTACCGGCACCGCAAATGCACATCGCCACCATCGTGGTGACACCAGTGCCTGATACCAACGTCCGCAACCTGAAAAACTCCAAGGCCCAGAACGAGCGCGAGGCCGCCGAGAAGGTGAAGATGATCGAGGCCCAGATCCGGCAAGGCGCGGATTTCGCCATGCTGGCGCAGAACTATTCCGAAGACCCCAACACCGCCCCCAACGGCGGCGACCTGGGCTTCATCCAGGATTCGGCGCTGGAAAAGGCATCGATCGAACTCCGCCGTCTGGTCACCTCCATGAAGCCCGGCCAAGTTTCCCCGGTCGTCCGCACGCCGGAAGGCTTCCGCCTGTTCAAGCTGATCTCCCGCGAACCCGCCGGGCAGCGTGAGTTGAGCGACCCCACCGTCCAGCAGACGATCCGCGAGCAGCTAATGACCCGCAAAGACCAGCTCTACAAGGCCGCCTACTACGAAGTCGCCCGCAATGAAGCGAAGGTGGAGAACTACCTGGCGAAGTCGGTTACTTCGGGCATGCTGGGCACCAAGAAGTAGCTGCTGGCCGTCGCCTGATCTGACGGCCGCTGTGCGCCTCTTCGTGATGTGTCGGCAGCGGCGGTCGGGGGAAAACTCCGCTCCATTCTGTCGCGGCTCGGCGTGAGATAGTACTGAGCATCGGACATACCGCCATTGGGGTGTACCGCTCGCAAAAACGAACTTGGCTTCGCGTTTGTCTCTCGTTGCGCCGCAACTCTCTGTATGCAACATGCTTAGGTGGAGCGACGGGCTGTCCGGTGGTTGGTGCTGTGCAGAAAAGTACTATGGTTTTGGGTCTGCTCCGGGTCTGTTTCACGGATATTGGCTCTGAGGAATGGTTCGTGGTTCGGGAATGGGGCTGGCTTGGCATTGGCCGTGGTACCTCCTTGCGATGAGAGCTTATGCTGCTGCGGAGATGGGCGCGGCTCGATGGTAAGCGATTGATAACAGGACCGCTTACGGCGTGGAGACGTGGTGACCGGTTGGCGCTTCACCGAGGATCAGCATCGATCAGCCCCATGCGTGAGCTTGGGGCTAGTGCGGGTCCCCGAAGAAGCCCCAAGCTCACGCATGGGGCTAGTCAGACAGGGGCTTCCCGCAAAGGCGCAAAGCCGCCAAGAGGTTCTTTGCGTCTTGGCGGCTTTGCGGGAGACTAAGCGGCCGGTTCTATGCGCGGCACTGAGACCCGGACTCGATAGCCGAGGGCGGCGAGGAGGCGGATGAGTAGGTCGGTGGAGACGTTGTCGAGGTTGCCATTCAGGATGGCCGTAACCCGCGTGCGCGAGGAACCGCCGCGCTGGGCAACCTCCGCGTGAGTGAGTGAGCCTTCCGCCACGATCTTCCTCAGACGCTTGAACAACGCGTGGCGGCGATGATGGGTTTGGCTTTCATCTGGAACCTCTCCAATGACTACTCCAGACTACAAGAGCTCCCGGAACTGATCAGGCGTCAGCGCGGCTGAGCGAAGGATGGAACGGAGAGTGCCGCGATCGAGTGTCCGGTGATCTGGCACGGTGACCTGTGAGAACGTAATCATCGCGGCGCAGGACCATGTGGCTGCCCACTTGCCGGATTGAACGGGTAACCAATCCGATCCAAGGCCCGCTGGCAGGCGCGACCGGAGACCACTGGTAGGTATCCCACGCGAGGTTGCCTGTTCAGACCGTGACGAGGTGTGCGTCGAAGTGTTCTTCGGGGACGGCCAGATTGTCAGCTTCCAGGGCGGCGATGTAGGCGGTGATGGCTTCCTTGAGGTTCTCGAGTGCCACCTGCTGATCCGCCCCTTGCGAGACACATCCCGGCAGGCTGGGGCATTCCGCTACCCAGAAGCCATCTTCGCCACGATGGATGAGGACTTGGCGCATGCCGATATTGTCGCCGAAGTGATCGGTGCATTGGGAGCGTGTCTCTTCCCGCCGCGAGGTGGATCGTGGCCACCAACAGTCAGAAGGCAGGGCCATCAGCTCACCGATGACCCTGGTGCCCTATAAGCAGGTTAAGGGACGATTCTGTCGCTAGCGGCGGCCGCCAGCGCGCCGCCAGAACAAGCCGCCCAAAATTGCGGCAGCTACCAGGCTCGTTCCGGGTTCAGGGACGGAACTGATTGGTCTGAAATCATCCCGGAACTCCCAGGACAGAATGTCATGCTCCGAAACGCCTAAGCCAGTTGCTGCAGTGAATCCGGCGAAGACGTTTGGACTGCCCCCGAACACAGAGGTTAGATTCACGCTATTTGTCAACATCGAAGCCACTGGCCGCGTTTTCGTCTGGGACCAGCGAACCTCAAGCAAGCCGCTCGCACCGTTATAATCTACCCATGCGTGCCAGGAATCACCATCGTTAAAGCGTGTCGCTTCCGTCTTGGAGGCCACCGATTGCAAATCACCGTTGACGTTGATTCCTACGTGGTTACCGTTGGGATCCCCCCCGTTCCAGAAAGTATCAAACTCTATGGCCAAGCTGGGCGATAACCCTCCATAGCCAATCCCCCCGCCGGCTGAACCTGCGGTATTCGCTTGGGACTGCAAAACAAATGCGAGTCCATCCGCCCCAGGCCCATCGGAGTCACCGAAGCTCCCGTTGTTCCCAATTCGAAACTGGAAGTAGGTGCTAAAAGAGCCCGCCGAGCTCAACGCGACCGGTGAGGTCGAAAATGCACTTCCACCTTGATAATAACTGGCTGGCGTCAGCCGCAGTGTATTCCCGGACTTTGAAGCGCTGCCATTCAGTTGCAGTCCAGCGACGCTTGAGAAGTCAGTGTACGCAATTGAACCCGCCCACGATGCCGCGGAGTATGCAACCCCCAAGGTGAATAGGCTGCAAATGCGGCCCAAAGAAGACATATGCCCGATTTTCTTCATAGTTGCGAAGATCCTTCGTAGTAGATTTGTGAAAGCTATAGCCTCATTAGTTGTAAACGCTAGCCCTTCGAGACTTGAAAACGCCAACCAGTTCGGAAGTTGTAACATCTAGCTCCCAATGAGTAGATGCACAATAACACGCGCACGAAACCGTCGTCAAGAAACAGAAATGGAGGTACTGTGCCATTACAACGAGACCAATTTACGCAGGCCGGAATAGTCGTGACTGTTGGACGAGCGTGCCGAGAGACCGCTGGATATGACCCATCGGCTAGTCAACGCGCGCGAGTCATGCAGGGTGGGCTTCCTCCTTCGCAGATTCAATAGCCGATCTGAGTGCGGTGACCGCGCCCTCGTACTTGCCTTGGAGTATCCTTAGGAAGAACGGCCATGGCAACGCTTCAAATTCCGGACCAACAGGCGGCTGCCTTGCAGGCGCGGGCGGCTGCCGAAGGGCTTACGCTTGAGGCTTGGCTGGCCAAGTTGGCTGGCGTTGAAGAAAAGGTCTCACGGCGGCGGTACCGGTTGGATGAGCTGATCCGTGAATGCGATCCGGCACCCGATGTCCCACCTCCGGTGCAAGGTCAAGCGAATCAGCGGATGAGTTTGGTCGAAGTGCTCTCTTTTCCGCGGACGGCAGGTTTGATTGGGCCGGATTTTGTGATCGAGCGAGAGCATACTCACGCTGAGCCAGCGGATCTGTGAGCGGTTTCCTTCTCGATACGAATGTAATCTCCGAGGTGGTCAACCCCGCGGGACCGGAACCAGCAGTGGTCGCGTGGTTGGAGAGTGCGGACCCGAAGCGACTGTTTGTTAGCGTTCTGACCTTCGGTGAAATCCGGCGCGGTATCGAGAAGCTACCCGAAGGGCGGCGTAAGCGCGAACTCCAGAACTGGCTGGAGACATCTGTAGCGTCATGGTTTGGCGATGACCAGATCCTTCCAGTCACGCGAGGCATCGCGGAGGGGTGGGCTGTGCTGTGGGCCAGGTTGCGCCGGGAGGGCTTTCAAATCAGCACCGAAGACGGCCTGATTGCGGCCACGGCGTTGGCACATGAACTGACGATCGTTACGCGGAATGTTAAGCATTTCGCAGCTGTGGGTGTGCCCATTGTGAACCCCTGGGATGCTAACGACGGGTAGCGTGCGCGATTGAGAACGCGGGCTGACTTAACTATTCGCGAGCCCCCGCCGTGCCTGTGGCCCGCTCTACAGCGCTACCATAGAGATAACCCATGCCCAGTTTGAATTCCTTTGGCTCGGCCGCGACGTTGAATGTTGGCGGTTCGGTGCATCAGATTTATCGCCTGGCGGCTCTTGAGCAGGCGGGCTTTTCGCTTTCGCGGATTCCTTATTCCATCCGCGTACTGCTGGAGAACTTGTTGCGGTCCGAAGACGGGATCACCGTGCGCAAGTCCGACATTGAGTACGTGGCCCGGTGGGACCGCAGTGCCGTGGCGCAGGAGATTAATTTCCGGCCGGCGCGCGTGATCCTGCAGGACTTTACCGGCGTTCCTTGCGTGGCTGACATTGCCGCCATGCGCGATGCGCTGGTGAAGATGGGCGCGGACCCGAAGTTGGCCAATCCGCTGATTCCGGTTGATCTGGTGATTGACCATTCGGTGCAGGTGGACAACTACGGCACGGCGGATGCGTTCGATTTGAATGTGCTGCTCGAGTTCCAGCGCAACCATGAGCGCTATGCGCTGCTGCGATGGGCGCAGGCGAATTTCTCGAACTTCCGTGCGGTTCCTCCTGGCACGGGCATTGTGCACCAGGTGAACCTGGAGTACTTGGCGTCCGTGACGTTTTCACGCGATGGCGTGGCGTACCCGGATTCCGTGGTGGGCACCGATTCGCACACGACGATGATCAACGGCCTGGGTGTGGTGGGCTGGGGTGTGGGCGGCATTGAGGCCGAGGCCTGCATGTTGGGTCAGCAGATTTCGATGCTGCTGCCGCAGGTGATCGGCTTTAAGCTGACCGGCAAGCTGGCGGCGGGCGCGACGGCCACCGACCTGGTGTTAACCGTCACGCAGATGCTGCGCAAGCGCGGCGTGGTGGGCAAGTTTGTCGAGTTCTACGGCCCGGGCGTGCTGAACCTGCCGCTGGCCGATCGCGCGACGATCGCCAATATGGCTCCCGAGTACGGCGCGACCATCGGCTTCTTCCCGATTGATGAGCAGGCGCTGGCCTACATGCGCTTGTCGAACCGACCGGCGGAGACCATTGCGCTGACCGAGGCGTATGCGAAGGAGCAGGGCCTATTTCTTACGGCTGATTCGCCGGATCCGGAATACACGGACACGCTGAGCCTGGATCTGAGCACCGTCGTTCCGTCCCTGGCGGGTCCGAAGCGTCCGCAGGACCGGATTGAGCTGCCGAACGTGAAGGCGAATTTTGTGGAAGTGCTGGGCGGGGCGGTGAAGTCGGCTCCGATTGTGATGGATGGCGTGGACACGCAGGTGAGCGACGGCAGTGTCGTCATTGCCGCGATTACGTCGTGCACGAATACGTCGAACCCCAGCGTGATGATCGGCGCGGGCTTGGTCGCCAAGAAGGCTGTTGAGAAGGGGCTGACGTCGAAGCCCTGGGTGAAGACGTCGCTGGCGCCGGGTTCGAAGGTGGTGACGGACTATCTCACTGATTCGGGCTTGCAGACTTATCTCGATGCGCTGAAGTTCAACTTAGTGGGTTACGGCTGCACGACTTGCATTGGTAACTCGGGTCCGCTGCCCGAAGCGGTGTCGAAGGCGGTGGCGGATGAGAAGCTGACCGTGGCGGCGGTGCTGTCAGGCAACCGGAACTTTGAAGGGCGCGTGAATGCCCAGGTGAAGGCGAACTATCTTGCCTCGCCGCCGCTGGTGGTGGCGTATGCGCTGGCTGGCCGCGTCGATATCGACCTGACGACGGAGCCGCTGGGGACGGGCACGGATGGCGCTCCGGTGTATCTGAAGGATATCTGGCCGACGCACGAAGAGATCGCTGAGGCAGTGGGCAAGTTTGTTACCCAGGAGATCTTCCGCAAGGAGTACGCGGAGGTGTTCGAGGGGACGGAGCAGTGGCGGAACATGAAAACGCCGAAGGGCGACATGTTCGACTGGGATCCGGAATCGACCTACATCCGGCGGCCTCCGTACTTTGACGCGATGGCGGACCCGAAGGCTCCGCTGCCCGTGTTCGAGAATCTACGGGCGCTGGCGGTGCTGGGCGATTCGATCACGACGGACCACATTTCACCAGCCGGGTCGTTCAAGAAGGACGTGCCGGCGGGCCAGTATTTGACGTCGCTGGGCGTGGCTCCGCAGGACTACAACGGGTATGGCGCGCGTCGCGGCAACCATGAGGTGATGGTGCGCGGGACGTTCGCGAATATCCGGTTGAAGAACCAGTTGGTGCCCGGTGTCGAAGGCGGCTTTACGCGGCACTTGCCGGGTGGCGAGCAGATGTCGATCTACGATGCTTCGATGAAGTATCAGCAGGAAGGCGTCGGTCTGGTGATTCTGGCGGGCAAGGAGTATGGCTCCGGTTCGTCGCGCGACTGGGCGGCCAAGGGCGCGATGCTGCTGGGCGTCCAGGTGGTGATCGCCGAGAGCTTTGAGCGCATCCACCGGTCGAACCTGGTGGGCATGGGCGTGCTGCCGTGCGAGTTCGCGGATGGCCAGAGCAGGGAATCGCTGGGCCTGACCGGCGAGGAGACGTTCTCGCTGACGGGGCTAGCGGAGGCGCTTTCTGGGGATAAGCGGACGACTGTGACGGCCACGGCCGCGGACGGGTCAGTGAAGACGTTTGCGGTGAAGGTGCGGATCGATACTCCAGTGGAGATCGACTACTACCGCAATGGTGGCATTCTGCCGTTCGTGCTGCGGCAGGTGGCGGCGGCTGCTGCCGTGAAGGCGTAGACGATCACTGCGGCCTGACGGGCCGGAGTAGGGAAGTATGGGGGCGGCGCCGGAGACGGTGGTCCGCCCCTTTTAATTTGCACTGGACGCTTCTCGTGGCGCTCTAAGTACGCCTCGCGCTACCCCCGGCGAGGGTACTCCAAAGCCACTGCGGACCGGCTAAAAGGAACTCGGCCAGTAGGGATGGGTAGCGTTTTAGGTCTTCAAAGAAGGGGCGGGCTTCTTCGCCCACCAGGAAGGCTCCGCGCTGCATGGCGAACCAGCTGAAGAGGGAAGAGAAGGCGGCCACGGCGGTGGAGACGGCTACGCCTCGCATGAGATTTGGCGTTCCGGCGACCCAGTGGACCGCCAGTTCGAGGGCCTGAATTACGGTCGGCAGCACAACCATCACGACGGCGGCGGCTTGCCAGCGCGGTCGGGCGTCGCGGAGGGCTTGGGCGGCGACTCCATAGAAGCCGGAGGCGATGATGCGGTAGATGGCCTCAATGGTGAGGGCCGCCAGAGCGGCCCGCAATCCGGCGGTGATGGTGGTGGCGAAGAAGATGACCGCTCGCAACAGGCCACTGACGGCGGCGGACTTCCAGTTCCAACCGCCGAGGAAGTGCTTGGCCGGCTGGGCGGCCAACTGCTGGAGGATCTGGCCGACCGACGGAGCGGCACCGGTCGATGGGGTCATGCGCGCGGGGCGATGCTGGCGGGCATGAAATTGCCGTCGATCCGGCTGACCGGCAAGGCGCGGCGGACGCGGCTCCAGGGGAGCAGGATCAGCGTGTCGGCGGCTTGGTGCGGTGTCGGGTAGAAATTCAGGTCGACCGTTTGCAGGCCCGTGTTGACCATCTCGGCTTCCTGGGGAGTGACATAACCCAAGAGGTGGATCGAGGAGTCCTTCAGTTTGTGGATTTCAAAGGTCAGAAAAATCTGCTTGCTGTAGAGTCCGCCGTCGGGTTCGCCCGGGGCTCCGGTGAAGCCGTAGGTGCCAGCCGGAAGGCGGTTGCGGGAATGACCTTCCTGGGCGGCGGAGACCAGGGTGACTCCATGCTGGGTGCGGAGGGCTTGCGGATCGAGTGCGGTGGATTGGGGCATCGGTTATAGGATTTCAGATGGCGAGAGGTGGTGCAAGTTTCAGGGGGTCGGAGTCGGCGGATCAGACAGTACCGATAACACGCATTATGTTGCGTGGCGAAAGTGTCGAGACTCACGCCACGCGCGAACACTCCCCTTAATTGCCTCGGCGGCCACCGCCGCGATCATTGCCGCCGCCGGAGTTCCCGCGACTACCACCCGAACGGTCGCCACCCCCTGACGGCCCGTTTCGCGGCCCGTCCATGCGAGGACTATCCATCCTGGGCGAATCCATCCTCGGTGATTCCATCCGGGGCGAACTCATCCGTGATCCCGAGTCACCACGTGAGCCCCCATCACCGCCGGAACGTCCGCGGCCAAAGTCACCGCCGCGGTCTCCACCACGGTCCCGGATCATCGGAGGGTTTACTTGTACCGGGTCAGCGCGCCGTCCGCCATCCCCAAATCCACCGAATCCACTGGACCGCTCGGAACGTGGAGTCTCGGAACGTGGTGTCTCCGAACGGCGCGTCTCTGGCTGGTAGGCCGGGCTTGAGTAGTCTCGTGGGCTGCTACGCTCCGACACCCCAGAGTTGCCGCCCCGGCTCCGCTCGACTACACCTGAGCGTCCACCACCATCGCCGTAGCCATAGTTTGGCTGGGCGCGGTCAGCCTCGGACCCGCTAAAGTCTCGCCCACCGCGCGAGGTGCCGGAGCGTCCGTCGAGGCCTTGGTTCTCGCCCCGAGCCCCGGCGTCCAAGGCATCGCCGCCGGTGCGGCCGTCGTTCCTGGGTTCTCCAAACCGGCGCCACCCGGAACCATCAACCGAACCGGCGGAGCCGCGCATCTCATCGCGTCCACGCGCCGCCGGACCGGCGACGTCGGATCCATCTCATCGCGTCCACGCGCCGCCGGACCGGCGACGTCGGATCCAGAGCCGACGCGATGCCAGCCCTCACCACCTTCACCCACGCGCCGGGTGTCGGCGTCACGGCCGCGTACGCCGGCCCCATCGGTTCGGATAGGCGCTGCTTCGGAGGACGACCCGCGGCCCGCGATGGCTCCACGGTCGATCATCACTCCGCGGTCAGCCGGTCCGGTCCGGTCACCAAAGGTTTCCCGGGCCACGCGCTCCATGCCCCGCTGCTGGTCGGCGAAGGATACGCGATCAACGGGCCGGGACTCGCGGCGTGAGTAGAAGCGGTCCCCGGACCGTCCGCCGTCGCCGTCGGCGACCCGGGAGGGCTGGTCACTGAACCGGGTGGTGTTTCGATCCGGCACCACGGGCAGTTGGCCCCGCACCGAGGTGGCGCGTTCCAGGTTTAGGCCCTCGCGGCCGACATGCCGCACCGCGCCGCCGCGCCCAAAGTGGTCAGCCTCGACGACGGTCACGCCATTCGATACCCGGGCGTTGCGGTAGACATTGGTGACGTTGATGTTATTGATGATGGTGGTATTGTTGCCGCCCCGGCCATACCACCGGCTGCCGTACCACGGGTGAAAAGTCTCATAGGGTGCCAGCGGAATCCAGCCCACCCGGCCCCAACCTCCACCAAAACCAACTCCCAGACTGATGCCGCCGCCGCCCCAGCCGACCCAGCTGACCAGGGCCGGACGCCAGAACTGGCGGGAGCCGACGCCGCCCGGCCACCAACACCAGCGGTTGGCGTTCCAGAACCAGCGGCCATAGTGGTAAGGTGCCCAACCCCAGGGGTCGTAGCTGACCCAGGTCCAGCCGTACCAATCTACCCAGCTCCAGCGGCCCTGCCGATAGGGCGCCCAGTCCACGGCGACGTGCGGCTGCCACACCCAGCCATAGGGCGAGGAGTTCACCCAAGTTCCGTAGCCATCCAGCTCATCCGCACCCGCGACGTCGCGGCTGACGTAATCGTAAGCGGTGGATTTCAAGAGGTCGCGGTTTCGCCGTTCGTTCCAGCGGTCCCAATCGTCGTCCAGTTGCGCGGCCACCAGTTGGAACTCGGGGTCACGGTACTCGCCTCGGGCCAGCAGGGTGCGGCCGGGACGGAGGCGCTGGGTGCCCCGGGGAGAGAAGACTTCCACTTCCCCGCTCCGGACGGTGACTTCGGTCACCGGACCCGAGTCGGTTTCGCGGACTGCAATGCGGTAGATGCCGCGGCGTAGCGGGCGGACCGCGATGCTGGGCGTACTGATCTCGCCATCCAGGCTGGACTCGCGAATCGTCGCCACGGTGACGGTTCCCCGGGCCAACTGTACCTGGTAGCGTTCCCGCTCTACTTCCGTCAGGCGGAGTTCAGTGTTCGAGGAAAGCCGCAGCAGGTTCGCCCAATCGAACTGCACTTCGGCCCGGGAGGCGGCACCGGAAAGGACACGGTCTCCGGCCAGCAACGGGCCATTGGCCGCACCGGCGACCCATTCATTGGTGTCGCCCCGGCGGACGGAGACGTCGCCAGAAAGCAGACTGAGGCGGGCCACGCCTCGTCCGGGTGAGTCGTCTTGCCCGAAAGCCGTTAGGCAACCGGCGATCCACATCGAAACGCTCAACATCAAGGGTGTGCGCAACATGCTGGTTCTCCCTGCCCGCCATGGTTTGGTGGGCCATCATGCCAAGGTGACTGCATTTTGGCCGCCAAACGGAAACTCGCTTTGGTGCAACGACTTTCGCTATCATCGAGATTCCGCATACTGGCCGAAATGCACCACATTGGTCCCAAGCGAGCAGCGCTCGTACTGTTTCTGATCACGGTGGCCTTCTACTGGAAGCTGGTTCTCACCAACCAGTATTCCTGGATGGAGTCGCCAGA
>JAPKYX010000165.1:19683-31561 GCA_026394075.1 Acidobacteriota bacterium
GGGCGGCTGCCGTTATGGGCTCCGTTTGAATGGGGCGGTCAACCGTTGGTGGGGCAAGCCCAGCCGGGCGCAGCGTATCCGCCGAACTGGCTCCTGTTCCTGATGCCCTTGAAACGGGGCTGGCTCCGGGTGGGAGCACTGCACTGGTACTACGTACTCATCCACTTCTTTGCCGCCTGGTTCATGTATCTTTTGTGCCGGGACCGGAAGGCAGGCGTGCTGGGATCGCTAACCGGGGCGATGATCTTCTCCTTCGGTGGCTACGTCGGCAATATTGACTGGCCACAGATGGTGAATGGAGCCATCTGGGCCCCTTTAATTTTCATGTTCCATCTGCGTGCAGTAGAAGGAAGAAACGCCTGGAGCAGCACTGCTCTTTGCGGGTTCTTCCTGGGGGTCGCCTGGTTGTCTGGGCACCATCAAATCCCTATTTTTGTTTCACTTGCGGTCGGAATCTCATGGCTTTATTTCACTTGGCGGCAATGGTCTAACCTCAAGTATCTCTTGCTGTTTGGCTTGATTGTCGCTCTGGTGGCGGGACTTCAGCTGGTTCCAGCGATGGAGTATGGGCGGTTGGCAAAGCGGTGGGTGGGGTTGCCGGAGCCGGTGGACTGGAAGCAGGTGGTGCCGTACTACATCCATCAGCAGTATGGCTTCCAACCTCTTTCGATTCTTGGGATTATCATTCCAGGTCTCAACTTCAACACGAGCAGTTTCGTCGGCCTGGGCGCACTGTTGATGGCGGCCGCGGCCTGGCGCAAGCATACCTACTTTGCGGTGCTGGCGGCGAGTGGCTTGGTCTATTCCTTGTCCCAGTTTGGCGGTATTGAAGGACTCTTCTACAGTTTGGTCCCGATGGTGGAGAAGGCCCGGTCGCCCTCGATGGCGGTGGTGATTTTTAGCCTCGGTTTGGCACCGCTGGCCGCGCTGGGCATATCGGAGCTTCCGAGTCTGGCCACGCCCCTGTGGCGCTGGCTGGTGGCGGGCGCAGCGGCGGTCATCCTACTGTTCTACGCCGGTTGGGCGGTCACCCATGGCCTGAGCGCCGTGCCGGACCAGCGGCCCATCATGACGGCGCTGCTGATGCTGACTATGGTGGCCTCCCGCTTTGCGCCGCGGACGATGGCGGTGGCTTGTTTTCTCGAGTTGTCCTTGATGGCCCCCTACTACTGGCCCAACCGTTACGATCCGGCCCCGACACCTTACTTGAAGAATCTGGCCTTGCACCAGGAAGTAGTGGACTATCTCCGCCAGCAGCCGCAGCCGGTGCGGGTGATGCTGGACGACAACGTTGCCAAGCATAATCTGGGGGACTGGATGGGCGTGGACGTGTATGGCGGCTACCTGGCCAGCCTAACCGCCAACCTGCTGGACGCCGGCCTGCATGACCCTTACGTCCGGAGGCTGATGGGCGTGACGCACTGGGTGGGCAAGGCTCCGCTAGACCCGAAGCAGACGGCGTTGTTCCAAGGGGCGCATGGGCTGAACGTCTATCCGATGGAAGGCGGCCTGCCGCGGGTCTGGACCGTTCACCAGACGTTTAAGGCGACCACGGCGGCCGACCGGGGTCGGTTGTTGCGCGATAGCTCTTTTGACCTCAGCCGGGGTGCCGTGATGGATCGGGAGCTTCCCCTGGAGAATTGCAGTGGTGACCGCAGCGCCCTGATCCGGCAGCATTCGGGCGAGGTGCTGATCGCGGCAGACATGAAATGCCGCGGCTTGCTGGTGCTGGGTGATGTGGCGTATCCGGGCTGGAAGGCCCGGGTGGACGGACAAACGCAGGAAGTGCTGACGGTGGACGGGATTGTGCGCGGCGTTGTACTGGAACGCGGCTTTCACCACGTCGAACTGCGATATTCTCCCAATTCGGTGCTACTCGGCGGAATAATGACGCTCGCCGGAACGTTGCTTACCGCTGGGACTCTTATAATGGGGCGTAGGCGGTTGGCGCGCGGCCGGCAAGCGGCGGTTCTGGATGCGCCACGCCAATGAAGGACTTTATGAAGCGACGTGACTTCCTGGCATCAGTGGTACCGGCAGCGGCTTTGACCGCGCCCGCATTAGCCGTGGGCCAGGATAAGCCCGGTGCCAGGGCGAAGACTCAGAGTGATGCGCTGGCGGCCAGTGTCAGCGAGGTCATTGTTCCCGTTACCGTGACGGACGACAAGGGCCGGTTTGTCGGCGACTTGGAGCAGAGCGATTTTGAGGTTTACGACGAGAACAAGCTGCAGAACATCCGCTACTTCTCACGTGAGCGCAATCAGCCGGTGGTCGTTGGCTTTCTGGTTGACCAATCGAATGCCAACCGCCTGCAATGGAAGAAGTTCCAGGAGGCGGTGGAAGAACTGGTCTTCACCCTGCTGCCGGGCCAACCGAAATATGCCGGCTACCTGATCGGGTATTCCAGCGAAGCCGAGCTGCTGGCCAACACCACCACCGACGCCGAGAAGGTGCTGGAGAAGGTCCGCAAGATGAAGCCCGGTGGCGGCGCGGCGATGTACGACGCCGTCTATATCGCCTGCACCAGCCGCACGTTGGTTAAGGGTGAGCCGGTGGAACCGCGGCGCATCATCGTGATTGTTGGAGATGGTCACGACAATGCCAGCAAGAAGTCGCTGGATGAAGTGCTCGAACTGGCCCAGCGGAATCTGGTGACCATTTACGGCGTCTCCACCACCGCCTTCGGCTTTGGCTCGGATGGCGAGAAGAATCTGGTGAAGCTGGCGGAGGAGACGGGCGGGCGTGTGGAATACCCCCTTCAGAACGTCTACAAGGACGTTTCGGGGTATTTATCCACCCCCTCGGATGAGGGTAACTACGCGCTCAAAGTGGGGACCGGCGGATACGCTTCGGCGATCGCGCAAGGCCTGTTTAAGGCGGTCGCCAACGTCACCGGCGAGATCACCACGCAGTACATCATGCGCTACACGCCGGACAATACCGACGTCAAACCAAAGGTCTTCCGTAAGATCCGCGTCGAGGTGCCCCGCTTCCCGACGGCTAAGGTCCGTGCACGAACGGGATATTACCCTTATAATCCATAGGACAGGTTGTTTGCGCGAGGCAGTTGTCAAAGAAGCGTCGCGATAGCCGATCTGTCACATGAGAGATGGCTTCCCTATCGACGCCAAGTGCGGGTAAATTCGCTCTAGTAGAACTACACCTCCCCGGGCAACCGGGGGTAGCTTGTGGTGTATTGGTCTGGACCGAAGATGACGCACGGCTGCGTTTGCGTCGTGACTGGGATCAGTTTACGCCGGATGGCGAAACTATTGACCTTCATGCGATGGCGCGTGACCTCAACCAAAAGTTGCAGGAAATGGGTCTAGGCTCTTTTCTTCATTGGGTTTACTCATCCCTTTCCAATTCGTTCCGGCTTTCTGATCCCGACGCTATTCTGGTTGATTCGCTGGACCGGGCGGTGGCCCGGGCGTATGACCGCCATATCGCGGCTACGGTTCAGCGTTATGTGACCCACCTGCCGGTGGTGGCGCTCGCGGCAGCGGCCGGGTCCTGGGGTGCGGCGATGACCCCGGACACTTTTGCGGCCGACGCGGAGCGGTGGGTGGAGGTGCCGGAGGGCCACCGGGTTGACGGCCTGATGTTTGTGGCGCGAGTGGACGGCCGGTCGATGGAGCCGGAGATCCCGGATGGCAGCCTGTGCATTTTCCGCTACCAGCCGGCCGGTTCGCGCGATGGGCGCAAGGTGCTGGTAGAGAATTTCTCCGATGCCGCGCAGCGTTACACCGTCAAGCGCTACCGCTCCATGAAGCAGTACGACGCCGAAGGTGCAGTGCAACAGCGCCGTGTGATCCTGGAGCCGCTGAATCCCGAATTCACAGCTTGGGAACTGGTGGAAGGCGAAGAGTGCCGCGTGCTGGCGGAGCTGATCTCGGTTCTGTAGAACGGGGCCGCCCGGTCAGGTGGCGACGCTGAGCGCCGTGGTTTCTGGCCGCAGGGCGGCATAAGATTCGTAGACGGCATCGAAGACTTTGTCCCAAGAGAAAGACAACGCCAGTTCATAGGCCGCCTGCGAAAGGCTGGCCCGCAAGGCATCATCGTCGATCAATCGCTCCACGCATTCGGCAAAGACGGCCGGGCAGCTGGCCGTGAAGCCGGATTCACCGTCACGGACAGCCATGCAAGGGCCGGAGCGGTGGAAGGTGACGACCGGGACGGCGCTGGCCATCGCTTCCAGGAGGACCAGGCCAAAAGTGTCGGACAGCGACGGGAACAGGAACAGGTCCATCTCCGCGTAGGCGGCCGCCAGTTCATCACCTCGCAGAATTCCGCGGAACTCCGCTTGAGGGATGGCGCTCTCCAGCCACTCCCGCTCTGACCCATCACCCACAATCAGGAATCGAAACGACCCTGGCTTCAGCTTGGCGGCCACTTCGGCCAGGAAGCGGACGTTCTTCTCTGGCGTGAGGCGGCCAACGTAGCCCAGCACCACGGGACCGCCATGCGGGCGCTCCGGGTGGGGCTTGAAACGGGCGGTGTCGACGCCGTGGGGCATCACAAACCCGGGCTTGCCGGTGCGGTGGCAGAGATCTTCCAGCACTTCGGCGTTGGGTGCCAGGTTAACGCGCGCCAACTGATAGAAGCGTGCGGCGGCGCGGAAGGCTTCGCGCTCGATGAAGCCGCCGATCGCCTTGTCGGCCACGCGAGGCATCCACCCGGAGCAGCGCAGCCGCGCGTACTGGTGCAGGTTGGTGTGCCAGGAAGCCACCAGCGGAGTCTTCTTCAACCCCGTGGCGGTGGGCAGGCGGTGGGAGATCTTGGCGGCCATCATGCCGATGTCTCCGGGGCCGGTGACGTGGATGACGTCCGCCCGGAACTGGGTGAACTGTTCGGCCAGCCAGGGCGCATGCCGCCAATGGAGCAGGTCGAACTGCAAGCCCATATCGAGCGGCAGGCACAATGGGCTCTTGGCCAGCTCGACCACCTCCACCGGACCCTCCGTGAAGCGGCGGGTGACCGGGCCAGGCCGCACGATCATCCAGGGAAGGCCGTGGCGGTGGGCATAGGCCTGGAACTGCTGGCTGACCGTCGCGACGCCATTGATTTCACCGAAAGTATCAGTGCAAAAGGCTACACGGAGTTGGGATTGATGATCGGCCATGCCTAACGAAGTCTTTTATTCTGTCACAGAGCCGAGACAGTGGGGCACGCAGAGGAACATTTCGTCGTTGCTCGCGGCCCCGGTTCCGTCGAGACCGCTACGGCAGAGCTTCTCGAACCTTCTCGGCAACAACGGGGAGATGACGCGCACCCAAAGAAGCCCGCGACTGCGCCATGCCAAGTGAGGGTCAGGCGGCAACTAACGCTGGGCCAATGATCGAGTGGCTGCCGGGCCTTCCGGCAGAGCTAACGTCAAGGCCATCGCCGCCCAACTCGTTCCCGCACTGGATATCCACTGATCGAAGCCATGGGGCGATCCATTGTCGAAGTAGGGCTGAAAACCTAAAGCCCGCGACTTGACGAACCATGTCCCGTCTTCCAGTTGCGTCTCCAAGAGATACCGGACGCCGCGCTGGTAGGCAGCGTGCGAGACGGGTAGCCCGGCAGTCTGCAGTGCCACTAGAGCCCTTCCGGTGGCGTAGGCGGTACTGGCCATCGTTAGCTTCTCTGACCAACCGCCATCTGGTTTCTGGGCGTCCAGCAGCTCCCTTCTTGCCTTTTGTAAAACGTGCGTCTGGTCACCAGCCCAGCCGAGACCCAGCACGCGCCAAATCTGGTCGTCCGTCGTGATGGGCTTGACCTGTTCCAACCATGAAGCTGCTCTTCGTACCGCCTGTTCGTATGCCGGGCGGTCCAGCTTGGGCGGATAAAGTTGGAGCGCGCGGAGGGAGAGCGCCGTTTGCCCGATGTACTTATGTCCGATCGGGGGACGGGTATCGCCCATGGGATACGGCCAACTTCCATCAGCGCGCTGATGGTTCTTGAGGTACATCGCAACGGCGTCCGTATTCAAATCGGCGGGCTGGTCCGCCGCCGCCAGGCCCAGCAGGACGTAGCTCCAATGCTGAGATCCGAAATAATCAAAAACGGAAAATGCAAATTGTTGATAGAGGCTTTCCCTATTCTTTCCCAGCTGGAAGAGACTTGCCTTGAGCTGTTGTCCAAAACTCTTTTCATCCACCCGCAGGCCACGTTTCCGGGCCAGTCCCAGGGCCATCGCCGGAAGGCTGTTGTTGTGGCACGAGAAGCAGCCAGACTTAGCCGTAAAGCCCGAGTCAGCCCGCTGCAGTGGCGCCAAACTGTCCTGCGCAGCTTTCTGAATGGAGTTTTCGCGGCGGGTTTGAGCCGCCTTGGTTAGGGGAAGCGGGGACGATTGAGCGCCTAACTTCGTCAGGTACTCAACGATGCGGGTGTTGCCGTGCAGTTTAGCGATGTCCAATACGGTCCAACCACTGTCCGCTGACCCCTTGTGCCGACTTGAGGCATTGATATCAGCGCCACGTTCAACCAGCAGTTTCACCATACCCAGGGACAGGGACTCCGACTCGGCTGCATACATCAGTGCCGTGCGCCCAGCGGCGTCATAGGCCTTAGGGTCAGCCCCCTGGTCGAGAAGGAAGAGCGCGGATCCGAGGTCTCCACTAACGGCGATTTCCTGGAGTGAGCCCGTGAGGACCGCACGATCCGTGATCTTGGAGGCAATTGGTTCCAGGCACTGCCGCCCGCACATGAAACTCGCCAGGGTGACGGCGTTCTGTCCCGCGGACTTGGCGTCCGCGCCGCGGCTCAGGAGCAGCTTGATCGTTTCCAATTCGCCTGCCGTCGCTGCTTCGGTCAAGGGTGAGGATTCGGCGTCAGGGCGAGCATTCGGATTCAACTGGGCCCCGCGATCCAATAGCAATTTCACGATGGGAGAGCCACCCGGCCGGCGGGCAGCGACCATCAAAGGTGTGCGGAGGTCAGCGGAGCGGGCATTCGCATCCGCGCCGTGGTCCAGCAGTACTCTTGTTTTTCCGAGATCGGTGGCGGCCCAAATCAGGGCCGTGGCTTGGACATCGTTGCGGGCGTTGGGATCGGCACCGAGTTTCAACAGGCGCTCCAACGTGGAAGGGCCAGCGTACAGCGCGGCGTACATGAACGGCGTGGAGCCTCCCGGGGCGCGAGCGTTCAATAGTTTCGGGTCGGCAGCAGCTTGTTTGAGAAATCCGCCCAGGTCTCCCCGGTGAAGCAGGTCCACCATCGCCACCGCCTTCGGATCGGGTGGGGGCAGTTCCTTTTCATTGGCTAGTGAGTCAGGCCACGGGGCACCTTGGGGCCCGGTGGGCGGCATTTGCGGGCCGAACGCGGTACCCGCTACCCGATGGTAGACGAAGCTGTTGTCGCTGCTTCCGGCGACCACGCGGCGTCCCGTGACCACCGAACTCCGGCGGTCCAGCCGTAGGCGCGCCATCTGTTGGGCGGGCCCGTGGCACCCATAACAGTTCTGGCGCAAGATAGGTTGGACATCGCGCGCGAAGTCCACTGCCGGCTGTGGCTGCGCGGACAGAGTGACGCTGAAAATGAAGCCGGCGGGAATGGCGAGATGGAAGACCTTCATCGTTTGCACCGAGCATGGATCATATCATTGGACTTACCGTCCCGGCCGTTAATCGAGAGCGGAACTAAGTGAGGGCGTTCCGCACCAACTCCGCTACATCGCGGGCATGGGTGATGCGTACCACATCAAAGCCCGCCGCCTGGCCGCTCGCGATTCCGGCTTCAGAGTCTTCCACCACCAGGGCCCGGGTGATGCCCAACAAGCTGGCGGCGCGGAGGTAGGGGTCCGGAGCAGGCTTCAAGCGCTCGACGTCGCCGCCGTAGACAGTGGTGTCAAGGTGGGGGAGCAGGCCCAGACGTTCCAGGATCGGCTCCACCTCACTGCGGCCGCTGGAGGTGACGACGGCTCGCTTGTACTGGTCCAGTGAGCGGACCAGTTCGATGGTGGGCTCATAGACGGCGGGCTTTTCCAGCATGCGTTCGCGGAAGAGTGCCTTCTTGCGCGGGTACTGCGCGTAGATCTCTTCAAACTCGACGGGCACGTCGGCCAGCGGCACCAGGGTGGCGATCATGGCGCGGTCGGAGACGCCGATGCAGTTCTGCGCGTAGTAGTCCCATTCCAGCGTGATGCGATAGGGGCTGAGGATCTCCTGCCAGCAGGTAAAGTGCACGGGCTCGGAATCCACCAGGACTCCATCAAAGTCGAACAGAACGGCCTCGTAGTTTTTCAATTGGTCCTCGTGGCGGCGCGGCGCGCCTACTGGCTGATGCGGATGGATTCCAGCATTCGCTGGAAGACGGCTTGCGTTTGCGGTACTTCGCTTTCCGGTGCGATGAACACCACGTAGACCAGTCGGTTGCCGGACAAGGTGGTCACTACGGTGTCGCGCTCCGGACCGCCAAACGGCGACTTGTTGGTAATCGCGACGGCGAGCCCTGGACGGCCATCGACCGTGATACTCCGGGCGCGGCCAACGCGCATCGAAGGGTTCTGTTGGCGCAGCGAAGCGATCAGGGCGGAGGTCGACTGGCGGAGGTCACCTTGGGCCGGTCCATAGGCCATCATCAGACCCAAACCAATTTGCGATTCACGCACGCCGTTGGGGGGCGCAAAGGTGGCCGTGTCGGGGTCATTGCGATCGCCAAGCACCTGCCAGCCGGACGGATAGCTCATGGAAATGTTGCGGCCGCGGTAGCTGAGCAGGCGGTTTCCATCGGGCGGTGCGGGGAGCGTTCCAGCGCCCTGCTGCGCTCCCGGTGCCGGAGTTTGGGCCGGATTAGTGGCCCCCGGCGCGCGGGCGGCCGGAGCTTTCAAGCCGGCCACGGTTACCTTCACCTTGCGGAACTCCGGTTCGCGGGCGGCGTCGTAGCGCTGCTGGGGCAGGGCCTGTATCTCGGCCTCGACATTCTTGATGCGGTCGCCGGGGTTGGGGTGGTCAGAGAAAAAGGCGGGTCCGCGGGAGCCACCGTCGGCCTCCAGCTTTTCAAAGAACCGCGCCATCTCGATGGGGTTATAGCCGGAGGCGTTCATCAGGCGAGCGCCCAGCAGATCGGCGTCCCGTTCGGCATCGCGCGAGTTCTTCAGCATGTAGCTTTGGGCGGCCAGCCCCAGGCCCATCTGCGCCAACTGTCCACCCGCACCATTGCCGAGCAAGATGCTGGCCAGCGCTCCGGCGATGCCGGCACCCATCTGCGCCCGCTGAGCGCGCAGCATGCCGGCCATTCCGTGGCGCAAGGCGACGTGCGAGATTTCGTGCGCCAGGACGCCGGCCACCTGCTCTTCATTGTCGGCTTGGGTGAGAAGGCCGTGGTGGATATACATCGCTCCGCCGGGATAGGCGAAGGCGTTGATGGAGGGGTCGTAGACCAGTTTGATCGAGTAGGGGAAGTTCCCTGCTTCGGGCTGCGAGGAGATGCGCTTCACGATGCGGTCGATGAACGGCTGTACGACGGGGTCCCGCAGGACGGCATATTTGCGATCGGCCTCGGCGCTTACCTGCTGGGCGATCTCGACATCTTTCGAGGTCGGCACCTGCTTTTCCGAGACGGCCGGTTTGAGTTCCCGTATCTTTTGAGCCGTCAAAACCGACGCAAAAAGGACCACTGCCAGCAGTGGCGCGTGCTTGATCAGGCGCAAGGACAAGTCTCCACGATATAATTCTCCCATGTTAAAGCCCACCGAGAAGATTTGGCGCAACGGCGAGTTCATTCGCTGGGATGAGGCCACAATCCACGTACTTTCGCACGTCGTCAGCTACGGCTCCTCGGTATTTGAAGGCATTCGCTGCTATGCGACCCAGAACGGCCCGGCCATTTTCCGTTTGCAGGAACACATGCGCCGGCTGATCGATTCGGCCTACATTTATCGAATGAAACTGCCGTATACCCCGGCCCAACTGGCCCAGGCCATGGTTGAGCTAGTCCAGGTAAACAACATGCAGTCCTGCTATATCCGGCCAATCGTCCTTCGCGGCTATTCTGACCTGGGCGTCTACGGGATGAAGAACCCCACCGACGTCTACGCAGCCTGCTGGGAATGGGGCAAGTATCTGGGTGAAGCAGCCATGGCGGATGGCGTCGATGTTTGCGTCTCCAGTTGGTCCCGCCTGGCACCCAATACCCTGCCCTCGATGGCGAAGGCCGGTGCCAACTACATGAACTCGCAGTTGATCAAGATGGAAGCGGTCGCCAATGGCTATTCCGAAGGCATTGCGCTGGACACCAGCGGTTATGTCAGCGAAGGCTCGGGCGAAAACATCTTCCTGGTCCGCGATGGCAAGATCATCACGCCGCCCCTGGGCGCCAGCGTCCTGCCCGGCATCACGCGCGACACCGTGTTGAAGCTGGCGGCGCGGCTGAGCATTCCGGTGGTGGAATCACTGGTTCCGCGCGAGATGCTCTATATTGCCGATGAAGTCTTCTTCTCCGGTACGGCGGCGGAAATCACGCCCATCCGTTCGGTGGACAAGATCCAGATTGGCATTGGCCGCCGGGGTCCAATTGCGGAAGCGCTGCAGCGCGAGTTCTTTGCTGTGGTGGAAGGCCGCGCGGCGGATGAGTTCGGCTGGTTGACGCCGGTTCCGGTTGCGGCACACGTAGCCTGATCTAACCCATCGTGCTGATGGCGGTGGAAGAGTTGAAGGGGAGAGGGCCCGAAGGATGGGCTGGAGCGCCCGGGAGGAAGAGAAAAGTCCTTGGCGCGAGTGCAGTTTCCAAAACGGCCACCTCCCCCGAGATCATCCGCCTTGATCGCCGCACCGCGCGCCCAGGAACAGAAACGAATGTAGCAATCGTTGCGGGTGACGGGAAGACCATTTTCGCGTCTCAGAGCAAGCTTTCAACAGTATCTTTCTTGCTTGCCGACAGCGGGTTACGGACACTGGAATGTGGGAAGTTTGTGAATAAAACGGAGTGCGCATGAAATGTTTTGGCCGCAACGCGGTGACCGGCGAAATGATCGTGGCCGAAGGCCAACAAGGGTTCACTGCCGTTGACCCTTTGCTGGGGTCCGATGCCTTGGGGGACTTGCCGTGGCTGGCCCCGGGGTTCATCGATCTACAGGTAAACGGCTTTGCCGGAGTGGACTATTGCGCACCCACCTCCCCGGTAGAGGAGATCGGCCGCTCCATTCGGGCGCAGTATGCGACCGGGGTCACACGCCTATTGCCGACCGTCATCACGGGTAGCCATGAAGTAATGGCCGGGGCATTGCGCCGGTTGGCCGAAGCCAAGGAGCAGTTGCCGGAGGGCGAATCGATGGTGGGCTTCCACGTCGAGGGGCCCCATATTTCAGCCGAGGACGGTCCGCGTGGCGCGCATCCTTTGGCCGCGGTCCGCGCGCCGGACATTGATGAGTTTGAGCGTCTGAATGAAGCCGCCCAAGGCGGCATCAAGCTGATCACGATTTCGCCGGAATGGCCCGGAACCCCACGCTACATCGAGCACATCGTGCGGGCCGGCATTGTCGCCTCCATCGGCCACACCAAGGCCGATAGCCAGCAGATTGCCGACGCCGTGTCGGCCGGGGCCACCATGTCCACGCACCTGGGCAACGGAGCACATGCCGTCATGGCCCGGCACCCCAACTACATCTGGGAGCAACTGGCGGACGACCGTTTGACGGCCAGCTTCATTGCCGATGGCATTCACCTGGGCCGCGCCTTTCTGAAGGCCGCGCTGCGAGCTAAGGGCCTGGAGCGGAGCGTGCTGGTGACCGATGCCGTGATGCCCGCGCTTTGTGCGGCGGGCGATTACCGGTTGGGTGAGGTAGACGTTACGTTGCACACGTCGCCGGACGGAGATGTGGACCGCGTGACGCTGCGGGGCGGCACACGGCTGGCGGGTTCTGCCTTGCGCATGGACCGGGGCATCGAGAAGTTGA
>JAPKYX010000239.1:0-9746 GCA_026394075.1 Acidobacteriota bacterium
ACCATCGTCTCCACCTTGGGCAGGACATCCGTGTCGCCATAGGCGGACGACGACGCGGCATAGACCACGCGCTTGACGCCCGTTTCCGCACACGCGCGGTAGACGTTAAACGTGCCGTCGATATTGACCTCATGCGACGGCACGGGCTCATCGATCGATTTGGGCACCGACGGAATGGCCGCCAGGTGGAATACCTTTTCGGCCCCGGCAATGGCGGCCTTCACGCCATCAAAATCACGAATATCAACGCGGTGCAGCGTCACTTGGCTGGCCACGGCATCCAGGTTTTTCTCGTACCCGGTCAACAGACTATCAATCACATGCACGTGCCCGGCACCCTGGTCGAGCAGCGCCCGCACCACGGATGAACCAATGAAGCCGGCACCGCCGGTCACAACGTATTTGCTCATGAGACCCTTTTCGTCTTAACCCAGCAGTTCAATCTGTTGATTCAGATAATCAATCGACTCTTTGGCGATCCGTTCCGCTCCTGGACGGAAGTCAAACGCCTCCAGCGACACCCAGCCGGAATAGTTCAGCTCCCGCAGCTTCCGCAGCACGGGCTTAAAATCGTAATCGCCGGTGCCGCAATGGCCGCCGTCCAGTTCATTGACGTGGACGTGCTTGATGACCGGAAAGTGGCGCTCCACCAGCACTTCGTGCGGCTCGGTTTCCTCGATCGCGTTGTGAGAATCGAACATGGTTTGGATGGCCGGGCTGCCGATCTCGTGCACAATGGCCGCCGCCTCATCCAGGCTCAAGATCACTTCCGTCTGCGTGCTAGGCAAGGCTTCCACCAGGATCTGCACTTGGCGCTGCTCAGCATGCGCCGCGACCGACCGCAGTCCGTCGATGTAGTTGCGCGTGGCCTGATCGCGCGTTGCGCCGCCGGTCAGCCCCCGCTGCTTGGGAGAGCCGAACACCATCACCAGATTGTCGCCCGTGCCGTCGGCGCCCAAGTCCGCGCACAGATCAATCAGATTCTGGATGTGCCGCCAGCCGCGAGCCCGCAACTCCGGGTCGGGCGTCGAGACATGCAGCCCCGCCGGAGCCACCATCAGCCAGTGCAAACCGGCAAACTTCAGCCCTTCCTCGCGGATGATGCGGCTATATTCAGCGCGTTTCGCGGGCGTGATCGTGGCCGGATCATCGGCCAACGTGAAGTGGGCAATCTCAATGCCTTCATAGCCGCACTGCTTGATGTAGCGGCAGGATTCGGCGAAATCGCGCTTGTCGAAAATCTCGTTGCAGATGGCGTGGCGGAAGCGGTAACTCATCCTCTTCAGTGTAGGATGTGGACCAGCTTGGCCGCCTGAGGCGCGGTCTCGACCAGCGAGCGGGGCAGGTCAGTAAAGCTTCGCCGTTCGACAAATGTCTCCAGCAGACCACGGTCGGTCCGCGCCAGATCGGTCACCGCCACTTCCCACGATGCCCGGTCCGCATTCACCGAACCGAACACGGTCTGGTTCTCCAGGATCATCGTGCGGAACGGCATCTCGACCTGCGCTTCCCGGGCCCCCAGAATCGCGCAGACCCCGTTGGGTGCCAGTGACTTGATGGCCAACTCCGCCGCCGCCCCCACCCCGGCCGCTTCAAAGGCCAAGTCCGCTTTCACCGGCTGGTTGTAAAGCACGCCGATACGCTTCAGCCACTGGACGCGCGGATGATCGGGAGGCTCCATGGAATGCACGGTCACCGGAATGCCGCGCTGCGTCAGGACCAGCGCAGTCAGGCAGCCGATGGGCCCCGCCCCCACCACCAAGGCTTGGCCCGCGGGCCCCGCAGCCAACTGCAGAGCACGCGCCACGGCCTTCTCCACAACGCTCAGCGGTTCCAGCAGCACGGCAAATTCGGCCAGCGCCGCCGGCACGCGGATCAGGTGCGTGGGGTCCTCGGCGACGTATTCACGAAAGTATCCGTGGCGTCCGACGATGCCACTGTCGCGATAGCCGCCGGAGTTGCACTGGTCCACCCGTCCGCGAAGGCAGAAGGGACACCGGGCGGCGCAGGCGTGGCGGACCATCGGTGCCACCCAATCGCCCACCTGGAGCGGGCCCATGCGGTCCGCCTCCACCACCTGGGCGCAGGCCTCATGTCCCAGCACCAAAAATGGCTCGCCCGCAGGCGGTTCGCCAATATGGAAAGCGGCCAGTTCCCGGTCGGTCCCGCAGACCCCGCCCGCCGCCACACGCAGGAGCACTTCGCCCGATTGGCGGACCGGTTCGGGCAGCTCACGGAACTCGCCGCGCCGCGCCGCGAAATCGAGCATATAGGCCTTCATGACCGTTTGCGGGCCACCGCCACAAGGCTGACGCCCGGCCACGGCAGCAGACCATCAATCCGCCGCCACAGCCACACGCCCTTATCGAACAGCTTCAGGGTGATCTTGTTGATCTGACGCCGGCCCAGCACCTGGCCAAAGATCCACCAAGCGGGAGCTCCGGCGCGATTGAGTGAAGTGATCTCCTCCACCACGAAACCGGCCCCGGTCAGCAACTCAACCAGTTCTGTCCGATTGAAGCGGCGCCGGTGTCCCAGGGTCTCCTCAATGGTGCCGAACAGCCGTTTGCCTTGCGGCACCAGCACCAGCAGCCGTCCGCCGTCAGCCAGCGTATCCCGCAGCGCCGCCAGCGTCGCCGCCGGGTCTTCCAGGTACTCGAGCACATTCAGGCACAGAGCCGTATCGAAACCCGAGGGGAGACCACGAATATCGTCAGCTGATCCTGAATCGGCCGTCTCCACCCGGACATTTGGGGTCCGCAGAAAGCGATTCCGCAAGGCGTGCAGGTAAAGCGGGTCCTTCTCGGCGGCCACATACATCACGCGGCGGCCCATCATCAGGCCCGTCAAATTGCCAATGCCCGCGCCGATCTCCAGCACCCGGTCGCCGATGTAGGGCCGCAGCAAGCCCGCAATCCAGTTCAGGTACTGCGGCGTGCCGCTCATGTTGTTCAAAAACGCCCTGCCATAGGGCTGCGAGTAGAGATCATCGATCAGCCAGAACTTCAAGATGACGCCCAGCGCATTGACGCCATCCTTCCAGCCGATCTTTTTGCCTTCCTCGTAGGTGCGGCCGTGGTAGCTGATGGGCACCTCGTAGATGCGCAACCGCCGCTTGGCGCACTTCATGGCGAGTTCCGGTTCAATGCCGAAACGGTTGGACCGGATGGGAATGCTCTTCAGCAGATCGGTGCGGAAGGCCTTGTAGCAGGTCTCCATGTCGGTCAGGCTGAGGTTAGAAAAGATGTTCGACAGCGTCGTCAGTGCTTCGTTGATCTTGGTGTGCCAGAACGGCAGGACCCGGCGCTGTTCACCCGCCATGTAGCGCGACCCGAACACCGCATCGGCATTGCCCGACAGCAGCGGAGCCATCAGCACCGGATACTCATTCGGGTCATACTCCAGGTCGGCGTCCTGGATCAGCGAGAAGTCGCCCGTGGCATAGCTGATGGCAGTCCGGATGGCCGCGCCCTTGCCTTGGTTGACTTCATGCCGGTAAAGCTTGATGCGTGGTTCAACCGCGGCGATGCGCTGCAGAATGTCCCAGGTGCCGTCGCGGGAACAGTCATCAACGATGATCAGTTCACGCTCCAAACTCTCTGGCAACGGAGCCGCCAGCACCAGTTTGAGCGACTGCTCAACGACGGTGCGTTCGTTGTAGACCGGGATCAGGATCGAAAGCTTCAAAGCCTCCAGTATACGGGTCCGCCCGGGCAGCGCGCGGCGTATACTTTAGATGGTTATGAGTGATCGACGTCAATTCATCGCGTCGGGGCTGACAATTGTCGCCCCGCACATCGCCTTTGGCTCCCAAGCCAATTCGGCTCTGACTGTGGGCTTGGTGGGCGCGGGAAATCGCGGCATGTACGTCAGCGGCATTTTCGCTAAAAACGAATACGCCCGCGTCGCCGCGGCAAGAAGGCCGAAGAGCTGATGGCCTCCGATGTGGATGCGGTGCTGATCGCCACGCCCATCGTCTATCACCCGGATCACTTTGAAATGGCCGTCAAGGCCAAGAAGCACATCTACATGGAGAAGGCCGCCGGCATTGATGCCAAGGGCTGCCTGCGTGTGAAGGCCGCCGCCCTCCGCGCCGACAAGACCAAGCGCATCTCGATGGGCTTCCAGCAGCGCTACGGCAAGGACTATCAGGCCGCCCACGCCCGCGTGAAGTCCGGCGAGTTCGGCGCCATCAAGATGGTCCGCGCCGCCTGGCTGGGCGGTGGACCGCCCATCAAGGAAGGCCACGCCGCCAGCGAAGAAAAGATCCGCAACTGGTTCTTCTACCGCGACATGTCGGGCGACATCATCACGGAGCAGGACTGCCACAACATGGACGTCGTCCACTGGTTCCTGGACAAGACCCCAGTGAAGGTGTCGGGCTACGGCACGCAGGCCATCCGCAAGAAGGGCGACATCATGGATTCGCTCTCCTGCACGTTCCAGTATGGCGATGGCACGGTGTTCAGCTATTCGGCCCACCAGTTCGGCGCGCCGTCCATCTACACGGACGTCTCGGAGACCTTCATGTGCGAAGGAGGCACGGTGCGCACCTCGCGCCAAGGCATCACGTATTGGAAAGAGCGGGGCAAGGCTCCCGAAGAAGTGGCCACCAAGTACGACATCACGCAGGACGCCGTCAACCAGTTCATTGACGGCGCTCGCACGGGCAAGATGGAGAACGCGGCCATTTGGGGCTCGGAATCAACGCTGATGGCGGTGATGGCCAAGGAAGCGATCTATTCCGGCCGCGAGACCACCTGGGATAAGGCGTGGGACAAAGTCGGGAAGGCGTAGTCTCCGCTTGAGTCCCCTTGTCCAATCTCATTTGCCGGGCCTTCCGGCACCGTATCGCGGCAAGGTCCGGGACGTTTATGATCTGGGCGATGACCGGCTGCTGATCATCGCCTCAGACCGGATCTCGGCCTTTGACCACGTTCTCGGCTCCGGCATCCCCGGCAAAGGCCGCGTGCTGACGCAGTTGTCGCTGTTCTGGTTCGACTTCCTGAAGGACTTTGTCCCGAACCACCTGATCGCCACCGAAGTGGACGACTACCCGGCCCCATTGCGCGAGTACCGGGATCAGCTGGAAGGCCGTTCCATGCTGGTCCACAAGGCCAAGATGGTGGAAGTGGAGTGCGTCGCGCGCGGCTACATCTCCGGCTCCGGCTGGAAGGATTACCGCGCCACGCAGGCCATCTGCGGCATCCCGCTGCCCGCAGGTCTGGTGGAATCCTCCGCCTTGCCCGAACCCATCTTCACCCCGGCCAGCAAGGCCCAGGGTGGCGCTCACGATGAGAACATCTCATTTGAGACCGTGGTGGCTCAAGTCGGCTCCGAGTTGGCAACGCAACTGCGCGACCTCACGCTGGCCATCTACGGCAAGGCTTCGGACTACGCCGCCACGCGCGGCCTGATCCTGGCTGACACCAAGTTCGAGTTTGGCTTCGTCAACGGCCAACTGGTGCTGGCCGACGAAGTGCTCACCCCCGATTCATCGCGCTACTGGCCCGCTGACCAGTACGCCCCCGGTGGCGCACAACCGTCGTTCGACAAGCAGTTTGTGCGGGACTATCTGGAATCGATCCACTGGAACAAGCAGGCCCCCGCGCCCGCCCTTCCCGATGATGTGGTGGAGCGCACCATCGGCAAGTATCGCGAGGCCTACCGCCTGCTGACCGGCCGGGACTGCGCGTAGGCGAGCACAGGCTAAAGACGCTACAGTGAAAGACCTCAACTGGCTCGACCTGCTGTTTCTGGTGATCTTCCTGGCCTCCACGCTGATGGGCGCGGCGCGTGGCTTGGCCCGCATCGGCATCTCGATGGCGGCCACCATCTTCGGCATCCTGTTCGCCTCCCGTTGGTACGCGGAGGCGGGCTCGTTTCTCCGCGAGTACGTCACGTCTCAAGCACTGGCCAACGCCCTGGGCTTTGTGGTGGTGTTGCTGCTGTTTGTGCTCACCGGCGGGGTGATCTCGTTTGGTCTCTCGAAGCTGTTCAAGTGGGCCGGGATCAGTTGGCTGGACCGGCTGCTCGGCGCCATCTTCGGCTTCCTGCGCGCACTGCTGATCTCCATTGCCATCGTCATGATCGCCATGGCCTTCCCGCGCCAGACGCTGCCGCAAGCCGTCATCCAGTCCCAGATCGCGCCCTACGTGGTCGAAGCCTCACGCCTATTGGCTGCGCTGACGCCGCCCGATCTAAAAGATAGTTTCCGCCGCAACTACGACGAGGTACAGAAGATTTGGAACAAGTCATAATGCCAGCCGCTGGCCCGTTCGATCTGGTGATCTGGGATTTGGATGGCACACTGATCGACTCCAAGGCCGACCTGGTGAATGCCGTCAACGCCACGCGCGGCTGGATGAACCTGCCGCCGCTAGACCCGGCCACCGTCGCCAGCTACGTGGGCAACGGAGCGCCGGTGCTGATCCGCCGCGCGCTGGGCCCGGAGGCACCGCAGGAGGATGTCGACCGCGCCCTCGACTACTTCATCCGCCACTACCATGACCATTGCCTCGACGAAACCCGCCTCTACCCCGGTGTCGCCGAGACGCTGGAAGGCTTGGCCGCGCAAGGCTCGCAGCTGGCCGTGCTGACGAACAAACCCGTGCGCATCAGCCACGTGATCGTCGACGGACTGGGACTGAGCTCCACCTTTTTCCGCATCTACGGCGGCAACAGTTTCGACCAGAAGAAGCCCCATCCCATTGGCATCCAGAAGCTGATGGAAGAGACCGGTGCTGCCGGAGCGCGCACGCTGATGGTGGGCGATTCCAAGGTGGATATCGAAACAGCCCGGAACGCCGGCTCAAAATCCTGCGGCGTGCTTTATGGCTTCCAGCCGGAGACGTTCGCGCTGGTGCCGCCGGACTACACGGTTCGCGAGGCCGTTGAGATTCTCAACTTGCGCGACCAGTAAGCGCTGCTACTTCACCACCGTCACTTCGGCAAAGTGGAGCCGCCAGATGGCATTGGCGGTATGAGCGAAGGAGTAAATGATCGGGTCCGCCCCGCGGCCAGTGACGGTGAAGGAGACCAGGTGCGGCACACCCGGCTCCTTCGGCGTCCAGCGGACGTAGAGATTGCCCCGCGTGCCGGAAAGCTCCAAGCGGTCCTGTTCCGGGACAAACCACCACGGATTCTCCGCCATCAACGATGCCCCGTCCTTCACGGCCGCCGAGGGCGTGAGTCGGTTGGGTGGCGTAAAGACGACCTCCCGGTTCTTAAATCCCGGGTCGAGGCGGACCAGCAACTTCCGGCGCGCATCATCGGCCAGCGGGACGGGCTCACGGAACCGGATGGCGTCGATCTTGCCGACAATGCGTGGCGGCATCTACTTCACATCCACCCACGCCCGAGCTTCATGGCTGGCCAGCACCGCTTCCAGGCACTTCATGCCATGCAGACCATCGGCAAACGTCGGGTGCTCCACCGGCAGGCTCTTGTTGGCCACGCGGGCGTAGAAGCGCTTGAACAGTTGCTTGTGGCTGTCGTCGTAGCCTTCGCTGTGGCCGCCCGGCAGGTCAGCGTACTGGCCGGACGCACCCATCAGGGAAGCATCCTTCAGCAGGATCTGGTTGGGGGCGTTACGGTGGCCGATCCACAGCTCATCCGGGCGCTCCTGGTTCCAGCTCACACCGCTCTTGGTGCCGTAGACTTCAAACCGGAAGCTGTTCTTGTTGCCGGCGGAGATCTGGCTGACGGTGAAAGCGCCACGGGCGCGGTCGCCCAGGTGCAGCATCACGGTACCGAAGTCGTCGGTGGTGATGGGGATCTCAGTATAGTCGGACGGAGACGACGTCTTGCCGGTGAAAGTTTCCACCGAACCCTTCGGCTTCTTGCGCGTCTTGTGGAACGTGGTCAATTCGCCGCAGACGCTGGTGATGTTCATGCCCGTGACATGCTGGATCTGATCCATCCAGTGGCTGCCGATGTCGCCCATGGCGCGCAGCTTGCCGTTGGCCTCCGCCTCAATGCGCCAGTTGTAGTCCGTGTCGTAGAGCAGCCAGTCCTGAGAATAGGTTCCCTGCACGGCCAGCACCTCGCCCAGCTCGCCTGACGCCACCATCTGGCGGACATACTGCACCACCGGGTAGAACCGCAGGTTGTGATTGGTGGCGTGGACAACGCCCGCCGCCTCCGCCGCATCCAGCATCTGCTGCGCTTCGGCGCTCGACATCGCCAGCGGCTTCTCACACAGGACGGCCTTGCCGGCCTGGGCAAAAGCAATCGACATCGGCGCATGCAGCGCGTTGGGCGTCAGGATGTGGACGGCATCGATCGCCGGATCATTCACCAGCGTGGTCCAATCGCCGGTCGCCCGGGGGATCCCGACGCTATCGGCGAAGCTCTGCGCGACGTCCTGCGTCGAGCTGGCAGCCGCCACCACCTCCACATTTCCCAAACGGCGAACCTGTTCTGTATGCACCTTGCCCATGAAGCCGGTGCCGATCATTGCAGTACGAATCTTGGCCATAGCTTTCCTAATCTATCACCCCATTCCCGCCGATCTTGAGGGGGTGACACCACGGCTCTCGCTCGCTTCCCTTCCCCTTCGCGCAAACGTCCTTGAGAGCCGCTGATACACTGGACTCGAAGAGCGATGATCGTTCGAATCCGCTTCAAGACCGGACCGTTTATCCGGCGTCAAGGTACAAAAAACCAACGCTTTGCCCTGGCTATGGCGGCCTTGCTGGTTCCCGCCACGCTCAGCGCCTGGGTGCTGGCTCTGTGGCGCATGGCGGCGGATCTGCGGTTTGCGGGAGACTTTGCGATCAGCCAGGGGCTGTTCTCCCACTGGCAGGTCTGGTTGGGAATCGCCCTAGTGTTGAATGCCGGCGTGGTGGCGCTAAACCGCTACGGCCACCGGCCCGCCTAGTCGGAACCGCTGGCCAGCAGGAGCGGGCTGCCCTCAAATCACTCCACACCCGCACTCTGAGCCGCGACAGTATGGAGCGGAGTGCTCACAAAACCAGATCATCTGGAGTGAGCCGAGCTTTACCTGATAACGCAAAAAGGAGCGTCGCGCCCCCCCCCGTCCAAGCGTGCATCGGGAGGGCACTCCGCTCCATTCTGTCGCGGCTCAGCGTGAGCCGGTAGGCGCTAGCCCCGTGCCTTTTTTACTTCTTCGATCAGCGCGGGCACCACTTCAAATAGGTCACCACAGATGCCGTAATCCGCCACTTCGAAGATCGGTGCATTCGGGTCCTTGTTGATGGCGACGATCGTCTTGGCACCCTTCATGCCCACCAAGTGCTGGATGGCGCCCGAGATGCCGATGGCCATGTAGACCTTGGGCGAAACCGTCTGACCGGAGCTGCCCACCTGACGCTCCATCGGCAGCCAGCCGTTGTCGCAGATGGGGCGGGAGGCGGCCAGTTCGGCGCCCATGGCAGCCGCCAGCTCTTCCACCAGATGGATGTTGTCCTTCTCCTTGATGCCGCGGCCCACCGAAACGATGATGTCGGCGGCGGTCAAATCCACCGCGCGCGTCGATTCACGGAACGGCGCCTCGGGCTTCTGGCGGATCGCGCTCGCATCCAGCGCCGGTGTCACCACCTGCACCTCGGCCGGAGCGGCCACCATCTGATCAGCGCGGTAGGACCCGGCCTGCACCGACATAAACGTCACGCCGCCCTGGCCGCTGACATCGGCATTCAGCTTGCCTTGGAACAGCTGGCGCACAAACGACACCGTGCCCGGGGCCGCCTTCACCTGCGTTACGTCAGAGATCAGCACCTGGC
>JAPKYX010000239.1:9782-32409 GCA_026394075.1 Acidobacteriota bacterium
CACCTGCGTCACGTCAGAGATCAGCACCTGGCCGAACCGCGTGGCCAGCTTCGGCGCAAAGTCGCGCACCTGATAGGTGTGCGGGAAAATCACCAGCGCCGGCTGCTCCGCCTTGATCAGCTCTGCTAGCGCGGCGGTATAGCCATCAGCGGTGTAGTGTTCCAGCAGCGCATGCTCCAGGGCAAACACCTTGCCCGGCACTTCCGCCGCCATCCCCGCCACGCCCTGGCCGATCACCACCGAGGCCATCGACATCCCAGCCTGTTGGGCAATCTGCTGTCCGGCCGCAACGGCCTCCCAGGACATCTTGTGCCACTTGCCGGCACCCTGTTCCAAAACCACCAATACGAGACTCATGGCTCTACAGCACCCTCACTTCAAACTTCAGCTTCTCTACCAACTGCGCCGCGGTGGACTTTGCGTCACCTTCAAAGATCGTCGAGACCTTGGTACGCTGCGGCACGTAGACGCGATCCAGCGTCGAAACAGCCGTACCCGCTCCACCGGCATCGGCGGCGCTCAGCACCTTGATCTCCTTGGTCTTGGCCTTCTTGATGCCCATCAGCGTGGCGTAGCGCAGTTTGTTGATGCCGCTCTGGATGGTCAGCACAGCCGGCAGCGGCATGGTGACGAACTGGAACCAGCCGTCTTCAAGCTCACGCTTGACGCGCAGCGTGCCGCCTTCAATTGAAACCTGCATGATGATGGTGGCGTGCGGCACGCCCAGGAGTTCCGCCAGCACAACGCCCGCCTGGCCATAGCCCAGGTCGTCGGACTGTAAGCCCGTCAGCACCAGATCCGGAGCCTCGCTCTTGATCGCCCCGGCCAGCAGCTTGGCCACAGCCAGCGTGTCGAGCCCGTTGATGCTTTCTTCGGAAATGTGGATGGCGCGGTCCGCGCCCTTGGCCAACGCTTCCCGGATGGTGGAGGCCGCGCGGGCGGGCCCCAGACACAGAGCAACCACTTCGCCCCCGTGCTTCTCCTTCAGCTGCAAAGCCTCTTCCAGCGCGTAGGCGTCCGGTTCATTAATCTCAAAGGTGAGATCGTCTTCTTCGATCCACTGGGCGCCCGATTGAATCTTCAATTGGGAGTCTCGCGCCGGGACCTGTTTGATAGCGACAATAATCTTCATACGTGGAAAAACAAGCGGTGAACTACCAGGATAACGCCACTGCCGAGGTGATCATCATCGGCGCCGGAATTGCGGGCGCTTCGATCGCCTGGCACTTGACTGAAGCGGGCTGTAAAGACGTGCTGCTGCTGGAACGGGAGTCGAGCCAAGGCAAAGGCTCCACCGGCAAAAGTATGGGCGGCGTGCGCGCCCAGTTCGCGACGGACGTGAACATCAGGATGTCGCTCTACGCCATCCCGTTCTTCGCCCAGTTTGAGGAACGGCTCGGGCAATATTCGGGCTACAAACCGCACGGCTACCTGTTCTGTGCCACCCAGCAGCGGCATCTGGACTATCTGCGTACCAACCTGGCCCGGCAACGGGCACTCGGCCTTCAAGGCGCGGAAGAAGTGACGGCAGCCGACATCAGCTGCATGGTGCCGCCCTGGCGCGTCGACGATGTATTGGGCGGCACCTATTGCCCCACCGACGGCTTTGTGGACCCGCACGCTGTGATGAGCGGATTCACCGACGCCGCGCTGGCCCGTGGCGCTCGGATCGTGCGTCAATGCGAGGTGACAGCGATCGAGAAAGGCCGCGTTTCGACCACGCAGGGAACTTTCTCGGCACCGCACATCGTCATCGCCAGCGGAGCCTGGTCGGCGGGCGTCGCGGCCTTGGCCGGGGCGCAACTACCCGTCACCCCGCTGCGCCGCATGCTCGTTCCAACCGAACCCTGCGATGCCATCCCGGAACGCTGCCCAATGACCATCGACATGTCGACCGGCTTCCACTTCCGCCCCGAAGGCCGCGGTCTCCTGATGGCCTGGAACGACCCGGAAGAAACGCCGGGCTTCAAAACCGCCTTCGACCCCGCCTTCATCGAAAAAATCTTGATCCGGGCAGTGGAGCGCGTTCCGGTGTTTGAAACGCTGGAGGTGAACTCAAAACGCGCCTGGGCCGGCCTCTACGAAGTTTCCCCGGACCATCACGCCATCCTGGGCACCTCAGCCGAGCATGACTGGCTCTACTACGCCACCGGCTTTAGCGGCCACGGCGTCATGCACTCCCCCGCCACCGGCAAAGTGCTGGCCGATCTGATCACGCGCGGCTCGACCGATTTGATTGACGCCGACGTCCTGAATGTCCGCCGCTTTGCTGAAGGCCGGGCGATTCACGAGACGGCGGTTCTCTAAAGCGAACGCCGGTGTTGGCTACGCGCTCTGGACAACTTCCAGAAACGCCTTGGCCGCATGGCTCAAGGCGCGCCGTGCCGGGTAGACCAGGCGGATGTTGCGTTCGACGTGCAGCTCCTTCACGCGGACTTCGCGCAGCGTGCCCTGCTCCACTTCCTGCTCCACGCACATCTTCGGCAGGAACGCGACACCTTCGTTGCGCTGCACCATCTTGCGGATGGTTTCGACCGTCGGCATTTCGACGTCCATGTTCAACGGTACGCGAGAGCGCTGGAATTCGCGCAGCACCGTGTCGCGATACGGCGACATCACGTTATGCGCGACAAACGTCTCCATGTCCAGTTCGCTGATCGTCACTTCCTCGCGCCCGGCAAAGCGGTGCTGCGGGGAGACCACGAAGGACAGATGGTCGGTGTAGATGATGTGCGACAGTAGCCGCTCATCTTCCGGGTCGTAGCTGATGACGCCCAACTCCAGGTCGCCATCGATCAGTTGCGCCGGGATGCGGCTGGACAGGCTGCGGCGGACCTGAACCCGTACTTTGGGGTAAAGGCGGCGGTACTTCGAGATGTGTTGTAGAAGGTAAAGCGAAGTGGATTCATTCGCGCCCACGATCAGCCGGCCGGAGGAATTATCACGCAGTTCAGCCAGCCCATTCTGGAGATCGCTTTCCAGGTTCTGGAAGCGCCGGGCGTACTCCAGGACGATCCGTCCGGCATCCGTCAACAGCAGGTCCTTGGCGGAGCGGTCAATCAGCTTTTCGTTCAATTCTGTTTCTAAGCGCTGAACCGCAAGCGAAACCGCCGGCTGGGTGCGCAAAAGCTTCTCAGCTGCGCGGGAAAAGCTCTTTTCGTTGGCGACCGCTAGGAAAACCTTGAGTGAATGGAGGAGCATACGAAACTGACTTCAGATTAGCATCGCTTATTGAATGATTCAAGTTTATACTTTACTAGAATATTATAAATTTGCTAAATTCCAGCAGCGATCGCATAATGGGAATCCTAGAGGTGAAAGCGTGAACCGCGTCTACATCTTCGATACAACGCTCCGGGACGGTGAACAGTCGCCCGGCTGCTCGATGACGGTACCGGAAAAGGTACGAATGGCGGCCAAGCTCGTAGACTTGGGCGTCGACATATTGGAAGCAGGTTTCCCCATTGCTTCCCAGGGTGACTTTGAGGCGGTGGATGCCGTTTCCAGGGAATACCCATGGGTGCAAGTGGCGGCGCTAGCCCGCTCAACCAAGAATGACGTGGAAAGGGCGGCCAATGCGCTGAAGCATGCCAAGCGCCCGCGCATCCACACTTTCTTGGCCACCAGCGATATCCACCTGCAGTACAAGCTGAAGAAATCGCGCCAGCAGGTGCTGGACGAGGCTTGTGCCGCCGTGGTCCAGGCGCGCCAGTACGCCGATGACGTCGAGTTTTCAGCCGAAGACGCCACCCGCACGGACTGGGACTACCTGGAAGAGATCTCCAAGGCCGTGGTGGCCGCCGGAGCACGGACGGTAAATCTGCCGGACACGGTCGGCTATTCAGTGCCCACCGAGTATGGCGAACTGATCGCCCGGATGGTGAAGGCGCTGGGCGATACGGCCATTGTCAGCGTGCATTGCCATGACGATCTGGGGCTGGCCGTCGCCAACTCCATCGCGGCCGTGCAAGCGGGCGCGCGGCAGATCGAGTGCACCATGAACGGCATTGGCGAACGCGCCGGCAACTGCTCACTGGAAGAAGTGGTGATGGCGTTCAAGACTCGCCCGGACCGGTTGCCGTTTGAGACCAAGATCGTCACGGAGCACCTCTACCCGGCCAGCCAACTGCTGGGCACGATCATCACCTTCGGGCCGCAACCGAACAAGGCGATTGTGGGCGAGAATGCGTTCGCGCATGAAGCCGGCATCCACCAGGACGGCTACCTGAAGAACAAGTCCACCTACGAGATCATTGACCCGCATTCGGTGGGCGTGCCGGAAGGCCGCCTGGTGCTGGGCAAGCACTCCGGGCGCCACGCCCTGGGCCAGCGCGCGGAAACGCTGGGTTATACACTCTCCAAAGAAGAACTCGACGAGCTGTACAAGCGATTCACCACTCTCGCCGACACCAAGAAGGGTGTCCGGAATGACGAGATCGGGGGCTTGATCGAGAGCGTCAAGAACGCCTTGGCGGAAAGCGCGACCGTTCGCTAGTTAGGAATTATGAAGCTGAAAATTTGTCTTTGCCCCGGTGACGGCATCGGGATTGAAGTAACCCGCGAAGCCGTCCGCGTTCTGGAACACGTGGTCCGGAAGTTTGGGCATGATCTGGAAACCAGCGAAGCCCTCCTGGGCGGCATCGCGATTCATGAGACCGGAACCCCGTTCCCGGAAGATACGCGCGTCAAGGCCACGGCCGCTGACGCTACGCTGATGGGCGCGGTGGGCTTGCCGGAGTTCGACAACTGGCCGCCCGAGAAGCGGCCGGAACGCGGTTTGCTGGGCATTCGCAATGCGCTGGGTGTCTATGCCAACTTGCGCCCGGTGCGCAGCTACAAGGCACTGTTGGATAAGTCACCGTTGAAGAACGATCGCATTGACGGCACCGACATGGTGATCGTGCGTGAACTGCTGGGCGGCCTCTACTACGGCACCCCGCGCGGCATCACGGGCAGCGGTCCGGAGCAGCGCGGCACCAACACGATGACCTACACGCGCGCCGAAATTGAGCGCGTCACCCGGATGTCGTTTGAACTGGCCCGCGGCCGCCGCAAGAAGGTGACCAGCGTCGATAAGTCGAACGTGCTGGAAGTCTCGCAGCTGTGGCGCATGGTGGTCACCGATGTCGCAACGGAGTATCCGGATATTGAACTGGATCACCTGTTGGTGGACAACTGCGCGATGCAGCTGGTGTTGAACCCCAAGCGGTTCGACGTCGTGCTGATGGAGAACACCTTCGGCGACATCTTGTCGGATGAGGGCGCGGTGCTGGCCGGTTCCATCGGCATGCTGCCTTCGGCCTCCATTGGCGACAAGCTGCCTTCGGGCGCTTGGGTGGGCCTCTATGAGCCGGTGCACGGTTCGGCGCCCGATATCGCGGGCCAGAACAAAGCAAATCCGCTGGGTGCCATCGGCAGCGTCGCGGCGATGCTGGAATACAGCTTCGGCCTCAAGAACGAAGCCGCCGCCGTGAATCGGGCGATGGAAGAAGTGCTGAACTCCGGCCGCGTATCGGCGGACCTGGGCGGCACGGCCTCCACCTCCGATGTCGGCACGTCAGTGCTCGAAGCCATCTAGCGGCTAGTGGCAGTAACCGGCCATGACCGCTTGCTGACGCGCGCGGCTCAGTAGCATGAGTGTGTTACAGAGCCGCGACCGTCAGGGAGCGGTTTCCTAGCTGTTCGCCATTGGAAACTCGCTGCCTGCTCGCGATTGTTGTATTGCAAGGTCCAGAAAGAAATCGATGCCCAAAACCATCATTGAGAAGCTGTGGGATGCCCACGTCGTCAGCGAGAAGGAAGGCGCTCCGGCGCTGATCTACATTGACCTGCACCTGGTTCATGAAGTCACTTCCCCGCAGGCATTTGCCGGTTTGCGCGCACGCGGCCTGAAGGTCCGCCGCCCGGATCTGACGTTTGCCACGACCGACCACTCAACGCCCACCACGCCCAAGAATCTGCCGATCATTGACCCCATCGCCGCCGCTCAGGTAAAGCAGATGGAGACCAATGCGGCCGAGTTCGGCATTCCGCTCTACGGCTTCCATTCGGACAAACAAGGCATTGTGCACGTCATCGGACCGGAAAACGGCCTCACCCAACCGGGCATGACCGTGGTCTGCGGCGACAGCCACACCGCCACGCACGGCGCCTTTGGAGCATTGGCGTTTGGCATCGGCACTTCGGAAGTCGAGATGGTGCTGGCCACCCAGTGCCTGCCGCAGCGTAAATCAAAGACATTTGAAGTCCGCGTGGATGGCACGCTACGCCCCGGTGTCGCGGCCAAGGACATCATCCTGGCACTGTGCGCCAAGGTGGGCATCGGCGGCGGCACGGGCAGTGTGTTTGAGTATCGCGGTTCGGCCATCAGCGCGCTGTCGATGGAGGAGCGCATGACGGTCTGCAACATGTCGATCGAAGCCGGTGCTCGCGCTGGTCTCGTGGCTCCCGACGATGCGACGTTTGAGTATCTGGCCGGGCGCAAGTATTCGCCGCAGGGCGCGGACTGGGATGCGGCGGTGGCGCGTTGGAAAACGCTGCCCACCGATGATGGCGCCACCTACGATCAATCCGTCACGATCGATGCTTCGACGCTGGAGCCGATGATCACCTTCGGCACCAATCCGGGCATGGGCATGGCGATCTCCGGCGCAGTGCCGGACCCGGCAAATGTAGCCGATCCGATCGAGCGCGAATCGCTACGGAAGGCGCTGCAGTACATGGCGCTCACCCCTGGCAAGCCGTTGGCCGGACAAGCGATCGACGTCGTGTTTGTCGGCAGCTGTACCAACTCCCGCATCTCCGATCTGCGAGCCGCGGCCAGCGTGCTGAAGGGCCGCAAGGTAAACTCCAAGGTCCGCATGATGGTGGTGCCGGGCTCACAACCGATCAAGCGTCAGGCGGAAGCCGAAGGCCTGGATCGCATCTTCCGCGACGCTGGGGCCGAGTGGCGTGAAGCCGGTTGCTCCATGTGCATCGCCATGAACGGCGATCAATTGACGCCGGGGCAATACAGCGTGTCCACATCCAACCGCAACTTCGAAGGCCGCCAAGGCAAGGGTGGACGGACGTTCCTGGCCAGCCCGCAAACGGCGGCCGCCAGCGCCATTATGGGGCAAGTGACTGATGTCAGGACACTGCTGGGCTAAGAGCAAAGGACACCACCATGATCAAGTTCACTCCCTTTGAAAGCCACGTTGTGCCGATGCCGATGGACAACATCGACACCGACCAGATCATCCCGGCGCGCTTCCTCAAGACCATCTCCAAAGATGGCCTGGGCGACCAACTATTCTGTGACTGGCGCTACGACGCCGCCGGCACGCCGAAGCCGGATTTCATCCTGAACCAGGATTGGGCCAAGCAGTGCCAAGTGCTGGTGGCGGGCGATAACTTCGGCTGCGGCAGCTCCCGTGAGCACGCTCCGTGGGCGCTCACCCAGTACGGCTTCCGCGCCGTGGTCTCCACCTCCTTCGCCGACATCTTCAAGAGCAACGCCCTGAAGAACTCACTGGTCCCGGTGGTGGTGGATTCGGCCACGCACCAGAAGTTAATGGCGCTGCCGCGAGACGCGAAAGTGGCCCTCGACCTGGCAGCCCAGACGCTGACGCTGCCCGATGGCACCACGGTTGAGTTCCCGGTGGATGCGTTCTCCAAGTACCTGTTGCTTGAAGGCGTGGACGAACTGGGCTACATCCTGCAGCAGGATGAGGCGATCAAGGCCTACGAAGCGGGCCGCGCCAGCACGCTGAATACGCTGGCGGCATAGTCCGGCACAGCAGTTGATCAACCGAAACGGCCGGGCAATGTCCGGCCGTTTTTTAATTACTTCACGCAGTCCAGCAGCGCCCCAGCACAGCGCGATAGAATCACGTGCGAAATGACTATTCGCCAGTTCACCGCAATCGCGATGGTATGCGCGCTGCCGGCCGTCGCCCAAACCAAGAAGATCCTGGTGGTCGGCCAACCGCCCGAGGTAATCCGGGAGTGGCAGACCGCCTCGGACAAGGTCACCGTCGTCGCCTCGCGCGGCAACCTGCTGCAGGAGATCGCCGACGCCGACGCCTTTGTCGGGGAGCCCACGCCCGAGATGGTCCGCGCGGCCAAAAAGCTGAAGTGGGTGCAGACCGCCTCGGCAGGCGTCGAGCGCATCCTCCACCTCTCCGGCGGCAACGACCTCCGCGACAGCGACATCATCCTCACCAACAACCAGATCGTGCAAGGCCCCGAGATTGCCGATCACGCCATGGCCATGTTGCTGGCCCTCTCGCGCAACCTGCCGCTCTATTTCAGCGATCGCCTCAAGACCAACTGGCGTCGTGAGCGGTTCACTGGCATCGAGCTGAACGGCAAGAAGGGCGTCGTCATCGGCTGCGGGGGTATCGGCACCCAGATCGCCCTGCGCGCCTGGGCCCATGGCATGAAGATCACCTGTGTCGACCCGGAAGACATCCCGTTCTCGCCCTTCATCGTGCAGACCGTGAAGCCGGACCGCCTGAACGACGTCCTGCCCGACACCGACGTCGTGTTCATCTCCGCACCACACACGCCCAAGAGCCACAAGATGATGGGTCCCAAGCAGTTTGAGCTGCTCAAAAAGGGCAGCTACTTCGTGGCCGTCAGCCGCGGCGGCGTCTATGATCTACCGGGCTTGATCAAGGCTCTCGATGAGCGCAAACTGGCCGGAGCAGGCGTCGACGTCACCGATCCTGAGCCGCTGCCCGAAGACAGCGCCCTGTGGAAGTTCGACAACGCCATCATCACCCCCCACATCGCCGGCCGCTCCGACCAAGACCAGGGCCGCATGCGTGGCACGGTGAAAGAAAACATCCGCCGGTTCGCCGAAGGCCTGCCGCTGATCAATGTGGTGGATAAGCAGAAGGGCTACTAGGCAAGCTCCGAAACCTCAGGGTACGGATTTTCAGCAAACCACGGTATCCTCAAAGAGAAGCGTGCCTGCGGGTGCGGTTTGGGTGTCCCTCAAAAATTGATCCGATAGTCAATGTCATGGGATCCGGCTCGGTTTACGCGCCGGTGTGCAGGCTCCGCTGGGAAACTGGCATGGAGAAGCCTAATGGCGTGCGGAGGATCCCCCCCTTGCTCTTTAGGGGTCAATGACGGGGACATTCTATGCCCAACGGCGCGCTTCTCTACCTGGCATTCCTATCCCGCTGCAGATGAACATCCTTTTTATCGGCGACATCTTCGCCGCACCCGGTCGCGGCATCGTCTCGCGTAATCTGAAGCGGATCGTGGCCGAAGAGCAGATCGACCTCACCATCGCCAACTCAGAGAACTCCGCTGGCGGCTTTGGCATCACGCCGATGATCGCTGAAGAGCTGTTCGGCCTGGGCATCCATGTGATGACCACCGGCAACCACATCTGGGACAAAAAAGAGATCTACGACTACCTCAACAAGCAGCCGCGCCTGCTGCGCCCGGCCAACTACATCCCGGAACTACCCGGCAAGGGCCTGGTGACCATGCAGACCGTCTCCGGCGTTGCGGTAGCGGTAATGAACGTCCAGGGCCGCGTCAACATGTCCGCTGTCGATGATCCGTGGCGCAAGACGGACGAACTGCTGGCCAGTCTCGACCCATCAATTAAGGTGCGCTTCCTCGATTTCCACGCCGAGGCGACCAGCGAAAAGGTAGCCATGGGCTGGCACCTGGATGGCCGAGTTTCCGCCGTCATCGGCACGCACACGCATATCCCTACGGCCGACGAACGCATCCTGCCCAGCGGCACGGCTTACTTGACCGACTGCGGCATGACGGGTCCCTACGATTCCGTGATCGGCGTCGAGAAAGACACGGTGCTCCGCAAGTTCAAGACCTCGATCGGCTCCAAGATGGAAGCGGCCAAGGGAATGGTGGAACTGCGCGCCGTGGTTATCGCCGTCGATCCCGCCACCGGCAAGGCCACCTCCATCAAGCGGCTGACCGTGCGAGACTCATTAGGCGGATAGCGCCCTCGCGCGGCACGCCGCGAACTTCAAACACGAGAACGGATTCGGCACACCATGGTGCAAGGGCCAGAAAGACACCAAACCACGCGGTCGGAATACTGGCTGTGGGGTCTGCTGGCGGTGTCGGCGGGGATACTGGGATTCACCATCCTGCCGTTTGCGCAACCGATCCTGGTGGGCTTGATCATGGCCGTGCTGTTCTCGCCCTTCTACACTTGGCTGAAAACCCGAGTGCCGAATGAAGACCGGGCGGCCCTGCTGGCGACGCTGGCGGTGATTCTGCTGGTGGTGGTGCCGCTGACCTGGATCACGGTGATGTGGGTGCAGCAAGGCGCGCATCTCTACCGTCTGGCGGCGGACGAAAGCGCCAAAGGCGGCGGTTGGGTGAAGTGGCTGACCAGTTGGACCGAGGAGCCGCTGACCTGGATTGCCGCCCGCACAGGAACCCCTGTACCGGATCTTCGGGCGGGCGTCATGGCACGGCTGGGCGGTGTCTCGGCGTCATTGCTGGATTTGTTGCAGGGCACCATCTCCAACATCGCGGGCTTTGTCACGGACATGATGTTCAGCTTTGTGGTGCTCTACGGGCTGTTCCGTTACTCGGGCAGCATTCACCAGGAAGTGGACAAATGGTCGCCGCTGGAGCCGACGCTGTTGCACCGGTTGCTGGATGCGATCTCGAATGCGATTGTGGCCAACGTCTACGGCACCGGTGCCGTAGCAGCCGTCCAGGGCGTGCTGCTGGGCATCGGCCTGGCCATTACGGGCTCATCCTCGGCGGTGTTTTGGACCCTCAGCGGGACGATGTGCAGCTTCATCCCGGTGGTTGGCCCGGCGATTATCTGGGTGCCGGTGTCGCTCTACCTTTTCTCTACCGGTGCCATCTGGCAGGCCATTTTTCTGGTGGCGTGGGGCGTGCTGGTGGTGGGCTTGTCGGACAACCTGGTTCGCCCCCTCATGGTGCAGGACAAGATGGGCGTCAACGGACTGATCATCTTCTTTGTGCTGCTGGGCAGCTTTCAGGTGTTTGGCATGCTGGGGCTGTTCGCGGGCCCGGCAATCTTGTCTTGCGCAGTGGCGATCCTGGAGATTCTCGCCGAGACGCGACGCGGCTCAGGCGGCCGGCCCACTTAGCCCCGCCGCTTCAGTTCAGCTTCCGTGAACTCCACCAGTGACCGCTCGCCTTTGGAAGCCCGCAGGCCCTTCAGCATGCCCGGCACATTGGCCGCGCGGTCCAGGCCCAGCTTGAACTTGCCTTCCAAATTCTCGATCTCCAGCTCAAAGGCGACAATGCCCTGGCGCATGCCTTTCTTGTAGCTCTCGGGCAACTTGGAGAAGTCATAGGTCGAGTTCTCGTAGGACTCAAAATGGCCCACCAGCCGTTCCAGGAACGCAGCCGTCCGGGCGTCATCATTCAGCGCCTTCGGCTTACCCGTGGCATGCACAACGGCAAAGTTCCACGTGGGCACGGCATTGGTGCCGGGCACATACCAGGAGGGCGAGATGTAGTGGTGAGGACCATGGAAAACGATCACGGCCTCATGCGTGCCATCAAGCAACGCCTGCTGCGGATTGTTTTTGGCGACATGGGCAACAAGCTTGCCAAACTTGCCCGTGCGATCTAGCAACACCGGCAGATGAGTGACTCGGATGCCGCCGGAGCTGGTGATCAGGTCCGCAAAGGAGAACTCCTCCATCACATCCTGCAGAGCCTTCAGATCAGTGACCTTTTGGCTATCCGGAATGTAGACCGAATCCGCCTCCGCCGCCACCCCTGGCGATGCCGCCGCTGTCAGTTCCAATGCCGCCATACCCGCCAGAAAGTTACGCCGCTCCATCCGTTGATTGTGGCACGACAGAGCCCGGCTGCCGCTTCGCCTGAATTCTCGGCGGCGCTAAGTTTAAGGAGCCTCGTCAGCTTCGGCCACGATGCGCTCAAAGGCCCGCTTTATGATCTCCTCGACACTGGTCCCATGCTTCGCAGCGTGCGCCTCAACCCGCTGAACGAGTTCCTCGTCGAGAGAGAGCGTGATTTCTTCTGTCTCCATGCGCTCAGGCTACCATCAGCGATCCTGCTTGCGACAAGCCCCCGCCCTGTGGTGACGTAGGGTGGTGAAACTCCGCTCCCAAGCTTGGTTCTCCGGACCCGAATACTATGCCTTTGCCCGCCGCGCGTGGCTGAGGAGTGAGGGGTTTGGCCACGACATTTTTGACGGCCGCCCCATCATCGGCATCGCCAATTCCTGGAGTGAGCTGAACAACTGCAACTCCCACCTGCGCACCGTGGCCGAAGCGGTGAAGCGCGGCGTGTGGGCGGCGGGCGGCGTGCCGCTGGAGTTCCCCACCATTTCTCTGGGCGAAATCTACATGAAGCCCACGGCCATGCTGTGGCGCAACCTGATGGCGATGGATGTCGAAGAATCGATCCGCGGCAATCCGATTGATGGCGTGGTGCTGCTGGGCGGGTGCGACAAGACCACGCCGGCCCAGATCATGGGCGCGACAAGTGCCGACATTCCGGCCATCGTCGTCACCGGCGGACCCATGCTGGCGGGGCAATGGCGGGACCGGAAACTCGGGTCCGGCACCGATGGCCGCAAGTTGTTCGACCTTTACCGCCAAGGCAAGATCACCGACCAGGAGCTCTGCGAGATCGAAGGCGGGCTGGCGCGCTCCCCCGGGCATTGCACCGTGATGGGCACAGCCTCCACCATGGCGATCATTGCCGAGGCGCTGGGGTTGACACTACCCGGCAGCGCGGCGATTCCGGCGGTGGATTCTCGCCGCATGCAGATCGCGGAAGCCTCCGGCCGCCGGATGGTGGAGATGGTGAAGGAAGACTTGAAGCCATCGAAGATCCTGACGCGCGAGGCCTTTGAGAATGCCGTCACAGTGGACATGGCCATCGGCGGCTCCACCAACGCGGTGGTGCATTTGCTGGCGATGGCCCAGCGGGCGGGCGTCGCCCTCACCGTTGATGACTTTGACCGCATCTCCCGCAGGACGCCCTGGATCGTCAACGTGAAGCCGTCGGGCGAGTACCTGATGGAGGACTTCTTTGCCGCGGGCGGCGTCCCGGTCGTCATGAGGCAGTTGGGTGACCGCATCCACGCCGGTGCTCTGACGGCCAATGGCCGGCCCATCGGTGAGAACATCGCCACCGCCGAATGCTATCTGCCGGAAGTGATCAAGCCGATGGCGGCCGAAGGTGGCACGGCGATTCTCTACGGCAACATCGCGCCATCCAGCGCAGTCATCAAGCCCACCGCCGCCTCGCCGCACCTGCTGAAGCATCGCGGCCGGGCCTACGTGTTTGAGACGCGGGATCAGATGATGGCCGAGATTGACCGCGACGACCTGCCCGTCGACCAGGACACGGTGTTGGTGATGAAGAATGCGGGCCCCAAGGGCGGCCCCGGCTTCCCCGAATGGGGGCAGATCCCGATGCCGAAGAAGCTGCTGGCGCAAGGCATCAACGACATGGTCCGCGTCTCCGACGCCCGCATGAGCGGCACCAGCTTTGGCACCGTGGTGCTGCATGTCAGCCCGGAATCTGCCATCGGCGGACCGCTGGCCATTGTCCGGACCGGTGATGAGATCGTGCTCGACGTTGAAGCCCGCCGGATTGATGTCGTGCTGACGGACGACGAGATCGCCGCCCGGCTAGCCGAGTTCGTCCCGCCGCCGCCCCACTACACCCGCGGCTATGGCCGCCTATTCCTCGAACACGTTACGCAAGCACACTTAGGATGCGACTTCGATTTCTTAGAACGCCTGCCGTAGCCGCGCTGCTGCTGGTGGCCCTGTTCGTGGTGGCGAACCTGGGAGCCTTTGACGGCTATTTCTCCGACGACGACCTGGACAACCTGGGCTGGAACTCCTTTGTCGGCATCGACGAATACGGCCGCGGCATTCGCGATGTCCTGCTGTCGCCCCACAATTTCCGTCCCGCCGGGCATATCTTCTATTGGGTCCTGGTCCGTGTCGCGGGTCTCGACTTTGCCTGGTACGTCGCGGTGATCGTGGCGCTACATCTGGCCAACGGTGCCCTAGTGTGGGGCCTGTTGCGCAAACTGGACCTGCCGCCATGGCCTGCCCTTGCCGCCGCCGCCCTGTGGGCCTTCCACCCGGCGCTCACCATGGCCCATTGGAAGCCGATGTACGTGTTCGATCTGGTGTGCGGCTCGTTCTGCCTGTTGACACTGCACGCGTGGCTGCGCGGGCGATGGGTGGTGGCGGTCCTGACATTCTGGTGCGCCTACAAGGCCAAAGAGATCGCCATCTTCCTGCCCGCCGCGATCGTGCTTTACGAATTCACTGTGGGACGAAAACAATGGAAGCCGCTGCTGCCGCTGCTGGCCATCTCAGCCAGCTTCGGGCTACAGGCGCTGCTGGCACCGCGCGGACCGGAGACTCCCTACACCTTGCGGGTAAGCTTCGACGCACTTTGGACCTGTTTGCGCTTCTACGGCCCGGCGCTGGGAGTGCTGACCGGAGTTGCCATGCTGGCCGGAGTCTCGCGGCGGACGTGGTGGGCGCTGGGTGGCTTTCTGCTGCTGATGATCCCGCTGCTGATCCTGCCTGGCAGGCTGTTCGCGGTCTACCTCTACGTGCCGTCGATTCTGGCGGCCGTGCTGATCGGGCACGCGGCGACGACGCAACGGTGGCCGGTGGTGCTCGCGTTCCTGGCACTGGCCGGGTATCAGGACCACCGCCGTCTGCGCGAGTTCCGCCGCGAAGAACTGGCCGGGGCGGTCGAGCGGCAGCGCTACGTGGAGACACTGGCGCGCTATCTGAAGGCTCGGGCGGCGCTTGATTCCATCACGCTCTCTGGCACCCCCACATCCATGAACCGGTGGGGGCCGGAAGGGGCCGTGCATCTGCTGAGCCGACGTCATGATCTGCCGGTGGAGTGGAAAGATGCGCCGGATGCGCTCCGCTGGGACCCGGAAGATCGCCAGCTGAAGCTGCCCGGCTTGCCCTAGACTTGGGGGCGCGAATAACTTTAGCCCTGGCAGCGCAACGGGCGCATCTCAAGCATGATGGGGTGGATTGTCTATAATCGCCTAGTGAGAAACTTCCGAATTGCAGCGGCGTGCGCGCTGGTGAGCCTGTCCGCGTTGACCGCCTGCGGGCCCAGCTTGCAGAACAAAGAAGCCGTCCAGGCCGGCGTGTTGGCGCACTTGAAGACCCGCAGTGACTTGAACATCAGCTCCATGGATGTGGAAGTGACCAACGTCTCGTTCCGCAAAGGTGAAGCCGATGCCACGGTGATCTTCAAGGCCAAGGGCACCAGCGACCCCGGCGGATCGATGTCGATTGCCTACACACTCGAACAGAAGGGCAATGAGTGGGTCGTGAAGGGCCGCCGGTCGAGTGCGGGTGATGGCCACGGGGCGACCGCTCCGGGAATGGCTCCCCCATCGGATGGCGTGCATGGTGGGGGCGCGGCGGGCGCACCGCCCAAGGATGGCTTCCACGGCGCGACTCCGCCCAGCGGGGAAAAGAAGTAGATGAAACGCGTCGCAGTTCTTGGTGGAGGTCCAGCCGGAGCTGTGGCGGCCGCCCGCATAGCGGCAGCGGGTGTGGAAACTGTTGTCTTTGATGAGAAGCTGGCCTGGGAAAAGCCTTGCGGCGGCGGAATCACCTTTAAGGCCTACGACAAGTACCCGTTTCTGATCGACAACGACACGCCCCGGCGCGTCGTCACGGAAACGATGATTGCTGCGCCGGAGACGGGCAGCGCCAGCTTGCAATTGACCAAGCCCCTGCTGATCTATGCGCGGCGCGACCTGAACCAGATGCTGCTGGACCGGGCGGCGCATGCGGGTGCCAACATTGAGCAGGCGCGCGTACTGGGCATCGATCGCCAGAGTTCCGGCTGGCGCTTGCGAACTGCAAAAACAGAGCTGGACATTGATTTCTGCGTCGTCGCTACCGGCGCTCGCAACTCCTTGCGCAACGTCGGTACGCAGTTCACTGCGGAAGATTCGATGACCGCGCTGGGTTACTTTGTCCCCACCGACCAAGCCCACATCGACATCCAGTTTCTGCCGGATCTCGAAGGCTACATCTGGGTCTTCCCGCGCTGCGGCCACTTGTCCGTGGGCATCTGCGGCAAGGGTTTCAACGCCCAGACTCTGCGCAAGATGCTGGAGCGCTACATGGCGGAAAAAGGTCTTTCCACCAAGGACGCCACGTTCTACGGCCACATGCTGCCGTCACTGGAGAAACCGAACTGGAAGGCCAACCGGCTGCAAGGCGAAGGCTGGGCCGCCGTGGGCGATGCGGGCGGACTGGTGGACCCGATCACCGGCGAAGGCATCTACTACGCCATCCGGTCCGGCGATCTGGCAGCGGAGCTATTGCTCGACGGCAACCAAGCGAACTACGCCAGCGTGCTGCGCGAAGACTTCATCGCCGATCTCGAATTCGGCGCGGCCCTGGCCAAGCGGGTCTACACCGGAACGTTCTTGTTCAAGAGCGCGCCGCAGCGAATGGTCCAATTCATGCGCCGCAGCCCGCGTTTCCTGTCGCTGATGCAGGATCTGTTCGCCGGCACGCAGAACTACATTGACTTGAAGGACTGCCTGCTCCGTAAGTTCAGCGGCACGCTCCACGAGATCATGCTGAACACGTTTCTCCGGCAGATGGTCACCGGGTAGCGACTTTCCGTTTCGAAATTCAGCAGACCGCATGCTCGCGCATGGCGGCTCGGAACCGGTTTTTCTTTTCGCCACCACTTACAGAGGCGTGACCGCAAGGGAGCGGTGGGCGATGTCGCGTTTGCGACGGAATGTAGCTACGGCTTCAGCACCGAGATCGCCGCGAACTTGCGGAAGTTGTCGTAGATCTGCTCCGTCTCCTGCCAGCCGCCGCGGTAGGGGCGGCGGTAGAGAATCCGCTTCGGCAGGACAGTTCCCTCCTCCACCGGCTCAAACTCAAAAACAGTTTGCGTACCCTTGGGGTTGGTGCCGTCGCTATCGAGAAAATCCGCTTGCGCGCGGATGCGATGCAGGGTTTCGGGGTTGAGTCGCTGTTCGGTGGTGATCAGGTCGGCGACGTTCTTCAAACCGGGTTCGCGGGGCTGGGTGCGCAAGGTGGTGCCGTCCCAGGTGGCGTCGTGGCGGTCACCGAGTTCCGCAAACGGGATGCCTAAGCGGCGGCGCTCGGCGTTGGGAGCGAGTTTCCCGCGACGCTCGCGCGCGGCCCGCTCCATCCGGCGCTCTTCGGCTTCGCGGTCCTTGCCCTTCAGCGCCTTGCCATTCAGCCGGACCAGCTTGAAGTAGGGCTTACCTTCCAGCGCCATCACTTCGTAATCCATCCGGTTGCCGCGTTTGCGGCGGCCTTCCGGGCTGATGGTCCAGTGGGTGATGTGCTCGTCGTAAACCCACGCTTCGGCGCGCTTGGCGTTGGCTTTGGAGACCTCAATGGCCTGGCGGAGGACTTCCATCCCGCGCTCATCAGCAGCCGCTGGAAGGCCCAGCATAAGGCAAGTTGCTACGATGGAAAGTGTTCCCCGCATGAGTTCCCGTACTACTAAGGTTACCGGCTTCCAGGAGACTGTTGAAGCCCAGGGCCATCTAATCGACTCCCACATCATGGAGCGCATCTTCGACACGGTGGTCGAATTTGAAGGCCGCTTCGAGGTGGAGAAGTTCCACATCGGCCGCACCAACAGCGAGCCCTCGCATCTGCGCCTAAAAGTAGAAACGCCATCGCTGGAAGCGATGACGCAGTTGCTGCTGCAACTGATGGACCTGGGTTGCGCTCCGGCGGATTCCACCGATGCCGAAACCAAGCTGGTGGACCGCGACTGCTGCGCCCCGGAGGATTTCTACTCCACCACCAACCACCGCACGCAAGTCCGGCTGAACGCTGAGTGGATTGACGCCGCCAACCAGCGCATGGACGCGGCGATCGTGATCAAGGATGGCACCGCCACCTGCCGCCGCCTGCGTGACGTCAAGGCTGGTGACCACGTCGTTGTAGGAATGCGCGGCATCCGCGTGGTGCCGGAATCAAAGGATCGTGACCGCCAGTCGTTCGCCTTCATGTCGAACGACATCTCGAGCGAACGCCAGGTGGAGACCGCTGTTCGTCAGACCGCCGCCCTGATCCGGCAGACGCGAGAAGCGGGCCTGAAAGTGATCATCGTCGCTGGTCCGGTGACGGTGCACACCGGTGGCGTATCGCCCTTGGCCAAGCTGCTGCGGGCGGGCTTTGTGGATGCTCTGCTAGCGGGCAATGCGCTGGGCGTGCATGACATTGAGGCGGCGCTGCTGGGCACGTCGCTCGGCATCCGGCAAGCCGACGGCCGCCAAGCCGAACATGGCCACCGCAACCACATGCGGGCCATCAACGCGATCTATCATGCTGGATCAATTCCGGAGGCCGTGGCCAAGGGCGTGCTGACGCAGGGCGTGATGTATGAGTGCGTCAAGGCCGGCGTGCCGTTTGTGCTGGCGGGCAGCTTGCGCGACGACGGTCCCCTGCCCGATACCATCACCGACATGAACGAGGCGCAGGACGCCTATGCGCACCATCTGAAGGGCGCGGGGCTGGTGCTGTGCCTGAGTTCGATGCTGCATTCCATCGCCACCGGCAACATGCTGCCCGGTTGGGTGAAGCTGGTCTGCGTCGACATCAACCCGGCGGTGGTCACCAAGTTGAGCGACCGCGGCTCATCGCAGACGCTGGGCGTGGTCACCGACGTCGGCCTGTTTTTAGATCAGCTGGCGCGTCAGTTGACGGAGGAACCTCATGCCTAGATCACCCAAACCGCCCAAGCGCGAATACTCCGACGACCACGCCAGTTCCGGCGTCGCCGCACCGCTGCCGGAGATCGAAACTTGGCCCAATCAGTTCTCGACCGGCTACACGATCGAGATCAAGACCCCGGAGTTCACCTCCGTTTGTCCCAAGACCGGCTTGCCCGATCATGGCACCATCATCATCCGTTACGTGCCTGATAAAGCGTGCCTGGAGTTGAAGTCGCTGAAGATGTACTGGCTGGCCTACCGCAACCTGGGCATCTTTCAAGAGAATGCTGTGAACCGGATGCTCGCGGATGTGGTCCAATACGCAAAGCCGCTCGAAGCCACTATTATTGGTGAATTCACACCGCGCGGCGGAGTTTACTCCACCATTACCGCCCGTTATGTCCGTGGACGCAAACACTAATCAACAAGAGCTCGCCGAAATGGTGAGACGGATCCGTGAGCGGGTCCGGCAACAATATCCCCAGGGTGACCAACCAGGTCTGCGCCTGCCCAATCTGATGCCTGTCGTGCATGCGCGCGATCAGGCTGAATCGAAAGTAGCCGCCATTGGCCGCGTCAATCCGCGTCCGGGCGGCACCTTGAATCAGATCATCCAGACGATGAAGAAGCTGGTGGCACGCGCCCTCGATTGGCACGTGCGCGACCAGATCGACTTTAACCGCGGCACCATCCGCACGGTGGAAGCGCTGCTGGAAGCCATGACCGAGAACAACCGGGCACTGGTGGAGATCGGCAGCCGGATCGACAATTCCACGCAGCGCCTGGACGCACTGCAGGCCAAGATGGACGCCATGGGTTCAGACTGGGATATACGGATGCAGCAGCTCCGTTCCGACGTCGAGGCGGAAACGTCCCACATGAAGGATGTCCGCACCCACTGGACGGCCTGGCGGCCGGAGTGGGAGCGCAAGCTATCTCTCAACGAGACCCAGTTTCTGCGCAGTCTGGCCGATCTGCAACTCGCCTTCTCGCACCGTGCCACGCTGATGGAGTCCAACTACCGCGAGATGTTGAACGCGCAGAACAAGGACTTTCACGTGGAGCTGGCGCGTCGCGGCGAAGAGATCCAGAAGCGGGTCTGGAAGGATATGGAAGCCATCCAGATCAACAGTAACGCCCAAGTACACGACGAACTGCGGATGCTGCGGACGCTGCGGCGGGAACTGACGGCGGCTCAAGCGGCCCCGGCGGCACCCAAGAAGGCTGCCAAGTCGGCCAAGGCCGCCGAAGTGGCGCCGCCCGTTCCGGTCGCTCCGGCTGATTCCGGCATCGATTGGATGATGCATGCCATGCGCTTCCGGGGTCCGGAAGAAGTGGTCAGCCGCACCTTCAGCCGTTACGTGGAGACGTTTTCGCGCCACAAGGATATTCTCGATATCGGCTGCGGACGGGGTGAGTTTTTGGCACTGGTGCCCGCCGCGCGCGGCATCGACCTCAACCCGGATTGCGTGGCTCTGTGCCGCGAACAAAGCTTGAACGCGGAAGTGGCTGACGCGTTCACCTACCTGGCCGCGCTGCCTGACGAATCATTGGGCGGCATCTTCTGTGGCCAGATGGTTGAGCATGTGCCCCGCCTCCAGTTGCCGGCCTTGATCGCCTTGTGCGCGGCCAAACTGCGGCCCGGGGCGCCGATTGTCTTTGAAACACCCAACCCGGAATGCTTGGCGATCTTTGCCACGCACTTCTATCTGGACCCGACGCACCAGCATCCGGTGCCACCCAAACTGATGGCGTTCTATCTGCTGGAAGCGGGTTTTGAGTCGATCGAGATTGAGCGGTTCAGCTTCGCAGCGGAAGCTTTCCCGACGCTCGAAGCGCTGCCCGGTCCGGTGCGGGACCAGTTCTTTGGCGGGATGGATTATTCCATCTCGGCGATTAAGCGCTGATACATTCGCCGCTGCTCATCCGCCATGCGATCCCAACTGTAGCGCTCGACTACGGTGGCCCGCGCCGCCTCGCCCAGCTCGGCCACCCTTTGCGGATCGGCCATGAGGGTCTTGATGGCGTCGGCCATTTGGGCCGCCGTTTCCACCACCACCACATCGTGGCCCGGCTGTAAGTCCAGGCCGTGGATGCCCGCGGGCGTGGAGACAATCGCTTTGCCCATGGCCATCGCTTCCAGGATCTTGATGTTGGTGCCGGCACTGGCCAGCAGCGGAGCGATCACGATCTGGGCTTGGGCGTAGGCAGGCCGCACGTCGCTGACAAAGCTTTCCAGTTCGATGCCGGGCTGCTCCAGATTCACCGTCGCGCGATCACGGTAGAAGGCGCGGTAGTACTCGGGCCGCGCGCCCGCAATGACGTGGAGCGTCGCGTCTTCCAACTGGGTCCACACCTGTTCGACAAACCACTGGATGGCCATCAAGTTGGGCAAATGCGCAAAGGAGCCGATGAACAGCAGGCGGCCCGGCTGAGGCGATTCCGCCGGGGGCAGATAGCGGTCAATATCGACGCCGTTGGGCAGGACCACGACGGCACCAGCACCCGCTTGGGCGCTGACGGTGGCCCGGTCCCGGTCTGACATGACGACGATGCGCGAGCAACGCTGCCAGGCGGCGGTTTCAAACTGCTGCCAGAGGCGCAATTGACGCTCGAGCTCCCAGCGTGTGCCCGCGGAAGCGCGGCTGGCCAGTTGCTGGTAAAGGTCAATGGTGACATCGTGCTCCACCAGGATGGCGCCCGCAGTGGGAGCATATTGCGCCATCTGGGTGAACTCCAGTTGCGTGACGGCCGCGGGCGCGGCCAACTCCAGTGCCGCACGGAAGGCCGGGGAGGAAAACTCCTGCACCGGGTCCGGCAAGGACAGGTCCGGATAGACGTGGGTGCCGTGGCGGCGGACCACGATCACCTCCGCACAGATGTCCAGCAACTCTGGCGGAGGCGGTGACAGTTGATCGGCAAAGTAGAGCAGCGTCTGCGAGAACTCCGGCGCGGCGAGGCGCATCAGGTTGTACATGCGCACCGCACCGCCGTGAGACAGCGGATAAGGCGCATAGCAACTGGCGATCCGGATGCGGGGGCCATCTTGGCGGCCCCGGCCGGGGAAACGCACAATGTCTCCCGAGCCGGCCGCAATTTCCGGCTCTCCCACCGTGGGCTGCAGCGTCGCGGCAAAGCGGAGCGCGGGCAGATTCTGCTGCCGGTTCAGCCGTTCGATGGCCTCCCGCCACAATTCGTAGAGGCCGTTGCGGGCGACCGATCGCAGGTAGTTGCGCTCGACGGCCAGTTGAATCTCTTCCGGCGAGAAGTAGCGTGAGGTGGTCGAACGGTGCCGGTGCAGAACCCGCGCTCCCTCCGTGAAAACCGTGGGCCACCCCTGCTGCCACGCGCGGACGCCCAAGTCGAAGTCTTCCACATAGGCAGGGGTGAAACTCTCGTCCAGGCCACCCAGTTGCCGCAGCTTCACGGTTGAGAACAGCGTGCATCCACCGCTGCCATAAAGAACCGGAGAGCCATCTTCGCCGGGCAACGGATCGTCACACCGTAATGGAAACTGGAAGGCGTCGCGGTGAGTGGGCAGTACGGCCTTGCCGGTCTCTTTGCGCCGCTGCCCTTCGGGAAAGAAAATCTGGGCCGTGGAGGCAAATAGCTCCGGGCGGTGCTCGAACGGTTGAGCCAGGGCCGACAGAAAGCCAGGCTCCACCTCCATGTCGTTGTTCAGCAGGCAGACGTGGCTATAGCGGACACGGATAAGGCCGCGATTGATGGCCGCCGAAAAACTGAGCGGCTCGGCGGAGAAGACCACCTCCAATGAGGAGTATTCCGCCGCCATCCAGTCCAGCGTCCCATCATCGGAGCCGTTGTCCACAATGATCACCTGTGCCGGCTTTTCCGCCAGCAACAACGGTATACATCGCGCCAAAAGAGCCCGGCCGT
>JAPKYX010000072.1 GCA_026394075.1 Acidobacteriota bacterium
CGCTGACTGATGTGAAGCACATGCTGCTGGGGCATTGGGGCACCACACCCGGACAGAACTTTATCTATGCGCACCTCAACCGCGTGATCAAGAAGTACGATCTCGACATGATCTACGTATCCGGCCCGGGCCATGGCGGTCCGGCGGTCGTGGGCAATACTTACCTGGAAGGCACGTACAGCGAGGTCTATCCTCACATCAGCCAGGACGAGGCGGGGCTCCAGAAGCTCTTCCTGCAGTTCTCTTTCCCGGGCGGGATTCCCAGCCATGCGTCGCCCGAGTGTCCGGGATCCATCCACGAAGGTGGGGAGTTGGGCTACTCGCTCAGCCATGCCTTCGGCGCGGTCTTCGACAACCCGGCGCTGATTGTTGCCTGTGTCGTGGGCGATGGTGAGGCGGAAACCGGCCCCCTGGCCACTGCCTGGCACTCCAATAAGTTCCTCGATCCCGTCACCGACGGCGCCGTGCTGCCCATCCTGCATCTGAATGGCTACAAGATCGCCAACCCCGCCATCCTGGCTCGGATCACTCGCGAGGAGTTGGAGCAGCTATTCCGCGGTTACGGTTGGACGCCCTATTTTGTCGAAGGGCATGAGCCGGACTTGATGCATGAAGCCATGGCGGCCACACTGGACCTGGCGGTGGAGCAGATCCGTGCCATCCAAGCCGATGCGCGAGCCAACGGCAAGGCCACAAGGCCGCGCTGGCCGATGATCATTCTCAATTCGCCCAAGGGCTGGACGGGGCCGAAGATGGTGGACGGATTGCAGGTGGAGGGCACCTTCCGGTCGCACCAAGTGCCGCTGTCGGACCCGGCCTCACATCCGGAACATCTCAAGTTGCTGGAAGACTGGTTGAGGAGCTACCGTCCCGAGGAGCTCTTTGATGAGCAGGGCCGTTTGTTGGCGGAACTGGCTGAGCTGGCACCGAAGGGTGACCGCCGCATGGGCGCCAACCCTCATGCCAACGGCGGCCTACTGCTGCGCGAACTGATCATGCCGGAGTTCCGCGACTACGCCGTCGACGTTCCCTCGCCGGGCGCCGGTAGCGTGGGCGATACCCACCGGCTGGGCCGCTTCCTGCGCGATGTGATCAAGCTGAATGCCGAGCAACAGAACTTCAGAGTGTTTGGGCCGGACGAGACGCTGTCCAATGGGCTGGAGGCTCTCTTTGACGTGACCCAGCGCCAGTGGGAAGCCGACATCCGGCCCAATGATGAGTTCCTGGCGCCAACCGGCCGTGTGATGGAGATGTTGAGTGAGCATCAGTGCGAGGGTTGGCTGGAAGGCTACCTGTTGACCGGGCGGCACGGGCTGTTCAATTGCTACGAGGCCTTCATTCACATCATCGATTCGATGTTCAATCAGCATGCGAAATGGTTGAAGGTGTCGGCTGGTCTTGATTGGCGGCCCAAGATTGCCTCACTCAACTACCTGCTGACCTCGCACGTCTGGCGCCAGGATCACAACGGCTTCACCCACCAGGATCCCGGTTTCATTGGCCTGGTGATCGACAAGAAGGCGGAGATTGTCCGTGTCTATCTGCCGCCTGATGCCAACTGCTTGTTGTCGGTGATGGACCACTGCCTTCGCAGCCGTCACTACGTCAACGTCGTGGTGGCCGGTAAACACCCGTCGCCGCAGTGGTTGACGATGGATGCGGCCGTGAAGCACTGCGCGGAAGGCATCGGTGTCTGGCAGTGGGCCAGCAATGATCAGGGCACCGACCCCGACGTCGTCATGGCCTGCTGCGGTGATGTGCCGACGCTGGAGACACTGGCCGCCGTCTCGATTCTGCGCGAGCATCTGCCCGGCCTGAAGATCAGGGTGGTGAATGTGGTGGACCTGATGAAGCTCCAGCCTCCATCGGAGCATCCCCACGGTCTGAGTGATGCCACGTTCGACGACCTATTCACCCGGAACAAGCCAGTGATCTTTGCCTTCCATGCCTATCCCCGGTTGATCCATCAACTCACCTACCGCCGCACCAATCACGACAACATCCACGTGCGCGGCTACAAAGAAGAAGGCACCATCACGACGCCCTTCGACATGACGGTGTTGAATGATCTGGACCGCTTTCATCTGGTGATGGACACCATCGATCGCCTGCCTCAGACCGGCGAGAAAGGCTTGTCCCTGAAGCAGCAGCTAAAGGCTAAACTGATCGAGCACAAACAGTACATCGAAAAGAACGGCCAGGACATGCCGGAGATCCGGAACTGGAAGTGGAGCTAGGCGTTCCCCAAACGCAGGGCTGACGGCAGAGCGGCCGCTAACCCTGCCAGAGCTCTTTCACCATGTGCTCACCGGCCACCATGGTGGGTCGCTCAGCCCGCCCGTTGTGTTGATAGGTGAGGCGCAAGTGATCCAGGCCCATCAGCCACAGGATGGAGGCGTGGATGTCGTGGACATGGGCGTGCCGTTCAACGGCCCGGAGTCCGATCTCGTCGGTGGCCCCAATGGTTTGGCCACCACGGACACCGCCGCCTGCGAAGAACATCGAGAAGCCCCAGGGATTGTGATCGCGCCCGTCGCCCTTCTCATTGAATGGCGTGCGACCGAACTCGCCGCCCCAGACCACCAGCGTGTCCTGAAGCATGCCCCGGCGCTCAAGATCCTCCAGCAACGCAGCCACCGGCTGATCGGATGCCCTGCACCACTTCTTGTGGTTGCCTTCGAGGTTCGTGTGCGCGTCCCAGCCGCTGCCGGATCCGCAATAGACTTCGACGAACCGGACCCCGCGTTCCACCAGGCGGCGCGCCAACAGGCAGTTGTGCCCGAAGACCGCCGTCTCCGGCTGATCAAGCCCATAGAGAGCCTTGGTCGCGTCCGTTTCCTTCGATAGGTCCACCACCTCCGGCCCCGACTTCTGGAGCGCATAGGCCATCTCAAAGCTGCGGATGCGCGCGTCGAGCGTCGAGTCGTCTTCACGCCCCACGCCGTACTCACGGTTCTGCGCCTCAAGGTAAGCCAGCCGGGCCCGCTGCCGCTCATCGGTCTGATCCGGAGCCAGCTTGGTGTTCAGAATTGGGTTGGGGCCCTGACGGAACAGCGTGCCTTGATAGGAGGCGGGCAGGAAGCCGGAGCCCCAGTTCTTCGCATTGCCAAACGGTTCACGCTCGTCAATCATGCTGACGAACGTCGGCAGATTCTTGTTCGCGCTGCCCAGGCCATAGTTCACCCAGGCGCCCAGGCTCGGGCGGCCCGAAAGGATGTCGCCGGTGTTCATCTGGCTGACGCCCCCGGCGTGATTGAGGCCGTCGCACTGGCACGACCGCAACACTGCCAGCTTGTCGGCATGCTTGGCGACATGCGGATATAGTTCACTCACCCAGAGTCCGCTCTTGCCGTGACGAGACCACTGCCGCGGACTGCCCATCAGCGTGTTGCCCGCCGTGCCCATCGCGGTGATGGGGCGGCCAAAGCTTTCGGGCATGGGCTGGCCGCTCATCTCGTTCAGCTTGGGCTTGGGGTCGAACAGATCGATGTGGCTCGGCCCGCCTTCCATGAACAGGAAGATCACCGATTTCGCCTTGGGCTGGTGGTGGGGCTGGCGCGGCTTCGACGGGTCATGAACGACCGCCGCGGAGGCTGATTCTTCGGCCAACATCGCGGCCATGGCCATCGCGCCAAGTCCACTGCCGGCGCCTTGCAGTAGCGCTCGCCGGGTGAGGTGTTTTGCGTGGTGGTTCATGTCGGTTAGTCGATGTAGAGGAACTCGGTGGAACTCAGCAGGGAGAGCGCCAGATCCTCCAGCGCCCCGGCTTGTCCAGCAGCCAGCTTGGCTTGCGACGCCAGAAACTCACCGCTGCGCTTCAACTCTGTCGCCGAAGGCGAGCGTCCCAAGACCAACTTGAAGGCGCGCTCCACCAGTTCTTGCGGGCTTTGGCCCGAATCATTCGCGATGCGCTTGGCCAGCGCGCGCGCGAAGCCAGCCGAGGCTTCGCCGTTCATCAATTCCAGTGCTTGATCCGGAGTGACCGTTTCCTGCCGGCGCCCGCAGCTTTCCAGCGCCAACGGGGCGTCGAAACTCTGCAGCATCGGGTACCGCACCAGCCGGCGCGCGAAGATGTATACGCTCGCCCGGTACTCATCCTCCGGCCCGCGCGATTTGCGCCAGTGACGGCCTTCCTGAATTTCAGTACCTTCCGGAACCTTGGGAAACACTCCCGGGCCGCCCATCGTGGGATCGAGAAGTCCAGAGACGGCCAGCATGGAATCGCGGATCGCCTCCCCTTCCAGGCGGCGGCGCGGATAACGCCACAGCAGCTTGTTGTTCTCGTCGCGTGCCGCGGCATCGGCTCGGAAATCAGATGACTGGCGATAGGTGGCGCTCAAGACGATCCGGCGGTGCAGCTTCTTGATGCTCCAGCCATCTGGTCCGGTGAAGGTGGCCGTCAGCCAGTCCAGCAGTTCGCGATGGCTGAGCCGCTCGCCCATCACGCCAAAGTCGTTAGTGGAGCCCACCAGCCCCCGGCCGAAATGATAATGCCAGACGCGATTCACGATGACGCGAGTCGCCAGCGGATTGCGGGCATCGGCCAGCCAATTGGCCAGCGCCGTGCGGCGGCCGCTGGATTGCAACTCAGGAAGCGGCTTCACCGCAGCGGGTTCCGGGTCGAGAATGCTCAGGAAGCCGGGCTGCACTTCTTCCGCTGGAGACTCGATCGATCCTCCACGCAGGACGTAGGTGGCCGGCGTCGTGATCGCTTGATCGCGCATGATCTGCAGAATGGGCAGCGGCTTGGGAAGTAGCGGCTTGAACGCCTCCAGTTCGGCGGTGAGCGTCTTGTACTTGGCCTTGCTGGCGGCATCGACATGCTTGGCGAACAGCGTGCTGTCCGGGACCTCCACCTGCGTGATCGCTTTATGGAAGATCTGCCATTCAAGCGGCGTGCGTTCCGCGGCGGCTTTGCCGATCACGGCCTGGACTTCCTCCGGGAACCGCACGGTGTACTCTTTCCGGTACCGGGCGCGGGGTCCGGCCAGCAACTGGTCGATCTGGTCGAGCACCGGCTTGGCCGCTTCGCGGTACTTGGCCATCTGCGCCTGATGCGCAGCGATCTCCGGCGCAGAAGCCGACGTGGCCTCGTCGTCGATCTTCATGTTGGCGAAGAACGCCTGTAGCCGGTAGTAGTCGCGATGGAGCAGCGGATCGAACTTGTGATCGTGGCAGCGCGCGCAAGCCATGGTGACGCCGAGAAAGGCAAACGCCGTGTTGTCGGTGACGTCGTTGAGCAGTTCCTGGCGGCGCAGCCGGATGTGCGCCTGGTTGAATTCGTCTTCAAACAGCCGCAGGTAGCCCAGTCCCGGCAGGGCCTTCTTGTCGCCGGGATAGAGTTCGTCGGCGGCGATCTGCTCGCGGACAAAACGGTCGTAGGGCTTGTCGTTGTTAAAGCTTTCGATCACCCAGTCCCGGTAGCGCCACATGTTGGGACGCGTGTCGTCCTGCTTGAAACCATCGCTGTCGGCATAGCGGACCACATCCAGCCAGTGGCGGCCCCAGCGTTCGCCGTAGCGCGGACTAGCCAGCAAACGGTCCACCAGGCGTTCCTCGGCACCCGGTTTGGTGTCGCTCAAGAAGGACTGTGCTTCCTCGGGAGTCGGCGGCAGCCCGGTGAGATCAAGCGTGACGCGCCGGAGGTAGGTGTGCCGGCCCGCCGCCGGGCCCGGCTGAATGGACTGGGCCTTCAACTTGTCGTAGACAAAGCTGTCGATCTCATTGCGAACCCACCGCTTTCCAGCTTCGTCCGGAGCCGGAGGCGTGCCGGCCACCACCGGCTGGATGGCCCACCAGCGGCGCTGCTGCGGCTTGAAACTGGGGGCCTGACCCAGCAGCGGAAGGGCCAGAAGCAAGAGCATGAGGCGGCTGGTATTCATGGCGGAGGAAGTGTGTAAATGTTTTCACAAGGTTCGGCCGGGTGTCAACCCGGCAGAACAAGCGCTTGCATATGGCAAACAGCAATCTCTTGACAGTTGAGCTAAAGATCTCCTACACTCCAGGCAAGCGCTTGCCATGATGCGCCTCACTCTTTATTCGCCGGGCATCAGCCGGGAATGGATCACTACCCTGGAACCCCAATCCCGGCATCCCCGTCGCGCCGAGGTAACCCTGAGGCCCGACGGCTCGCCTAAAGCTTGGCAGGCATCACCGCGCTCGGCCCGCAGGCGAGGATCGCTACGGTTGACGTTTTGAGGTTCAGCGTAAGCTAGAGGAGCAAGGCTTAAACACCATGTGGCGCGGTTGGCTGGTCACGATTCTCATCTGTCCGTCTCTGCTCGCGCAGAAGCTGGACGCTACGCTGTTTGAGTCGAAGATCCGGCCCGTGCTGGCTGGCAAATGCTACGGCTGCCACTCGTCGAAGCTGAAGGCACCCATGGGTGGACTGGTGCTGGATACCAAGGCGGGGCTTTCAGCCGGTGGGTCTGGTGGCAAGGTGATCGTGGCCGGCCAGCCGGACCAGAGCCGATTACTGACCGCCCTACGTTTCACTGATCCGCACCTGCAGATGCCACCGACCGGCAAGTTGCCCGACGCGGTGATCGACGACTTTGCCAGCTGGATCGCCTCCGGTGCCGTTGATCCACGGACAGCCGCGCCGTCCAGCGAGACCAGTGCGGCGTTGAAAGGCATGTCGATCGAAGCCGGCCGCCAATGGTGGGCTTTCCAGCCGATTCGTGAAGTGGCGCCGCCAAGGATTCGCGACACGGCCTGGTCCCGCAACAAGATCGATCCGTTCGTCCTGGCCCAGCTGGAGGCTAAGCGGTTCACTCCATCCAGCCCCGCTGATAAACGGACGCTCGCCCGGCGCGCCTACATTGATCTGGTGGGCTACAAGCCGACGTATCAGGAAGTGGAAGTCTTCGCCGCTGATGCCTCGCCCGATGCCTGGGAAAAGCTGATCGACCGGCTGCTGGCCTCTCCCCAATACGGCGAGCGCTGGGCGCGGCATTGGATGGACGTTGCCCGCTACGGCGAGGACAACCCGACATCTGAGGCCACCAATCCCGCCTATCCGTTCGCCTGGCGCTATCGTGACTGGATCATCGAAGCACTGAACCAGGACGTGCCCTATGACCGGTTCGTCAAGCTGCAACTCGCAGCCGACCAGATGCCGGGCAGCCGTCGGGAAGACCTGCGGGCCTTGGGATACCTGGGCGCCGCGCTCTTTCACAAGGACCAGCGCCTGTCGGCGGATGTGATCAACGGCTTCCTGCACGATGACTGGGATGAGCGGGTGGACGCGGTCTCTCGCGGCTTGCTCGCCATGACGGTGGCGTGCGCGCGCTGCCACGATCACAAGTTCGACCCGATTCCCACCAAAGACTATTACGCCCTGGCCGGAGTTTTCGCCTCCACGATGCGGGCGGAGCAGCCACTGTTTGACGTAGACGCCGCCACGGAGGCTCGCTATCTGGCGGTGCAGCGCCGGTTGATTGACCTGCGCTACTCAGTGGGCTTGTTGACCGGAGAAGCGTCCACCGTTCTCGACAGCGAAACGAGAGTGGCCCGTTGGCGGGCGGAGATCGAACAGTTGAAAGCCGAGATGCTGGCTTTACAGGAGCGCTATCCCAAGCTGGTGGCCAGCCTGGAGCGCTACTGGACGATGCCCGCTCCACGTCCACCCGCCGGTGCTGCACCACAACCGCGCCGCCGCCCGGAGCTTACTTCCACCGAACCGTTCCTGAACGCAGTGTTCGACGCCGCGCAGTATGTCGAGACGGCGGACCCGCACTACACGTTCATCAACTACAAACCCGGCGAGGCTCGCGATCTGGCGGTGCTGCGGAGCGGCAACGTGGCGGCCCCGGGCGAGATTGTGCCCCGCCAATTTCTGACGGTCCTGTCGAAGGGCGACAGCCGCTTCCTCAAAGGCTCGGGCCGCTTGGAGCTGGCCGACAAGATCTTCACCGACGACCGATCGCTTGCTGCCCGGGTGATCGTGAATCGAGTGTGGGACTGGCATTTCGGACGTCCGTTGGCAGCCACACCAAGCGACTTCGGCGTGCAGGGTGACAAGCCCACGCATCCGGAACTGCTGGATGATCTGGCCACCCGCTTCGTCGCCCATGGTTGGTCCTTGAAGTGGCTTCACCGGGAGATCATGACCTCGGCGGCGTACCGGCAATCGAGCAAGCCTCGCCCGGACCTCGTGAAGGCTGACCCGACGAACATGCTGTTCTGGCGGATGCCACCGCGGCGGATGGACATTGAATCGTACCGGGATACTCTGCTCCGCTCCTCGGGCCGCTTGAACGACGCCATGTATGGGCCATCGGAGGATGTTGAGGCGCCCACCAACGTGCGGCGGACCATCTACGGCCGGATCTCCCGGAGCCGCCTGAGCCCGCTGCTGAAGAACTATGACTTTCCCGATCCCCTGCAATCCAGCGGCGGCCGGGATCTCACCACCACTTCGTTGCAGCAACTGTTCGTGCTGAATAGCGCCTTCATCCGGGAGTCGGCTACTGCGGCCAGCCAAGCTGTGGCCAGCCTGACAGCGGACCGTTCGCGGGTCGAGGAGCTCTACCGCCGCCTACTCTCGCGCGACCCCAGCCCAAAGGAGTTGGACATGGCGCTGAGCTTTCTGGCCGGGGCGACGCTGGAGCAGTTGGCCCAAGTGTTGTTGTCCACCAATGAGGTGATCCTATGGCCGTAAGACCTCTGCTAAAGCGCCGCGACCTGATTCAGAGCGCCTTTGGAGCGCTGGGTACTCTCGGGCTGAGCGCTGCTTTGGGCTCAGGTAACGCGGCCCAGGCGGCTGCCTTGGGCCACTATGCCGGGCAACGGACTTCCGGCAAAGCCAAGCGCGTCATCAGCCTGTTTCTGCAGGGCGGCCCCTCACAGGTGGACCTGTTCGATCCGAAACCGTTGCTCGTGAAGTTTCAAGGGCAGCGGCCTGGCTCTGTCGATCTCCGCACTGAACGCCAGACGGGCGGACTGATGCCGTCGCCGTTCCAGTTCGCCAAGCATGGCCGGGGCGGCGTGGACGTGAGTGAGATGCTGCCCAAGCTAGCGGGCGTGATCGACGAGATCTGCGTGATCCGGTCGATCTATTCGTTCAACCCCACGCATACGCCCAGCGTGAATCTCTATCACACGGGGACGATTCTGCCCAACCGGCCTTCGATAGGCTCCTGGGTCTCCTACGGCTTGGGCTCGGAGAATCAGAATCTGCCGTCGTTCATCGCGCTCAGCTCCGGCGGCTCGGCCACGCGCTCCGGCTTCTTGCCGGCTGCTCATCAAGGCACACCGGTGAACCACACCGAAGTCGATCCCGAGAAGATGATCCCCAACCTCCGGAACAAGGAACTGGACCCGGCCGCGCAACGCAAGCAGTTGGACGCCATTCAGGCGCTGAACAAGGAGTTCGGCGCGTCGTTTGGTGCTGACGATTATCTGGACGGACGCATCCAATCGATGGAAGCCGCCTACCGGATGCAGTTTGAGGCGATGGACGTCTTCGACATCCGCAAAGAATCCGCCGCCACTCGAGCGCTCTACGGCGAGACGCCGTTCGGCAATGGCTGCCTGCTCGCGCGCCGTCTGGTGGAAAAAGGCGTCCGGTACGTGAATGTCGGGTCAGGCGACTGGGACGATCACAAGGACATCGAAACCGCCTATCGCAAGAAGCTGCCCGCCATGGATCAGGCCGCGGCGGCATTGATTGCGGACTTGAAGCAGCGTGGGATGTTGGACGACACCATCGTCATTTGGGGCGGGGAATTCGGCCGGACGCCGGTTTCAGAAAGCGGCACGGGGCGCGACCACAATCCCTACGGGTTCACCATGTGGGTCGCTGGCGGCGGCTTCAAGGGCGGGCTGGCCTATGGTGCCACCGATGATTTCGGTTTCAAGGCCGTGGAGAACCGGGTCTCCATTCACGACTTCCACGCGACCGTGCTCCACGCCTTGGGCATTGAGCATATGCAGCTGACCTACCGCTACGCTGGCCGGGACTTCCGGTTGACGGACGTGTTTGGCAATGCCGTGAAGGACATCCTGGCTTAGACGTGATTCGCCTCGAAACGACGGTGAGACCTAATGCGCGGCCAGCGCCGTAGACTCACGAATCACCAGTTCGGTGGGCAGCACCAGTTCCGAAGCAGCGTCGCTGTCACGCAGCATGCCCAGCAGTTTCTGGCACGCGAGTTCACCTAATCGCTCATTACCAATCTGCACCGTCGTCAGCGACGGATTGGTGAGGGACGCGAACGGAATATCATCGGCGCCCACCACGGAGACATCCGCCGGCACGCGGATTCCGGCGCGGTGAAACGCCCGCAGTGCGCCAATCGCGGTGAGGTCGTTACTCGCCAGGATCGCTGTCGGCAGCTTGCGGCTGGTCAATAATTTCTGCACCGCCCGCTCTCCACTGGCCACGGAGTTCTCACCGTCGATCAGCCGCGCCTCGAGGCCCAGTTGTTCCAGCGCCCCCACCACCGCCGACTTGTAAGCCGCATGCGAGGACCTGTTTCCCGGGCCCGCGATAAAGGCAAAGTCGCGATGCCCCAGATTGTGAAGATACGCCACCGCCTGCTCGGCCCCCTGTGAATACTGGATGCGGATGTTGCTGGTGCGTTCGGCCACCTGACCGGAGTCCAGAAATATGGAGGCTACATCGTTGCGCTGCAGCACCGACGCGAGACTGGGATCCACGCGCGAAGTCATCACCGCGACTCCGGGAACCTTGTTCTCGATCATCTTCCGGAACGCCGCCTCAGCGCGGGCCGCATCGTAGTTGGTGGTGCAGAGCAGAATGTCGAATCCGCCGGCGAGAGCGGATGATTCGAAGGACTTTATCAGCCCCGGGAAGAAGGGATTCTCGATGTCGGAAATGATGAGTCCTAAAAAGTCACTGTGGCCGCGAGCCAGGCGCCGCGCGTGGGCGTTGCCATGGAAGTTCAACTCACTCATGACGCGCAACACTCTCTCGCGGGTCGCCGGTGTGACAAACCGCGTGTTGTTGATCACGTGCGAAACGGTGGATTCCGCCACGCCAGCGCGCTCGGCGACATCCTTCATCTTGGCCATCTACGAAGACTCCATCATCAGTGTCCTGCGAAATCCGTTCGTTCGCCATGCCCAATAGAGCAGCCCCGCCAGCAGCCATGCCGCCCCGGCCAGCTTTGCTCCATCCCGCAGGCTCCACCAGATGTACAGGCAGACCACAAAGCCCAGCAACGGCGGCAGCAAATTGACTATCACGCTCTTGAAACCACGTGATTCATTGCGCACGTAGTAGTGGACCAGAGCCGCCAGATTGACTCCCATAAAGGCGACGAACGCACCAAAGTTCAGCAGCTCGGCACCCGTCTGGTAGCTCATCGACAACGCGCCAACGGCGACCAGAACGCCGCAAAGCAGGATGTTGTTGCGTGGGGTATTCCGCACCGGATCAAGATAGGCGAAGAACCCGCGCGGGATCACGTTGTCGCGGCCCATGGCATAAAGCAGCCGTCCGGCACCCAGCTGCGCGCCAAGGCTGGAGCCCATGGTGGCCACCAGCAGCGTGAAGTTCATCAGGTGAAACATCCACGGCCCTCCCGCACGCCCGGCCGCTGAAACGTAGGCCGTGTCGGGGTCAGGGAAGGTCCGGAAGTCCGGCCAGATGAGCTGGCCAAAGTAAACCTCCAGCGTGCCGAGGACACCCGTGATGACGCAGAGCAGCACCGTCGCCAGCAGCACGTTGCGCCGCGGATTCTCGACATCTTCGCTCAGCGTACTGATGCTGTCGAAGCCCATATAGGTCAGCACCGCAATGGAGGTGCCGGTGCTCACTAAAGGCCACGAAAAGCTTTGCGGATCATAGAAAGGTTGCGTGGAGAGAAGCCCACTCCATCCGCTGAGCCGCACCAGATAGCCGGTGGCGACAATGAAGAACGCCACCAGCACCACGCCCATGCCCGCCGTCAGCAGTGTGTTGGTTTTGACGTTGGTTTCAATGCCGCGCAGATTCAGCCACGTGAACAGCGCGGCAAACAAGATGACCCACACCGCGAACGGGACCGGCAGGATGTTCATGGCGGCCTTGGCGCACCAGATGGTTCCAATGGTGGGATTGAGCACGTAGTCGAGCGCGATGCTCCAGCCGGTCAGGAATCCGAGATTGGGGTGCAATTCATGGCTGACGTAGCTGTACGCCGACCCGGCTTTCGGATAGGCTGCGGACATGCGTCCATAGCTGACGGCGGTCAGTACCATGGCCACCATCGCAATCAGCAGCGTGGTGGCGACGTGTCCCTGCGCCACAGTTGCCACCACCCCGAACGAGCCCAGAGGCGCCGTTGGTTGGATGACGATGATGCCGTAAAGCAGCAGGTGCCGAAGCTTCAGGACGCGGCGCAACCCGCCTTCGGGCTGGCTCACGGAACCAGCCGCATCGTCTGGATCTGCGTGGCCGTGGCCTTGTTCTTGACCGCGTTTCCGGTGACGGCCAAAGCTTCGATATCGGTCTCGATATGAGTGACGCGTCGCGCGGACTTTAACCCGCCCGCCAGCGCCAGTGAGTACTCCTGCGGCTGGCCGGCCACGTTCCAAACTCTCGCAATGATGGCCGGCGTGGCGCCGTCTTCAGCAGGCTTCAACGCCCACAGCAATACATTCGGATTCGACACCGTCACCATCGAGAAAGACTTTTCCGGATACGCATTGCCGCCATTGCGAATCCAGCCGGCAACGGGCGGGTTCTGGTGCTCCAGCGAAAATCGCATCGCGGCGGCGGCATCAAAACCGCCATGCGTCTGCAACGAGAACCGCTGCAGGAAATGCTTGTCACCGCCTTGCTTCGGGATGCCCGCCTGTGGAGAATCGATCTGCCCGCCCGCCAGCACCCTGATCTGAGGCGAGGCGGTGTCAAGCAACGAGACGCCGCGATGGATCTCGCTATTGCCCAGCGCCATGAACGCGCAGTCCCAATTGGAGAGCGTCACGCCCGCGCCATCGTCGCCGCTCATGTCGGCAAAGTGATTCAGGGTCAGCCACTCCAGACGGGAAAACTCTTTCGAGTAGTGGCCGCCGTCCTCCACCAGTTTCGCCCGCACGATCGCGCCCACTTCCTCATGCCGCACATCGGGGGACTTCAGGTTGAAGGTGAAGTTCCAGGCATGGGTGCCGTCGAAGTTCTCTTCAATGTCATTGCGGATGTCGATGCGGTGCGAATCGCGGTAGAGCGTGATGCGGCTGGTGTGCTTTAACGGGCTTTCGCCGCGTGCCTTCAGTGTCACCGACACCGGACCCGCGTTCTCCACTTCCAGCACGCCCGGGTCAAGCCCGAGATCGTTGATGTAGCCGCGGATACCTTCGACCCCCGGCAGCGCCCCCGTGCCCATCTGCTTCGCCCCGAACTCGCGATTGCCACGGGTCTTGTCGATCAGGCTGCTGATGGCTCCTCGGCCTTCCACCTTCAGCTTGTATGCCGCGCTCTCAAAAACGTTGCCGGTCACCGTGGCGGCCGGCGGGAACGTGCGTCCCTTGCCCTTACGGATCTCGAAAACCTTGTAGCCAACGGGCGGCAGGTCCACGGCGGCGATCCGCAAGTACTGCCGCAGAGTATGGGTCTTTTCTTCCGGCACCATCACCACCTGCGAGGGTGTCTCCTGACCGGTCGTCAGGTCGACGACATGCACTGCCTCCGGCTCTTCAAACAGCACGTCCGCAAAATCGGAGCGCTGCCAGCCTAGTGGATTGAAGACCGAGAAGCGCCGGTTCACGCCCGACGTCTTGATCAGTCCGTTCAAGGCGAAGACGCTATCGGCATGCAGGTCGTCGACGTAGCGTTCCACGCCGGCGGTCACGCGGCGTCCCCAGTCCGCGCGTTCCTGGCGCGAGATCCGCGGGCCATCGGCCGTCCAGTTGTGTTCCCAATAGAGCCCCATGTTCATCCAGGCCTGATCTCGCGCTGCTTCCCGGCCCTTCAATAGCTCTGGGCGCTTTGTGGTGACCAGTGTCGCCAGCGCCTCGGCGGAGCGCAGCTTCTCCACCGCCCGGCGCATCCGGCCTGAGACCTCGGTCAGCGAGGCCGAGTAGAGATCCCATTCGTTGCCGAAGCTGGCGGCGAAGTTCGGCAGATCCTTGCCGTGGCTCTTCTCAAAGTCCACGAAGAAGTCGTTCATGTTGGAGACGATCACTTTGCGCGCGGCCGTGGTCTTCTCCTTGGCCACCGTGACGAACTCGTCCGTCAGCGTCTTCAGATCATCCCAGCCTTTGCCAAAGATGCCGATCACCGGATAGGGATGCGTTGACTGAAACTCCGCGCTCATGTCGGTAAAGTCGATCTCGCGCGCTGGATTCCGCGCCTCGGCGTAGCCGCCCATCGTCCGCGCGCCGGACGTCCCCACATGCATCGTGTTCCACTTCATCAACACCCGGCTGTCGTCGGAGCCCTTCCACCAATACATGTCGTGCGGCCGGCGGCGCGATTTGTTCAGCCGCGTCAGGCAACCGCAAATGCCCTTCCACGAATACCTGGCTCCCGACCCCGCCCATAACGCACCGAGGCCATAGGGCAGCGTCTGATTCTCCATCGCAATGGCCATCGGTATCTTCAAGCCGAAGCGCCGCTCCAGCGTTCCGGCGTAGTACATGCCACGCAGCGTCGCCTCCATCGGAGTTCCGCCATAGGTTGAGACCAGCGCGTTCAACGGCACGCTGATGTGGCCATCGCGGACCCGCTCGATGAGACGCTGGAACTCCTGCGGACTCTTGTTGCGTTCGTAGGTCCACAGCCAGATCGACCCATCGCAGTGCCACCGGCTTTGGTGTTCCGGCGGATTGTCCTTGGTCTTGTCGGCCAAGTCGAGGTAGTAGTCGATCATCTCGACAAAGGCTTGGCGGTATTCCTCCTCGTTGCCCGTCCACATGTAGTCCGTGTGGTCGTCGGGGGCCAGGTAGATCCGCTTCTGCGGTTGAGCGGCCACGCTGAGTGGCAACAGGATGGCAAGCGTCAGTATCGTGTGAGTGCGGGCCATGTCAGCGGTGCTCCATCTACAGGGTTTGCGATTCAAAAAGACCGTCGACGGCATAGCCGCCCGGCGGTAGACAAGCGATTGTCTACAGATACTACTGCGGGGCCTCAGCTATTGTCAATTGATGCATAATTCGCCAAGACAGGCGCTTGCCTGATGAGGGGTCTTTCCATAGAATGGGGAATGGGAATGATTCGCGCGAGTCTGCCTGGGGGGTCCGCTGGTCGCTGCTGTTGATATCGGGGGAACGAAGATCTCCATTGCTGGCGTGGATGCAGCCGGACGCTTTCTCGCCCGCACCCGATTCGGGACGCGAGAAAGCAACAGCCCACAGGCAACCATCGTCCGCATTATCGAAGCCATCCGAGCCATTGAAGGCGAGACCGCACAGCCCATACAGGCAATCGGTATTGGCTGCACCGGACCGGTGGACCCGCTGACCGGTGTGATCGGCGCGGTTGACCTACTTCCCGGATGGCAGGGGACGCCGCTGGTCGAGATCCTGGCCGAGGCTTTCCATGTGCCCGCCGCCATCGAGAACGATGCCGATGCCGGTGCGTTGGGAGAATGGCAGCTCTGGCGCGATGATCGCTTTCTCTTCGTTTCGGTCGGCACCGGGATCGGCGCGGGGTTGATCCTCAACGGAACCATCTCCCGTGGTGTCGATGGCTCCCACCCGGAACTGGGCCACCACACGATCGATGCGAGCGGTCCCCCATGCTACTGCGGGGCCCGCGGATGTTGGGAGTCCTTGGCCAGTGGTACGGCCATGGCCAGACATTTCGGAGAAGGGGCCACGCCTGCGGAGGAGATCTTCGCGCGCGCCCGGCGTGGAGATGCGGAAGCGCGTCAAGCGGTGGAGCGTCAGGCCTACTATCTCGGCTTGGGGGTCGCGAATCTGATGACGATCCTCTGCCCCGGCCGCATCGTCCTGGGCGGCGGCGTCCTCGAGAGCGCGGATCTGCTGATGGATGGAATTCAAACCGTGATTCAAAATCAGTGCGGACTGGTCCCCACCCACCGGATGGACGTGGCGGTATCAAAGCTTGGCTCCGATGCCGTGCTGGCCGGCGCGGCCCGTCTTGCGGTGAACGCCTGGCAGCAACAGGAGGCATCTTGACAACATCAGTGATTGAAGGTCCGTATCTGGCGGATCTACTGGAACAACCAGTGGCACTCCGGCGTGCCTGGGATGGGCTGGAAGACCTGCCGCGGCTTCGCCAATTGAACCCGAAACGCATCGTGCTGACCGGCATGGGGAGTTCGCAGTTCGCGCTCTATCCGCTGTCGTTGCAGCTGATCGCCCATGGCTGGGATGCGTGTGTGGTGGAGACCGCCGAACTGCTCCACTACCAGCCCGCGCTCCTGCGCGAGGGCACGCTGCTGATCGCGGCTTCACAATCCGGACGCAGCGCGGAGATCGTGAGGCTGATGGAGTTCGTCGGCCGTGAAGTTACCGTCGTGGGCGTCACCAATGACCGCACCTCGCCGCTCGCCGTGCGCTCCGATGTTCGGCTTGATCTGAACGCCGGCCCTGAATCGACCGTTTCCTGCAAGACGTATCTCAACTCGCTCGTGACGCTCGATTGGCTGGGCGCAGTGATGACCGAGGGCGACCTCAAACGCAAGCGGGCGGAGCTTCAACTTGCCGGGGATACCGTCGCTGAGTACCTCAGTTCGTGGCGGCAGCATGTGGACGAGATGAGCACCTTGATTGAAGGGGTTGAGCGCATCTTTGTGACCGGGCGCGGCCCGTCGCTGGCCTCGGCGCAAACGGGCGGGTTGATTCTGAAAGAGTCGACGCGGTTCGCCGCCGAAGGGATGAGTTGTCCGGCCTTCCGCCATGGCCCGCTGGAGGCGGTCGCGCCCAACGTTCTGGTGATGATTTGCGAGGGCGATCCCAAAACTTCCGCCCTGAATCGCGCCCTCGCTCACGATGTCGAATCAGGCGGCGGCCGAGTGGCCATCCTTGGGCCGTCATCGATCCAGCCCGCATGCCGTTGGGCCGACGCCCCCTCGCCCATCAGCACCGTGATGGAGATGCTGCCCATTCAAATGCTGTCGCTGGCGCTGGCCGCCAGCACTGGCCGCGAGGCTGGCCGCTTCGAGAAGGCCTCCAAGATAACCTCCGCCGAGTGACGCGGGGCGGCAGTTCATTTGCTGCCCGCGAGAGCGCATCGCCAACATCTGCGAATCTGTGGGTGGCTGTGTCGGTTCCAGCGGGGCGAACGACGAGACGATCAAGGTCCGCGATGGTTGTTTCCGCCACAGCCCGCCCCCCTTGCCTCGAAGTCCAGGAAGCCCACCCCGCCGACATGACTGCCAAGCAGGTGGCCCAAATCACGACCCGATCTGTTTTCACCGAATAACCCCGCTTGGCCCCGCTACTAGCTGGACCCTCCGCCAGCGCAGGGTCGATCGGCACCGGGCCGACCGCAGCGGTCGAGGGCGCGCCTGGATTGAGGCCCCGGCGGGGTCGCGCTTAACTCGACCGACCTCTATGGCCTGCGATTCTCGAACGCCGGTGTTGTCCTCAGGGACTTGACTCTTGCCTCACCCGGCGTCACGTAACCGCGAGCTGCATCACAGCCGTCAAACAATCGCTTGGACGCCAGAGCAAGTGGGCGTTACGATCCGCCTCTTCAATTGCCTCAGGAGGCCAGCCGCCATGGAGCGATCTCCTCAATTGAGCGTCTCCGCCCAGACGCCCAAATAGGGCCCCAACGGCCGTGCGCCTCGAATGCCAGTGAAGCGGGGCAAATCCGCCGCCTCCGGGCCAAGAAGCAGAGAAGTGGACGAACCGCTGTCCATCATTCCACCGAACTTCACCCCTAACGTGGCGGCCGCCGCGGCCATCATCATTGCGTTGGTTCGCTCAAAAGCGATCAAATAGAGCACTCGTTTTTCGGCATCAAAGCCAAGGAACGAGCGGGGAATCCAGCGGTCCTTGTGATGAGGGGCCATGGTCTGCGGCCGCACTTGTCCGGCGGCTACCTGGACTGCCTGCAGCCCCACACCCCACCAGGCATCCTTCCAAAGCTCCGGCCGGGGCGGCTTCTCCGTCTCCAGGTGAGGCTGCCGGGCGCGGTCCAGCCACAGCATGTAAGAATGCGGGTCCACATGGCTCAACCGGCCGTCCGCCAGCACCGATTCCAGTGCACTCACCGGCATCCCGGGAAAGCTGCGCCAGCGGGCGCCGGGATGATAGAGCGCCGAATTCATGAAGACTGCCAAACCCCATCGCGACCGCTCATAATCAGCCATGGATAAGCGATACTGCCGCCCCTGGGCGAGTAGTTCCGGGTCCAGGGGGCGCATCATCAACTGCAACGTAGGCTCATCCAGATGCAGCCGTATGGCCATCACTCGGCCGGACGATGGAGCCGGCATTTCGGCGGCATAGTAATCCACCCCCCGATAGATCGGCCGCCAGTCCGACACCGTCGGCCGCAGCGAAAAGCGGACACCCGCAACCGCGACCAAGCCCAGCGCCGCCACCGCGATCCCCGCCCGAAGCCAGACTAGACCACTTTTCAGCATCTGATCCCAGTTTAGGTGGCTCCCGGAGTACACATGGGGCGGTGTACAAATGTCTATCAGGTGGAATGCCGGCCGCCGAAGCACTCGACGTAAGTTGTTAGTGCACTGAAAGCCTCTCACCTCCGATAATGGAGGGAGTTTTGCCGATAGGTTTTGAAAGGCAAGCCAACCAAATCACTTCCATGACTGTCAAAAAAGGGCTGATTACCGCCGCCGGAGACCGTGAGCGCCGCATTCCGCTCCAAACGCTGGTCGATTCCGACGGTACTGCGCGGACCGTGCTGGCCATGCTGGTCAATGAGATGGCCGCCGCGGGCATCGAAGACATCGGCATCGTCATACCGGTGGGCCAAAGCGAAGAGTTTCAAGCGGCTGTCACCGCCGCCCCGGCTCGCGTTCAACTGTTCGAACAGCGTGAAGCCCAAGGTTATGCCGGTGCCCTTTGGACCGCCCGGGATTTTCTCGCGGGCCAACCGTTTCTGCACCTGGTGGGCGATCACGTCTATGTCCCTGGCCGTGATCAGCACCTGGCGGGGCAATTGGTAGCCATTGCTAATCAACGTCAGTGTTCCGTCTCCGCCGTGCAGCCCACGCACGAAAGCCAGCTCACCCGTTTTGGCGTCATCGGCGGCCGTCCGGTGGCCGATCAGATCGGGCTTTATCACATCGATGCGGTCGCTGAAAAGCCTACCCCCACTGCCGCCGAACAAAGTCTGATCGTGGGCGGTTTGCGCGCCGGGCACTATCTGGCCTTCTTTGGCATGCACGTCTGGACACCGGCCGTCCTGGAGCTGCTGGCGGAAACCATGAGCGGCGCGGCGCCGGTTTCGGAAGCCTTGCATCGGCTCAGCGCCCGGGAGCGGTATCTGGCTTGGAATTCCCCCGGCCATCGCTACGACCTTGGTCCCCGCTACGGCCTGCTCCAAGCGCAGTTGGCGCTCGGCCTGTCGGGCGACGACCGCGAAGAGGTGCTGGCCGCGCTGGTCGGTTTGATCGCCACTCACGGACACTTCACTTCAGAGCGCCGCCCCTCATGAGCCGCCTGGTTTCTATCATCACCGCGCCCGACGCGGCCACCCGAGACCAGGAGATGGCCCCGATCTGTGGGCGCTCCACCGTCGCCGAACTCAGTGCTGAATGCGAGGCGCTCGAACAGTTCCGCCGCCAAAGCGCAAACCTCTATGAGCGCGTCCGGGCCCTGTTCTTTCTCGCCGCGATCCATCGCTATCATCTGCCGCCCAAGCTCGCCAATGATTCCAGCGGCCGCGTGCCCTATGCCGGGCATGAGCATCTGCTCGAACGGCGCTTCGAGGAAGCAATCGCGGAGTTCGCCCAAGCCGCAAAACAGCAAGGTCCCTCGGAGCCGGTTTCGATGGCGCTCGCCGCAGCCTACCGCGGCCTAGCCTTCCAAACGCTGGCCGATCAGGTCCGCCACAGCGTCCGCAGCCTGCGCGGCAACCAGTGGATGTTCCGCATGGGGCATGTACTGGACTATCCGCTGCAGATTCGGCCCGAACTGCTGGCCGTCACCGACGGGCGCTTCCCCGTGCTGGTTGAATCAACGCCCGTCCGCATGGACTTAAGCCACAGCGCCTGGAGCGACATCTTCTTCCTCGGCATGGACTACCCGGAAGGTGCGCGGGTCGTGAATGTCTCGGTGGATCTCTGTGTCCGCGGCACCGCCGCCCGTCCGCAACCGCCTATCCAAACCTTTCTCCGCGTTATCGATGAGCCGGTACTGCGCCTCGTCAGCGTCGACCTGGCGGCGCAAGTGGAACTGACCGAGATGCAGGAAGTCTTCGACTTTGGCCGTGACTACCTGGGTTTGATCAAGGCCGCCGTCATTGCCTCCGGGTTGATCCCCGCGGGTCTGGAAGGCTCCGGCCAATCACTACCCGCCCTGCTGGCACGCCTCACCGGCAAACCCGGCCATGGCCTGGAGATCTCAAGTGCAGTGCACAACATCCCCAAAGGCTCGCGGTTGGCCGTGTCCACCAATCTGCTGGCCAGCCTGATCGCCGTCGCCATGCGCGCCACGCGGCAGATTGATTCCTTGACTGGGGGCTTAGCCGAGGCCGAGCGACGTCTGGTGGCGGCTCGGGCAATTCTGGGTGAATGGATCGGCGGCTCCGGCGGCGGCTGGCAGGATTCCGGTGGCGTCTGGCCCGGCATCAAGCTGATTGAAGGGGCCACTGCTCACGAGGGCGACCCCGAGTTCGGCATCAGCCGCGGCCGCCTGTTGCCGCAGCACCGCGTGCTGGGTCTCGACGCTGTACCCGCGGAAACACGCCAGCGGTTGCAAGACAGTCTGGTGCTGGTGCACGGCGGCATGGCGCAGGACGTAGGCCCGATACTCGAGATGGTGACGGAGCGTTACCTGCTCCGGCTGCAGCCGGAATGGCAAAGCCGTCAACAGGCCCGCCGCATCGTCGATGACATCCTGGGCAGCCTGCAAATCGGTGATCTCCAGAGCACCGGGCGCATCCTGCAATCCAATTACGAAGGCCCGATCCAAAGCATCATTCCGTGGGCGGGCAACTACTACACCGATTCGCTGATCGCCCAAATGCAACAGCAGTTCGGCAGCCGCTTCTGGGGCTTCTGGATGCTGGGCGGCATGGCCGGCGGTGGCATGGGCTTTGTCTTTGACCCGGAAGTGAAGGCCCAAGCGCAAGACGCCCTATGGTCGGTCATGCGAGCCACCAAGAAGCGTCTGGAACCCGCCATCCCGTTCGGCATGGACCCAGTGGTGTATGACTTCGCAATCAACGAGAACGGCACTTGGGCGCAACTGCGGACCGGTGCCGAGGCCTTGCTGACCCCCGCCTATTACGCTCTGCGCCTGCCCTCTCTCATCCGACGCGAACTGCGGACACTCACCACGGGCCAACGCGCAGAGCTGGGCGGAGTCGCGCAAGCCACCCTCGACCAGCCCGCTTTCTCGGGCATCGCCAATGCCTTGATCGAGCAGATGCTGCCGCGCCAGCAATCCGGCCCAGCTGAGCAGGCTCGGGCGCTGGATGACCTGCTCGCCCAGCATGGCTTTGATCGCGAGCAACACGAGCACATCCGGGCCGAACTCAAGAGCGGGCGCGTGGGCCTCGCCCAGAACGTCCTGCCGCGTAGCACGTCGATCGAAGATGTCCGGCCCAGCGAAGTGACCGACAGCCGCTGTGGCGTAGCCGGCAAGTACCGCACCCTGGGCGAGGCTGCGCTTAGTCGCGGTGAAGTGGGCGTGCTGACGCTGGCCGGCGGGGCGGGGAGCCGCTGGACAGGCGGCGCTGGGGTGGTGAAGGCCCTCCATCCGTTCTGCCGCCTGGCGGGCGCTTATCGCACGTTCCTCGAGATCCATGTGGCGAAAAGCCGCCGCGCGCAACGCGCGTGGGGGCGGCCTGTTCCGCATATCTTCACCACCAGCTATCTGACCCAGGACCCGATCGCCGCGCACCTGGACCATCACGCCCACTACGGCTACCCGGCGGAACAGCTTCATCTGTCGCCCGGCCGTAGCATCGGCCTCCGGCTGATTCCCACCGCCCGCGACCTGCGCTTTCTGTGGGAGCAAACGCCGCAGCAAACGCTCGACCAGCAGAAGCAGAAGGTCCGCGAGAGCGGCCGCGCGGCTCTGCTCGGTTGGGCGCAACAAGCCGGAGAAGCCACCGACTATCGCGACAATCTGCCCGCCCAGTGCCTGCACCCGGTCGGCCACTGGTATGAGTTTCCCAACCTGCTGCTGAATGGAGTGTTACATCAGGTTCTGCAGCAGTCGCCTCAGTTGAAGCACCTGCTGCTGCATAACGTGGACACGTTGGGGGCCGATCTGGACCCGTCGGTGCTGGGTCTGCACCTCGCCCGGGGCTCCGCCTTGTCGGTGGAAGTGATCGCCCGTTCGGCCGAAGACCGGGGCGGGGGACTCGCTCGCGTCGATGGTCGCCTGCGCCTGGTCGAAGGCCTGGCGATGCCCGATGAGCGAATCGAATTCGAACTGTCGTACTACAATTCCGGCACCATGTGGCTGGACATCGATCAGCTACTGGCCGTTTTTGGCCTGGACCGTCCGGCCTTGGCTGATAGCCAGCGCGTCCGCACCGCCGTCCGCCGCCTAGCGGCCCGCATGCCCACCTACATCACCATCAAGGATGTCAAAAAGCGCTGGGGCCGAGGCCAGGAAGATGTCTATCCCGTCTCACAGTTCGAAAAGATCTGGGGCGATATGACGGCCCTGTCAGAAGTAGACGCCCAATACCTGGTCGTCACCCGCCGGCGGGGTCAGCAACTGAAGCAGGTGGCTCAGCTGGATGGTTGGCTGCGGGATGGGTCAGCGGCTTATGTGGAGGGGTTGGGTGAGTGGACACAATAGGCGCCGTCCAGCGCCCACCTCACCCCAGCTTGCCCAACAGCTCCCGAATCCGCCCTTCATCATCCTGATCGGGCTTCAACCCCAACGCTTCGGTCAGATTCTTCTTCGCCAGCGCCTTATCGCCCTTCTCCAGCAGCACTACGGCCAGGTGATAACGGTACAAAGCATTGCCCGGCTCTCCACGAACCGTCTCCTGGAGCAGTGGCAGCGCCTGATCATATTGCTTCGACTGCGCGTGAATCCAGCCCAGCGTGTGGCGGTAGCGTTTCGTCTGCGGGTTGAGGCGCATGGCGGTTTGGGCGTAACCGGCGGCGGTGGGGAGATCGGCTTTCATCTCCGCCAACAGGTAAGCGAGATTATTCAGAATCTCCGGGTCCTGCGGGGCGGCGGTACGCGCCTTCTCCAGCGCTGCACGAGCTTCCGGATAGCGTTTCTGCGTGGCGTAGAGATAACCCAGCATCGCTGTTGGTCCCGGCGACCGGGTGTCGAGCTCTGAGGCTTTCTGATATTGCCGGATGGCCTCTTCTGTGTTACCGGTCAGGCGGTGCAGTTCGGCGTGGCGGGACCGGACCCGAGCTGACTCTGGTTGGCTAACCACCAACGGTTCATACTCCTTCAGGGCCTCCGCAAAGCGGCCTAGCCGGGCTGCGGTGCCCGCCAAGAGCTCGCGAACGTCGGCGGAGTTGGGCTGCTTGGCCAAGTCCTGCCGCATCAGATGGAAGGCCGCTTCAGGGTTATTCTGTGCCAAGCGCACTTCCACCAGGCCGTTCAGCGCTCGAACATCCGCCGCACCCGGCGTATAGACCTTGCGGAAGGATGCGTCGGCTTCGGAATAAGCCTTACGCGCCAGCGCGAAGTAGCCCGCCTGCAGTTCGGCAGCCGGGTAGTTAGGGAACTCTCGCTGTACCTGCTGAATCTCTGTTTGTGCCGCGGCCTTACGCCCCAACTCCATCAACACGGCTGAGCGCATCAAACGAACTTCCGGATTGCGTGGATCCACCCGGATCACTCCATCCAACTGCTCCAGAGCAGGAGTGTACTGCCGCTCTTCAAACAGAAGTTCGGCCATGCCCATGCGCGGCGGCAGATAGCTGGCGCGTAGCTTGGCCGATTCCTCGTAGCGCTTTCGGGCCAGCGGCCGGTCCCCACGGATTTGCGCGATGCGGCCCAGCTTGAAACGCGACACCGGATCCTTCGGTTCCAAGGTCATAATGGCTTCAAAGTCTTTGCGGGCGGCGTCCAGATCCTCGGGCTTGGAAGAAGCCATTAAGAGGGACCCGCGCACGGAAAGCGCCTCGGCGTCCTGGGCGTTCTCTTTCAGCAGTTCCTCGGCAATCGGCCGGACATCGGCAAACTTGCCTTGCGCCACCAGTTGCGACATCTGCTCCTTGCGCCACACCGTACGGCGCTCCGGCGCCTGGGTGAGAGCGGAATCCATCATCGCAGCGGCCGACTTCCAATCAGCATACCGGGCATAGAAGCGGCTTACGGCCACCGGCCCATCCGGGAACTTGCGGGCATCGGAAACCTGATTGAGTACGCCGGCCACTTTGCTGGATTGCTGGGTGTCGTAGTAGTGGCTAGCCAACCGCAAATGAGCTTCAACGCTGCGCGGGTTCGCCGTCACCTGATCTTCCAGCAGTTGCTCCGCCGCGTCCGTCTGGCCGATGCTGCGTAGGAGTGCGTAAAGAACCGTATACAACTCCGCCGCGTCAGGATGCTTTGCCAAACCCTCGCGGAGAAGTTTCTCGGCCTCCGCAAACCTCTTCTCAATCATGAAAGGCTTGGACATCGCCAGGCTGATCTCGGCATCGCCGGGCCGGGCGGCGAGCACGTGCTTGAAGTCAGCCATGGCCAGGTCGTACTTACCGTCGGTGAGGTAGATGAACCCACGCACGCGCAGGCCGTCAGGAGACTTGGGGTCCTTCGCCAGATCCTCGCTGCTCAGCTTCTGCAGGCGGTCAAGAAATGCTTGGGGGTGGCGCGGGTCGCTTAAGTAGAGTGTCAAGACAACGTCAGTGAACCGGCGCCGATAGGTGGCGTTGCCGGATTGTAACTCCGTGGCTCGTGCCAGCATCGGCAGGCCGCTTCGCCAGTTGTTTTGCTTAAGAAGAGCCTCGCCCAACTGGAAGTGAGCCTCAGCCTGGTTGGGCTCTTTCTGGATGGCTTTCTGGAAATCGAGAACTGCTTCCGTCCATTCGCCCTGCGTGGCATGCTGCTTGCCGCTATCCAGATAGTGCTGGGCATTACGGCAGCCAGTAGCAAGCAGGGTGAGCGTGATGATGAAGGTAATGCGAAACATGGCCTTAAATGAGTATGGTGCCCCATCGCTGGGACACCATACAAGGGAGGAATGTACTATCTGTTCTCTGACGAAACTACGAGCGCGACGCCCGGCGGCGGCGCACGGCGAAGACGAGGCCAGTCAAACCGAGGCTGAGGGCCCCATAGAAGCCCGGCTCCGGCACCAGCGTTACCTTAAAGATGGCGTCGTTGTAATCCTGATCGCCGCCCGGGAGGTTGGTGTCTTCAACGCCGATCAACGCGACGAAAGGCGAAGTTTGAGAAGGAACAACTTTGCCGATATTCTCGACAAAAACGGCGAACTGTTGCTGTCCACCGCCCGTGCTCTTGCTGCTCTCTGAAAAACGTCCAGAGCTCTTGAGCGCGGCCAGAACGGTGCCGGCGGACTGCCCGTCTTGGCTGGAGTCGCCATAGTTAGGCAGCAGCCAGAAGCCGAAAGTGCCGGCCGGCGAAAAGGCCACCGTGTCACCAACAGTATTTGAACCCTTGAAGATGACACCAAAGTCGGAAGTAGTCAGCGAAGCGATGGACTTCGACGAATCGTACCAGCCGATCCAGTTCCGGGGTGCCCAGCCCGCGATCTCCGCCAGCAAGGTCGGGTTCGGAGCTGACGCTGTTCCTTGGAAGGAAATATTACTGATTGCCGAACCATCATTATTGGCGAGGTAAGCCGCGCCCTGCCAGTTGGGGCTGTTGGCTGGGGAGCCGACGTTGGTCACAAAGCAACCCACGTTCCGGCAGGTAGAGCCGTCGTCCGTGTTGTTGTTCCAATAAGATGTCTGATTGCCGGGCGTGCTGACATCTGTATCAACAATCTTCTCGCCAGAAATGACTACAGAATTTGGAAGAGCCAGCCACGGGCCGGAGGGGAGAGTGAATTGGGCCCACGTGAGTGAGGCCGGGGTGAGAAGCAGCGCTAGGGCGAATTTGTTCATGATTGGGCTTTCGAAACCTCGTAAACCGTCTATTGGCGAAGTCAACGCTCACCAATAGGTCTATGTTACTGGACAAAGATGCCCTTGAATAGTACCAAAGGTGTTTACATGTCACTGGACGATGCAGGGTACGCATAGTACCCTCGAAGCGGTCAGCCACTGATACCAGATGACCTGGGGTGGGTTGGCGGTTATCGGGCAGCGCGGCGGCGAATGGCCGCCATGAGAGCGCCCAGGCACAGTGCCAGTGCCCCGTAAAGGCCCGGTTCCGGCACAAACGTCACCCGGAAGATGGTGTCGTTGTAGTCCATGTCACCGCGAATCGTATCTTCGGCGGAAATCAACAAGTTGAGCGTGGATGCGTTGACGGCGGCTAGGTTCTCCGCAAAATAGGTGAAGTATTGCGTAGTCTGGCCAGCCCCCGCGGTGTTCTTGGAGCTTTGGGTAAAGCGGGCTGTGTCGGTCTTCAGAGCAGCGGAGAGCTCCGTGGAGGTCTTGTCCGTATTCGAGAAGCCGGCCAAATACCAAAAGCCAAACTGGTTGGTGGGAGAGAAGTTGGCCTGCTTACCAACACTGTCAGAGCCCTTAAAGATCACACCCCACTTCGTGCCGAAATTGGCGGAGGTGAGTTCCGAAGTCGGCAAAGTGGCGTCATACCAGCCCACCCAACTCCTGGCCTTGAGGGAGGTGATTTCGCCATTCAGCACAGCCGGACCAGAGACACTGCCCTGAAAGTATACATTCGTCACCGCCGTACCATCGGTATTGGCGATGTAAGCAGCGTCCCTCCAGATGGCGTTGGTCAATGGATCAGAAGCCGTGGAGGCCACCCGGCCGGTGACAATGCATCCAATGTTCTTGCACGTCGTGCCGTCAGCGGTATTGTTGTTCCAGTAGGCTGTCTGATTGCCCGCGATGTTGCGGTTGGCATCGACAATCCTTTCGCCGGAAACTGCCAGCGGATTGGGCAACTGCTGCCAGGGACCGGCAGGCACCGTGAACCCCGCCCAAACCGATGCGGCTGTCACAAACAGAAAAACTGTCGAAAAGCGCATCATGGTGGAGAAGTGGCACATCGCGATATCTAACACTATCAGTGGGTGCCAAGTATGACAAGTACCAAACGCGTTGAGTAGTTTAGTAGGACCAATAGTACTGCGATCAGCCAGCTGTATTCTGTTTGCGCTCTGTCTTCGCGTTGGGTCAGCCGTAAGGCTGGGCGTTACTGGATGGCCACTTGCAGCGTGTTCGAGGGGCCCAGATCGCTGACCGCCCGAACCGTGACGCTCTTCAGCCGTGCCGTGATGTCGGTGGTGGGAGTCGAGGTGCCACCATCCAGGCGCAGTGTGAAGGGTACATCGACGGTGAACTGTCCCCCCAGTGATTGGCTGGCGGCGCTCTGGAACCAGATCAGGGCCTCGGCGCTGACGCTGACGGTAAACTTTGCCGTGCCCAGGGTGGTGGTCTCATCGCCCTTGAATTCAAACTCCAGGCTGGTCAGCGATCGTCCGGTGGCGTAACCGGTCACGTTGATCGACAACCCGGTGGCGGAGCGCGTCGAAACCCGGGCTGCCAGCAGCACAGGGGCCGTGCGCGGGATGTTCAGGCTGAGCCGCGTGGGCGTTGGGGGTGTCAGATCGGTGCCATTCTCCGTAACGAAGGTTGGCTCAATCACAATGGCGCCCGCCACGGTACCGGTCTGCAATTGAAGGCGGTTTGCACCGCTGGGGAAGACGGCCTCCCGCGTGTTGGCGGGAATGGTAAAGGCCACCGTCCGGCCGCCGGTAGAGAATTGCACGGCGGGATCGGTGACGAAGTTATCGGGGGTGATGCTCAGCGTCAGGACGCCGCGCAGCGCCTGCGGATAGGTCGTGTTCAGCGACAAACCAAACGAGGGCTGCTGGAAGGGCTGCTGCACGCCCGAAGCACCCGTAAACTGGTAGCTCGGCAGTGGTGGCGGTGCAGCGGAGAAGCCATTCAGCACAAAACCAGTGCCATCAATGACCAGCGTCGTCGTGGCTTGCCCCGCCACCAGCGGCGTGAAGTCGACCAGGAATGTAAAGCGGCCGTCGGGGTCCACCGTGGCCGGTAGAGCCGGTAGGGAGCGCAAGCGGAACACGCCGCGGGTATCCAGCACGCCCACGCTCACCACTGATCCGGCAGCGGTGCCGCGGTTGGAAACCGTGAACGCCACCGAAGCCGTCTGTCCGGTAGAGAGCGGTGGAAATGAAACACTGTTGGTGGTGATGGGGACATCCACGCCGCCTACGGCATAGGAATAGCGGAGTTGGGCGCCCATTCCGCGCCCAGTGACCGTAAAGTTATCGTTGCCGATCAACAATCGCACCGTTGATGTCACCGGCTCCACTGGCACATAGTTCAGCGTAAAGGTCCGCACTTCCTGCGGCTGCAGGGTGAGCGGGACAAAGGGGCCTTCGGTGATGGAGAAACCAGTGCCGCCCAGCAGGATGTTATTGATCACCGCGGGCAAGGTCGCCACGTTGCGGAACTGGATCACCAGCGAACTGCGCTCGCCCACCCGCACATCACCAAACGCCACCAGGCCGTTCAAGGCCAGTGGAGCGGCCACGCCATCCCGCAATAGCTCGTAGGTAAATGCGCTCAGGAGCGCACTGCCCTGAATCGTGGTGGTGTGTTCGGTCTTGTCGAGCGTGATCTTCAGCGAAGCCGTCGCCGCGCCCGGAGTGCGGGGTGTAAAGCGGACGCCAAAACGCAACTCCGACCCGGATGTCAGTGTGAATGGCAGCAACGGGACGGCTAGCAATTGAAAGCCAGTGCCTGTTAAGTTGATGGCGTTGACTTGGCCTGAGCCGCTGCCGCGATTAGTAATCGATATGGTGACATCGGCGTTGGAGTTCACCAGCGTCTCCGGCAGCGTCACCGTGGCCCCTGAGGCGAGCGGCGTCGCATTGGCGTCGGCCAGCGTCGAACTGACCACCAAACTGGGTGCGGTCCCGGTGAGGGTGAAGGCCACAGCGCCGCTGATGGCGGGCCCGGTGGTGCCTTCGCGGGGCTCCTCGGTGTAGGTCCAGGTAAATTGCCCCACCGCCGCTTCCGTGGTCGTGGGTGTGTAACGCAGGGTGAAGGTCAGTGTCTCCAGTGGCTGCAGCGGAATGCTGGTCCGGAGTGACACCGGCTCCAAAGCTGACGTGGAAAAATCCTTTGAACCGATCAGTTGGGGGATGGAGGCGAAGGTGGCCCGTGTCTGACCCAAATAGGTCACCCGCACCACGGCGCTTGAGGTCTGGCCAACGCCAGTGGAGTTGAACCCCAGCACGGACCCATTGCTGGAGGTGAAGGCTTGCCCATTCTGCTCCACGCGAACGAGAAACTGCGCCGGGGCCACCATGGCGCCCAGCACAGCGAGCAGGAGGAGGCGTTGTATCGGCATCCGTTACTCTCCCGCCGGGACGAACGAGATCTGGCCTTGGTTGGTATCCAGGAAAAACAGCGGCTGCGCGGCCCGTTCGCGAACATTCAGCAGGAACCGCCCGGGGGCGGCCGGAGTGAATTCACACGGGGCAAACTCCAATGGGAGTTCCGCCAATGCTTCACCCGTCGTGGCGTTCAACACACGGATCAACTTGGCCGTGCGATCCGCCACAAACAAGCGCGCCGCATCCGGCGAGAGCGTGATGGCCACCGGATCACCCGCCTCCGCGCTCAAGCCAAAAAGCGCGGCCGTCTCGGGGGTAGTGTTGAGTGCGGCCAGGCGGAAGATCTGCCGCGAGGCCGCGTCGGCCACCAGCGCGGTATCCGAAGCCGCCAGAAACACCGCCGCCGTGGGACGGCCCAGGAATTCAAGCTTTACGGGTCGGCCTTTCCGCGAAGCCAGCCATAACGTCCGCTGCTCGCCCTCATCCCGGGTGAGCAGTACGCGCTGAGCGCCGCTGTCGGCGGCGAGAATCATCCACCGGCCTTCACCGTCCAGATTCCAGCGGGAGTCGAGCAACGGCGCGGTATCGGATTGGACCAGCCAGACTAACTCCTCCGCGGTCATGAGCACGGCAGAGGCCGAATCCGTCGCCCAGCGTGCCTCCCTGACCACGGGCAGCCGATCGAGCGCTTCCAGACGATCCGGTGAGCGCAGATCCCTGGCCCACCACATCGCCCCGTCACGCTCAATGATCGCGGTCTGTTGATTGGGAGCAAAACTGGACCGCGTCACCTGTTCGAGCACCGGTGCTCCCAGATAGGCGGCTCCCACAAAACCGAGTACCGGCCGGATGGCACCCGTCAGGGTGTCATGCACGAAGCCGCTCGAAGGGGCCGACCACGTGGCCGTCTGGGCGTGTCCCGCCAAACCAGAGGCGATCAGGATCAAGGCAGTCAGGCGCGAAGGCGTCATAGACATCTAACGGCCGAAAACCGGTCCTCCAGGAGTCAACACCAGTGTCGGACTTGCGGAACTGGTTCCGCTGGTGAGCCGCCAGGACAGGATGCCACCTCCCGCCGCGCCACCGATCAGGATCCAGGTGAGCTTCTTCTTGTACCAGGGCGTAGCCGCGATCATCGGGCCAATGTAGGCACCATTGGTATTGGTCTGCGTAATGGTGGCTTCGCCCTTGCGGCCGGAAGATGTGGCCGTTACTTTGATCTCGAACCGGCCAAGGACACCATTGATCAGGAACGGTGCCGTGGCCTGACCTTGCGAAGTGGTGCGCGTTGTCAGGGTCGTCTGATTGCCGGGAAATGTGCCCCCGGGGCCAGTCTCGGGCAGAACAAACACCACGGTGGCGCCTTCCACGGGAAAGTCATTCGCGTCCCGGACTTCCACCACGGGAGGCACCGCTCGCCCCAATGGAATCGAATTCATGACGTTGCCGCCCTCCAGCACCAGGATGCGTAGAGCGGTCGGTACCGTTTGTGCGGTCGCTGCCTGGGCGGTCGCTGCCTGGGCGGTCGCCTGAGCCGCAGGCGTGCGGGGCGGTGCCGCCGGAGGTGCCTGGGCCTGCACACCCAGCACCAACAGCAGATTCACGGCCAGCCAACGAATGGGCCCAGTGCGCAGTTTCGTCGGTCTCATCGATCCTTTTTCTCTGGAGCAGGGAAGTAGGGGCGCATCTCAGGATAAATCAGGGTAGCCAGATCGACGGCACGGCGGTCCGCCAACTCTACTCCTTTTTCATCGACTGGCATGACGATCCTCACTAGGGCCATATCGGTCCGATTCTCGCGAATCGCACTCCATACCCGGTGCGCCCGCAGTTGCTGCTCAAAGACCAGTGCCTGATCATGAGTCTGGAACCAGTAGAGAACTACCGCCTCCGCGTCTCCTTTGGCGATCCGGTAGTAGTTAACGGGAAAGGTGGAGCCATCTGGCAAGCGCACATCCATCACCCGGGAAACGCGCGGATTCCAGCCCGAGCCCGGGAGGCAAACCTTGGGGTCGTGCGCGTTCTTGGCCCGCAACTGCGTCTTGTAGTGGCTGACAAACAGGCTGGAGCGGGTAGCGGAACCGGCTAGCTGAAACTCGCGGGTCAGTGCATCATCCGGCCCCAACATCTCCAGCACTTCCGGTTCAATCACGCCATCCTGCGTGAAGGACCACTCTCCCAGCCGCAGGGGCAGGCTGGCCAATGGCGGTGTGACCGGCAGATAGGGCTTCCGCTCCAGCGTGTACGAAGCCGCCGCCTGCGCGGCCAGGATGGCCACGCCCCCCCACAGCAGCCAGATTCGCCTGTCGATCATTGCGCTGCCACCGGCGCGGCGTGCGGTTTGATCAGCTTGTTCAACATCCAATGGCATAGAGCGACCAACGCAAAACCCACAAAAAAGCCTGACCATCCCAGCATGTCATGATACGTGCCCTTCGTCCAAGCAGGATTGTACTTGCCCAGGACGCCGGTGGAAGTAATGCGTAAGACGTTCACGAAGATCGCCGCCGGGATGGCCAAAGCCACCACCACGCCACGCACCCACCCGCGCGGCTCCATGAAGTAAGCGTAAACTATGCAGAAAAACGTCAGCGTGATCAACGAACGGAGTCCGCTACAGGCTTCCACGACGTTCAACCGCATGTGTGCCAATTGCAAGATGTTGCCGTCGCGCATTACGCCAAAGCCGATCAACTCAAACGCCAGCTCTGAAAGACTGCTGGCCAGCAGCTGAAGTGGTTGCGTAATCTGCCCGTAGAGAACTTCGGGCACCGGGAATGTAAACAGCAGTAAGAACAGCGGGAAAGAGAGCCGGCGGAGCAAGTTGAAGCCGCCAAACAACAACGCGCAACCGGCCAGCGAGATCAAGAAGGCGAACCTTGAGAAAGTGGACGAATTGGCCACGGTGGACAAGACTCCCAACAAAGCGGCCAAGGTCAAAGCCGTTCCCCCCCACCAACTCGGCCGAACGGAGGGTCTGAGAATCTGCTCCCGCAATTCCCACACCAGATAGAGCGATACCAGCGGCGCGAACAAGCCGTGGGCCATGTCTTCGCTCGAGACCAGAATGACACCCGTCATACGGAGCATGGGCCAGTAGCACAGCACCAGCAGTGCCGCGAATATCCCCAGCAAGAAGGGTGGGAAAGTGGCCGTTGCCGGGACAGGTAGCGGATGCGAACTGGCGACTGGGCCTGTTAGGATCTTCATGAGGAGCTTCTCTTAGTTGTAATGCAACCGGGCCCTTGTTTGCACGCTATTTCGTACCATAACTGTCAAATTGGCTCCGCGGCCAAACTTTTTGGCCTCGGTTTGGCCTTGGCCCTGTCCCTTGGCGGACAATCCCGACCGATTACGCCCGATTCCAACCTGGACCGCTGCCTGAAGGGTCTTCCAGGCTGTGATGTCAGTAGTTTACGCCCGGATGAGATCGCCCAAGTTGCGGAGGTCAGCCGCCGGCGCAACAGCGAATCGTGCCGCAGCGGTGCCCCCGGTTGTGACCCCACCGCGCTATCGCACGAAGACCAGTTGGCGGCACAGTCTTTTTTCCGCCGCCGCAATTTGGAGCGATGCCTGGCTGGGTCGGCCAATTGTGAGCCGGTGGTGTTGACGCAGGAGGAGGCTAAGCGAGTGGCCGGTGAGCGCCGGAAGCGGAATCTCCAGAACTGCCTGGAAGGTACTGCGCAGTGTGACCCGGTCCTGCTGAATCAGTCCGAATCGGAGGCGGTGAACAAAGCGCGGCAAGTCCGGAACTTTGAGCTCTGTAGTAATGTCTCTCCCAAGTGTGACCCACTTCTGTTGAGCGCGACGGAGAAGACCACGGTGGCCACCGGCCGGCAGCGCCGTAACGTCGAGTTCTGCCTCAACGGCCAGCCCCAATGCGACCCGTCCGCCCTAGCGCCATCTGATGCGGTGCAAGTGGCCAATGGAAGCCGCAAGCGGAACTACGACCGCTGCCTGAGTGGCTCAAACAACTGTGACCCGATCGTGCTGACGCCGGAAGAAGCGAAAGCCGTCGCTGCCGGGCGGAAGCGCCGTAACGTGGAAAACTGCGTCGCCGGGTACTTTGGCAAGTGCGACCTATCGGTCCTCAATGCCCCGGAGCTGGCCAACGTCAGCGCCGCCCAACGCCAGCGTGCCGCCACCCAGAAGAGTCGTTGAGGATTGACGGACCATGAACCATGAATCGAACAGCGGGGAGGTGGCGTTGTCTCCCGAATCTTCAGCGCTCGTGGCCCCTTGGTACGCCCTGCGCGTCCGTTCCAATTTCGAGAAAAAGGCCAGTGGCGCACTCGCGCTGAGAGGGTTGGAGTGCTTTCTGCCCTCGTACAAGATCCGCCGCAACTGGACGGACCGGGTAAAGGTGGTTGATCAGCCCTTGTTCCCCGGTTACGTCTTCGCCCGCTTTCAGCATCCGCGCGATTGGCTCATGGTGATGCAGACCCCTGGGGTCGTGCAGATCGTCGGCCAGGGCCAAGAACCCACCATCGTCGACGAAGCCGAAATCGAAACCCTGCGTAAACTCGTGAACTCCACCGTCCCGTTGTTCCCGCGCGCCTTCCTGAAGGTGGGCCAGAAAGTACGCATCGAACACGGCCCGCTGGCCGGCACGGAAGGGATACTTGAGAAGTTCCAGAAAGACTACCGGCTGGTGGTCTCCATCAGCCTGCTGCAACGCTCGGTTGCGGCGGAGATGGACGCGGATTGGGTGAAAGGCGTCTAGTAAAGCCCTGAGCAAAAAATGAAAACGCCCGGATTGCTCCGGGCGTTTCTGCTCCGATACTGCTTTTACTGCTTTTGCTGTTTTGCCTACGCCTTGGTGTTGCGACGGCGAACCGCCACCACCAAGCCACTCAGGCCCAGCGCCAGCGCGCCGTAGAAGCCCGGCTCGGGCACAACCTGAACCAGGAAGGTCTGCTTGTCCGCGCTATCCGGATTGGTTTCCAGGATTCCGCCGTCCGCGATCCAGCTCACCACGGCCCACCTGGTCATATCGACAGTGGCGTAGTTCGCAACGGCCTGTTGGCGCCAGTAATCACTCTTCGCCTGCTGCAAAGCGAGTGTATTGTCTGCACCCGTCACGAGATCGAACGTGCTGGTGCCACCGGCCGGCGAAACATTGTTATGCATAATCGCCCAAATGGCCTTCTGGAGGGCGTCATTCTTGGCGGTGCCGGTCATGGCAACCGGGTTCGAGGAGAAGCCGTCGTACTGCGACACCAGGTAGGCCGCCATCCGGAACCGCTCAGTGGCGGACACCAAACCGGCAGCGGCGCCATTGACGTCGTTGGTCCAACCCGGAGCGGTCGGTGCCAGGGCGCTGATCTCCTGATACCGGACGGTGTTGGCGGCAGCGCCGGCAACCTGGTCCAACCGGGTGATGTTGGCCTTCAAATTCTGTTCGTTCGTATTGAAGAACAGTTGAGAGTCAACACACCAAAACGTGGTCTCCAGGTTTCCTAACACGTTCGCCGGGTTGGGAGTGACCGTACCGGCAAAAGCGCCGCCGCCGCCGCCGGCGGCAGAGCCGACGCGACCGCTAAAGGACACTGTTTTCGGGTTGGGTAACCCCACATAAGCGGAGTTGTCGGGCAGCGGAGCCCGGGCCGCTGACGCGAGGCCGGCGGTAATGACCGCAAACGACGCGATTCGAAGGGCGAGATTCGTAGATTTCATTTCGAAATGTTGTTTTCCTTTCTCAATCTTCCTCAAGATCAACCTGAGAGATAAGTAAGTATAGACAGCTAGAGAGAGCTAAGTCAAAGTAAAATGCACGGGAATAGGCGGTAATGCAAGTGTCTGTTGCTAGTGGTACTAGTAGTAACAATGGCCCGAATCGGGCCATGAATAGGCAGCGGCAGAGCTCCAACCATCGAGAGCATCGTTGGAACCCCTGATAATAAAGCCGTTCAAGTAGACGATGAGGCGGCTTCAATGGTACTGTGTCGCCCGGTACTGGCGCACTTGCGGCACGCTACGCCGTGACAGTATTCATGACGGTACTGGAGGTTATAGAACTTATCGTTAGCGCAGCGCGGCGTCGATTTCCTTTAGCTCTGTCTCGCTGGGTTTGTTCTTCCGGGCAGACTCCAGCAGATCCCGGGCTTCCTGCTGCTGTCCCAACGCCTTGTGCGTGAGGGCGGCGTGGAGCTGAAAGGTGGGGTTCTTGGGGTACTTGCGCAGCAATGAGCGGAGCAACTGCAGGGCACTGTCCGCCTTGCCGGACTTCAGGTAGATCATGCCCAGCGTATCGGTAAACAGCGGGTTTTCCGGTTCCTTCTTGACTGCTGTCTGGGACAACGTCAGTGCTTCATCCAGCTTCGTGTTAGCCAGCATCAGGTTCCAGGCGAGATTATTCATGATGGACGCGGTGTTGGGGCTGGCCTGAAGGGCGCGCCGGAACGCCGCTACTGCGTCGGAATAGCGGCCAGACAGTTCCAGTGCTTCACCCAGCAAGGCCGGTGCGACGTGATCTGCCGGGCTCAGTGATTCAGCCTTCTGAAAAGCTACGATCGCGTCCGCTAACCGGTCTTGGCCTTGATGTACTTGGCCCAACCGGATCCAATGGGGGGCATGAGCGGGAAAGTCCACGGTCAGCTTCTGGGCGGTCGTTAGCGCCAGCTCCGGCTGCCGGGCCTCAATGGCCGCAGTGACCAATACTTCCCGTGTCTCGACATTGTTGGTCCGCTGAATGTCTTGCGTCAGCAGAGCAACCCCCTGTTGCGCCTGGCCTTGGCGAATACGGAGGCTGGCCAGCGCCCGGACGGCGCGGGGATCGTTGTTCTTGACTAGGCCCGTCAGCGTCCGCTCTGCCTCTGGAAACTTCTGCTCGGCCATGTTCAGCAAGCCCAGTTGGAGGGTCACCTCGGATAGGCGCGGATACTCAGACTCCAGGCGCCGCAGTTCTGCCCGGGTTTCGCCAAAGCGCTGCTGCTGCGCCCAGGCGGACGTACGAATCAACCGGGTCCGGGCATTGGTGGGTGCCAAAGCCAGGGCGCGGTCAGCGAACTGGAGTGCCTCGGCGGGATTGCGGTCACGTAGCGCGAGATCCGCCAACTCTTGGAGTGCCTCCGCGCTGCGCGGTGAACGCGTCAGCACCTCTTGGAAGATAGTGCGGGCAGCGCGCTCGTCTCCCAGCTGACGTTGCGCCCGGCCCAAGGCAGTGCGATAGCTGGCGTCGTCGGGATACTTAGCCACCAAGGCAGTGAGGTCGGCCAATGCCAGCTTGTTGTCAGCCGGCTGGTTGCTGGACAGCCGCAGGGCGGCCCGGGCAAACAGGGTACCGGGATCGTCGGGTGACTCCTTCAGCATTGCCTCCAGTGAGGCCGCTGCTTCGGCTGTCTTGCCGGAAGCCAACTGCAGCCGCACGATCCTCTGTTGGTAGGTGGCCCGCTGGGTTTTGTCGGACTGGGCCGCTAGGCCCTTCTGGTAGATGGCGAGCGCTTCACTCACTCGGCCGGAGCGGGCATAAAAATCGCCGCCCTCCAAGGGCGCCTCGGGATGCTGAGCCGTGTTGGCCACAAAGGCGCCCAGAAGAGCATCCGCCTCGGCAGTCTTCTTCTGGCTCACCAGGTGGTCGGCCAATTGGATCACCGCGAAGGCATTCTTCGGGTCGCGATCGATCTTGGTCCGCAAAAGACGCTCGGCCTCATCCGGCCGCCGGGCTTCAATCAGATGGGCGTAGAGCAGGTCGTAGAGTGGGCCATACTGCTTCAGGGCTCCGGAAAGATACTTCTGTGCGAACGCCTCGGCCTGTTCCGGTTGGCGGTCCTGCAACAGTGCCTGAACACGGCTGGTGACGACATCGGGTTGGTCCGGCTTTGCGGCAAGCGCCTTCTCAAAGAGTGCCGCTGCTTCGCCCGGCTTGGAATCCAGCAGCGACAGATACGCCCTCAGCCGCAGTCCTTCAAATGAAGTGGCGTTAGCGGCCAACAACTGATCCGCCATGCGGGTGGCGGTTTCATAAAGAACCGGCGGACGCTGCGGCAGGGCCAGCAAGCCATCCAGGGCCAGACGCCCCAGAACTACCTTGGCTTCTTCTGAGGCGGGCAGCAATTGCTGGGCCCGTTGCAGAATCAAGAGTGCATCATTCCCCTTGCCCTGCTGTTGCAGAACTTGGCCCAGCGCCAAATAGGCTTCACCGAAGTTGGTGTCCTTCTGGATCGCCTTACGGACCTCGAGAGCTGCGTCATCCAACTTGCCTTGCTTCAGGAACTCCTGGCCCCGCCGGAGAAAATCCTCCTTTGAGGATGAGCCGCAACCAGTGATGGTGAACAACACTGCGGCAGTTAGGCAGGCCCAAAAGCCACGTAGGGACCGGGAGGAGGAAAGCGGAGTCATATATTGCTCGTTCAATTTTACGATGATTATCGGCGAGTGCGAACCAAGGCACTAGCAGGACAAGTCGAGACGGCAACGCAACGTCAAACTACACCGTTTCAATGGCGTGCGCGTCTTGCGGGCGGACTAAGGCAGGCGAGTTGGAAAACTTCCCGTTCTTGAAATAGCGTTCCAATAGTACCGGAAAGGTGGAAAATAGTACCGGATGAATCGAACGCTGCGGATCATAGTATAGGTTGAGGAACTGCTCATCCGGCAGAGGCACGCGAACCTGCCAAAGGCCGGCCGCCGTCACCTCAGGTACAGATAGAGAATCATAAACCTGGCCCCCCCAACGCATCCGCGCCCCCATCCATCCCAGCTCTTGACCGGTTTCCGAGATGGCCTGCCAAGCCTCATCAAACGAAACGAACTTCTCCAACTCCCGCTCAAACTGCTGCAAGAGCATTTGTGCCTTTACCATGTCACGAAACGCACCCCGGAAAATCATGCGGCTGGTGACCCCAAATTCGGCATACCCCAGGTGCTGGATTCCCAGCCAGGCGCCGGCACAGAACAGAATGATGATTAAACCACCAAACCGTTCATTCGTCATGTCTTGCAGTAACGCGAGTGCGGCCGCCACGCCACAACCGGCATAGAGCAGCAGCGCTGCCCGCCGGGGCGTGAACCCTTGATCGAGTAGGCGGTGATGGATATGGGCCCGGTCCGCCGACATGATCGGCTGCCGCCGCAGAAAGCGCCGCACCACGGCCAGTCCGGTATCGAGCAACGGCATCGCCATGGCGATCAAGGGGGCCGTCATGCCCAGAACGGTGGCGGACTTGTGGCTCCAGAGGGCTCCAAAACAGCCCAGCAGAAAGCCAATCAAGAGACTGCCGCAATCCCCCAGAAAGATGGAAGCCGGATTGAAGTTATACCGCAGAAAGCCCAGCAGCGCCCCTACCAGCGGAGCCGTCACAATGGCCAGTTCTACGCTGCCATGAACTAAGGCGGCCACCAGCGAGGTCATGGTCGCAAAAATGCCGACGCCAGCTGCTAGGCCATCCATTCCATCAATTAGATTGAGAGCATTGGAGCAGCCAATCAACCAAACAACAGTGATCAATACTGAGGCCCACTCTCCTAATGGCTGCCCACGAAAAACCTGAACCCCGAATCCGGCCGAATAGGCCAACAAGGCCGCCACCACTTGACCGGCCAACTTCTGCCAGGGCCGCAAACCCCAAAGGTCGTCAGCCAATCCGGTGAAAAAGACCACCCCGGCCGCCGGGGCCAAAGCTAGCGAAGCCGCGATGCCGCGCGGCAGGTCGATCGTGAGATTCCGATAAGGGGCAAACGCTATGAAAGCAATGGCGATAACGTACGCCACGACCACACCGATACCACCCACACGCGGAATCGGATGCTCATGCGTCTTGCGCACGTTATCTGGCTTGTCCACCAAGCCGAGTGCAATCGCGCGATCACGGACCAGCGGCGTCAGCAGCAGGGCCAAAAGGAAGGCGATCGCGCTAATATCAAAAACGACCAGCATCTGCGAGGAAAGGCGGTTGCGCCACAGCTCAATGCTCTAGTTTAGTGCAGATTTTCCAGACTGAGTGATGTCTGGGGCCAACTATTTGCGCTACATGCACAGTCGCCGTTTACAAGTACTACTCGGGCCATAGGGCGAAATGGGGCATTGAATTCAGGTAGCAGCGACATTGGTGAACCCGATAACTAGTCTCATAGCAACGCACTGCAGGGTGCGAAGCCATTCACTCGCCCCGCATCAGACCGAAGGGAAGGACTAGTTCATGCCTACAGTCATACTAGAGGTACCAGTATTTAATCGGCGCCGGGTAGCCCGCGCGACCGCTCTATTCGCCCTTGCTGCGAGCCTTGGTCTCAGCGCAAACGCTCAGATAACCGTCCGCGTCGCGGCAACCGCATCGAGCATAACGGCCGGCAGTACCTTGCAGATGCTGGCGGTGGTCACCGGAACCACACAAACGTCAGTGACTTGGTCGCTTAGCGCTCCGCTTGGCTCCATATCAACCACCGGCCTCTACACTACACAGGCGACTGTTCCGACAGGGTATGCGGTTGTGGTCACGGCCCGAAGCATGGACGACCCGACGAAGTTTGGCACGCGGACGATTACCGTCTACCCGGACCTCGCCATTACCCTGGCTCCACGAAATGCGAACCTCAGCGCGGCGCAGAAGCAGCAGTTCACCGCTACGGTAACGGGCAATACGGATACGCGCGTCACTTGGTCCCTCAGTGGGACGAACCGTGGGACGATCTCGAGCGCCGGTCTATACACCGCCCCGTCCACGATCACATCACCGCAAACGGTGACTGTCATGGCTCGCAGTCTCGTGAATCCCCTCCGGACGGCAACCGCCACGGTCAACCTAATCGCACCGGCGCCGATTAGCGTCACGATCAACCCCGCCACCTCTATCCTGACGCCATCACAGACTCAAGCACTCGCGGCGACCGTTACGGGTTCCACCAGCACCGCAGCCGTCAATTGGAGCATGAGCCCCGCCGTCGGCATCCTCGTCCCCAATGGGACAACGGCGGTCTATACCGCTCCTTCCGCGGTGACTGCTGAACAGACGGTTGACATTGTCGCGCGCAGCGCGCAGGATTCCACCCGCTTCGCCAGTACCAGGATCACTCTTAAACCGCAACCGGTAACGATCTCTTTAACCCCGGCTTCTGCCACGCTCAATGCATCCCAAACGCAAGCCCTAACAGCCACCGTCACCGGGTCCATGAATACAAACGTAACGTGGTCAATGAGCCCCGCAGTTGGTACAATCTCGACCAGCGGTAACACGGCAGTCTACACGGCGCCGAGTGTGCTGGAGACACCGCAAACGGTCGAGGTGGTGGCAACAAGTATGGCAATGTCTAGCGCGACGGCGAAGGCGATCCTAACCCTGGTTCCGATCATCAGCGTCACCATGACGCCACCCAGCGCCAAACTGAAGGCAGGCCAATCGCAACAGTTCACGGCGACAGTGGCGGGTACGCCAAATAAGGGGGTGACGTGGTCCCTCTCGCCGACTGTTGGTAGCGTTAGCGCAACGGGTATCTATACAGCACCGGCCACCATCAAGACTCCGCAGAAAGTGGTCGTCATAGCCACAAGCGCCGCCATTCCCCTGAAGACCGCCGAGGCAACGGCGCAACTCGAAACGTCCGATCTGGAGTTTAGCCTTGACGAGAACGGGTTATCCACTCTCAGCTACCAGGGAACATCCTTCTACGCCAAGCCAGCTTCTGGCAGCAATCACATTCTAAAGGGCGGCATCTTCCGGGCTCCCGATGGGACGGAAACGCAAATAGGATGGCGAACACCCAGCGGTGCAAGCCGTAGTAGCGGCTCAGATTGGGTTCAACATATATACAACGCCAATCAACCACAACAATTTACAATCCGATGGGACTGTGCTGCCGTCGATGCTCGAACGTTCCGAGTGGACACTACTATCCGGAATGATGACCCCACATCCACTCTCGCGCAGATCAACCTCACCTTCGCTCCACTAACATTGCCATCGCCCATCGTGGGCCGCACTTTGCATTACGGGATTTCGATCAATCCGACTACGGCTGACGGACTGACAGTTGGGCTTTTGAAAGGAACATGGGGGAGTGTCGCACTGTGGCAGCAATTACCTTCCTCCGGTACCCTTGGATCGTACTACAACGAAATCAATCAATTGTATTTTCCCTTCACATTGAGTAATCAGACAGCCCGCTCATTTGAGAGTAGTGCGAAGCAAAAGGTCAACGAGGATCCTATTCCGCCAAGATCTAGCCGTACGTATAGCTACTTCATCCGCTTCGGACCAGCAGAGGCCACGGCACAGTCGCTAGCCCCAGAAGCCTTTGATAACTATCGGGCCGTATTTCCGTCGCTACTCAACTGGCCAGATCGTCGCCCTATCGGCAATTGGTTTATTTCTGAGGGATCTAAACGCAGCCGAACGAACCCCCGAGGCTACGCCTGGGATCCGCTCCTCAACGTTTCAGACCCAGCAACGTTCCGGTCGACAATGCTGAGCCAAGCCAACGGAGTCATTAGCCGCATGAACGCAGTCAATCCAAGACCACAGGGCCTCATCGTCTGGGATCTCGAGGGACAGGAGTTTGATCATGCGTTTACGTATGTTGGAGCCCCTGAGACGCTGCCGGCAATCGCCCCGGAGATGGATGCGATTGCAGATGACTTCTTTGCGCTGTTCCGAAACGCTGGCTACCGTGTTGGCATTACATTGCGTCCCATGAAGTTTGGAGTGGGCAATATCCCTCCTAAGGACTGTCGGGCTGAGAGCAGTAATTACCCATTCTCTGATAAATTCATTAAACTGGATGCTCCATATCCTCTTCGGGGCTATGTCTGTAGTGCCCCCCATACGTGGACACAGGCAAATCTCTATGATCAAACCCGGACCGACCAAGATGAAGAATTGTTCAACCTGCTAAAGAAACGCATATCTTATGCCGCAACGCGTTGGGGTGTCACTCTCTTCTATATCGATAGTAATATCTGGGGAGGAGGTGGTCCACTTGCGCACACCATGTTCAGGGCTTTGCAGCAAGAGTTTCCCAATGTCTTGATGATTCCGGAATGGGAGAATGCGCAGTACTATGGCGCTACAGCGCCGTACAATCAAGCCAATATGGATGTCTTGCGAACCAACGATAGTATCCGGGAACTCTACCCGGATGCGTTCTCTGTCATAAATATTGCCGACGGTAGATTGGAAGATGTTGCTCGGCGGGCAGCCGTAGTGGAGGGTGTGAAGAATGGCGACATTCTTCTCTATCGAGCTTGGTGGCCAGCACCTGAAGTTTCCTTGATGCAATCGATCTACGCCGATGCAGCGGTCCTGAAGGCTGCATCAACTCCCGTAAAATAGGCTGCGGTGATCAAGCCAATGGCGGGGCGTCTACGGATGCTACACCGGCTTAGCGACGCTCCCACATAGTGCAGCAATCCCTTAACGCCGGTGGGCAGAGATGTTTCAGGCGACCTTGTGGCTCGGGCAGTGCGGTGTTAATAGTTACGATTATCGATCCGAAGACATGTCTTTGTCCGGAGGTAACGAGTTGGGTGCCTCACAACCTGTAGTTGTAACCCTGACCAATGAGCCAGACTGGAGACCCGACTCCGAGCCCGGAGCGAGGCGCTGAGGATGATCGAGCGCTGCTGCATCGTGCTGCTCGCGGGCCAAAGCTGGAAGAACAAGCAGATTGTCGAGGAGTTCCAGATCACCGAGGCCAAGGCGCCGAGTGGGCGCGAACGGAAGACTGCCGGCATTGGCCAAGGACACACCACGGCGGGGGCGGAAGCCGAACATCACTTCGGCCATGATGGAGTCGGTCATCGAGGAGACGCTGCGGGAAAGCGAACAATGCGACCGAATGGAGCACGCGGAAGAAGGCCGCGGCCGCAGGGGTTTCAGCGAGCGTCCCGTGGGCGGAATCTGGAAACGGCACGGACTCAAACAGCAGCGGCCACTTTGCTCCAGCTAAGGATTCAAGTCCTGGACCGGACTCAACCGTGCCCTCCTTGAAGCCGTGTCCCAGCGGCACCCTGACCCACGATTACAAACGCAACGGGGTCGCCGATGGCCAAGTGATCAGTATGTGCGATGGCCGCCACCCGTCATCAGAAAGGGCTGACGTGTCTCAGCGTCAGCCGACCACGTTACGCCAGTCGAAACCGAGGCATATCTTATCTGCAACAACGCTTCCACGCAGAAGCACCTCAAAGTGCGTGGTTGGTTGGATCGTAATCCCCGATGCCTTACCGCCACCAGCAGTTCCCGGCTTAATATGGTCGAACGCTCCTTTCGCGAAATCACCGAGAACCGTATTCGTCACGGCCCTTCCTCGATGTCTCAAATCTCATCACCGGCCAAGGCATATGGATTCAATACGTGTCGCTCGCTGTAGCTTCAACAAGCCTTCGTCTCGGATTCGCCGGGACGCTTCTCAATCAGTTGGAGTGTTTTGTCAAAGATTCTCTGATGTCCGATACTTTCCATAGACCCAACGACTTGTCGCCAAACGCCCCATCACCTTCTGTGCATTCCTCATCTATTAGTATGAGTGGCGGCGGAAATGAAAAAGGGGCAACTTGTAAATTGAGAGTCCGCCACGCACCTGTTACGATGTCGGAATTATGCTGACGACTCGTAAAGGTTGTTGTAAAAAGATATGTGGAATCACTGCCGCATATGTTATGCAGCGCGATGAGAACATCCTTAAAAGACAAATGCACAAGGCAATCGCGGCAGAACACTACATCAACTTTCGGGAGCTTATCCTCTAATAAGTTCAGCTTGCAGAAGTGAACATTGGGCGATTGGTGCTGTTGGCTGTTCCGCCTGACTAGATCCATGACAAGATCCGCACCGGTGTAATCTATGCTCTCCAAATCAACATGCTTCATCCAGTGAAAATCACCACAAGGAATATCCAGCATTGAGTGGGCCGAAAACGTTCGCAAAACAGATGGAAGTGTTTCTCTAACTATCCGAGTTTGGAATAGATCTGATCCTCCTCCAGAAACCGATTCGGTTCCGCCCCATCTATTTCCACGACAAATATCTGTAAACACTTCCTCAGAAGTGCTCATTCTCAATCTTGCCATCTTGTACTGAAAGATAGCAGACTCGAAAAGGTACCTAATAAAATGATAAGCAGGTCGTAAGCCTGGTACTCTTTTCAGTATTTGTTTCATCTGCCGCACCTCCACGAATATTCTCTATCGTGCTCTGCTCCACCCAAAACGAAGTGGGACGCGATAATCGCCTACCAACCGACAGCATAGTCTAATGCAACGCTGGTGCGCGAATCGCTAGGAGCTTGTTGACAAACTCGATTTGATGCCCCCGCGACACTCTTTCGAGGGGTCTTGAAGCGCATCCACTGCGCGTGTTGGCCCGTTGTGGCTCAATCTGGGAGCCAGGTGCTTATCGCCGGGTGAGCGAACGGTCGCAGGGGATTCGACTTCAAGAGGCTCCTCGTCTAGAGCGGGTCTCTGCAATCGTGATTTCCGATATGTAGATTCGCCACCCTTCGTCTTTGCCGGAGATTCGCTTCACGCACTCGACTCATTGCTGAAGCGGGAGCCTTGAAGGCGGCATCAGCCCCCTGGGTTAGGGATAGTGTGGTTGTGTGCGTGAGCAGTTCGTTTTGAGGATGGCCATCGTGTAACCAATCCTGAATCGGCCGAAGAACTGCGCTGCGGAGGAAATGAACGTCGTGTTGATGGGCTCGAAGGGAGGGGTAAACCTGCGAGTATCAGCGGTGTTTCCACAGCCGTTTGCTGGCAATGTAAGCGGATCTAAAAAGTAAGAAGGTCAGGAGCCGAGCAGTCTGAGACGTGAAAGCAACTACCTCCCTGAAGGTCATTGCCCAGGGATTGCGGAAGACGCCAAGTCCATCAACGTACCCTGAGTAATCTCCTAATGCCCGGGTATTGAAGGCTAGCCCGATAGTCCGAGCTCGGGAAAAGTCGTGATTATGTACGCTGAACACTTTCTCCCCAACTACACGTGTAAAGCTAGCGGGAATATAGTGATATTCTGGGGGCAAAACAGAAAACTTTATATTTGTCAAGAAAAGGGCACGCCGGAATGATGGCTGATCTTCCTTAATGCCATGAGTCTTCAATAAAAGGCGGTATTCATCGACCCAGCAGCTCATGAGCTTCTGGAAGGCATCGGACTTCCTGTAAACTATCATGCCGCTGCTGAGTTCGGGGAATGAGGGGGGGATGTTGGCGAGTTTGCTGAGGGGCCCCAGTCCGAGGGACGCTTCATGGCTTGCCAATAAGTCGGCTCCGCAAAGACCGTCAAACACTTCATCCATACAGTGGAACAATGAGACATCAGAGTCAAGATAGACCGTCTCATCAAATGGCGTGTTGCCGAGGTAATGAACTTTGTCGAAGTACGAGAAATGCGGATCTATGATGCGAACTTCAAATTCGCATCCCAAGCCGAGAGGCACTTCAGATGCGATGCAAATAGGCAGTGTCGTGTGTTGTCGCAAGAGTGCGAAAGACAATCGTAACTCATCATGATAATGTTTCCCGGTAACAATGAAATAGTAGCCTCGTGTTTGCGGAGTCATAGACGATGGCGCGAGCGATGTAGGTGTGAGCATTGCAAGTAGGCGAGAAAAGAACATGCCCGAAGAATGGCAACCGCTTCAGAGGGCTTCGGGCGGACTTAGCGGACGTGAGGCAGCGTATTACCTGACGTGTACTAGACCAGCGATCATAAGGGCGGTTGAGGCTGACAGTCAAGGGACGTGTGGGCTTCTGTGTACGATATGAGTAGATGGTTGCAAAAGGGTGCGCTCTTTGGCTGCGCAAGGGTGGCCACATGATAAGTGCGGTGACGCCGCGGTGGCGTATCGTGGTTGGCGGGGTGTAGGATCGGAGGCGGTTGCCCGGGTGACCTCAGTGTGGCGGGAATGGATTGGCGCAGGTTCGGTCTGTACTAGTGCTGTTGGAGTTGTGCGGGTGCAAGGGGCGGATGGCGAAGTAGGTGGTCGGACTCAGAGTGGACTCCAAAGTCATTCGGTACGTTAAGTGATCTAGCACCCAAGAGAACGCTTCCTCCGTGGCGGCGCCGCGGGTAATGATCTGCCTGCCCGTAGTAGTGCTTGATGGTGAAGGATCATAATTGTAGTAGTAAAGTCAAAGTGTGAGGGAGCAGCGGGTGACCATGTCGATGTGGTTGTTTGAGTACTGGCTATGGTCACGGATTTGGATGATGGGCTTCAGGCCGTATAAGCCTCGTCTTCACTTTGGTGGCGGGATTGCCAGCATAGATGCCCATCGCGTCGAGCGTCCCGGTTGCTACACTTCCTGCGGTAACGATTGCGCCCTCTTGAAGAGTAGTGTTTGGGCAGATTACGCTTTGTGCGCCCACCCAGGCCCCGGGCTGAAGAGTGATAGCTCCGACGATCAGGCCAAATGCCGGGTCCGTCCAATCGTGATTTCCGGTGCACAGGTAGGCACCTTGTGAGATACAGACATCTCGCCCAATCGTGACCTGCGCGAGATTGTCGATCCAGGCGTCCTCGCCAATCCAGGCATGATCACCAATATCGAGCAGCCAAGGATACTTGACCCGCACCCCGGGCTTGATCACCACTCCGGCACCCACGCGGGCGCCAAACAGCCGCAACAAGCCGCGGCGCAACTGGGAGGACGGATTCCACGCGGCCCGCAGCAGTGGCAGACCCAAGAAGAACCACAAGGCTTGCACTAGGAAGGGCCGTCCGGGAGAATACCAGGAGTTATCGAAGCGGGATAAGCGAACAGGCATGCGTCGGTCCGGCTAAGGAATGTCGATAGCACAGGAAGTGGGCCGGGACCCGCCGCCCACCCAGTCATAGACGTCGGCCATCTGTGTGGCTACTCTTTCCCAGGTGTATTGCTGAGCTAGAGCCAGTGCCCGGTGCCCTGCAATCTTCAACGCCTCTTCACCCGCGTGGAGGGCGTGCACCAGCGCCGCGGCAATCGCGGACGGGGTCACTTCCGTCAGCCAGCCGGCTCCCACGTGTGCCACTTCATCGAAGTAGCAGCCGGGCGAAATCAGAGCCGGGGTGCCGGTTCCCAAAGCTTCCAACAAGGCTACGCTGAAGCCTTCTGAATACGATGGCAGCGCGAACAGTGAGGAGGCCGCAAAGGCGCTCCATTTCTCATCACCCACCAAAATCCCGGTGAGTGTCACCGAACTTTCCAGCTTGCGGGCGCGGATCTGTTGCTCCAGTGCCGCCTCCGTACCGGCGTCATCCGGCCCGGCGATTACCAGGTGCGCGCCGGTATGCGGCCCCACGTCCGGCCAGGCCTGCAGCAGCGGGAAGAGACCTTTCTTTGGATGCAGCCGGCCCAGGAACAGCACTAGCGGCCTGTCCCGCAAAGCCGGGAAGCGGGTGAGAAACAGTTCGGGAGTTACCCTTGGCGGCAGCGAGATTCCGTTGGGGATCACCGCCACGGGGTTGGTCAGCCCCAGGGCCCGGTAGTTGTCCAATTCGGCCCTGGTGACGGCTCGCAGACACGCCGCCCGCTGCAGTGTCGCGCGTTCCGTCAGCCACAAATAGAGCGTCTTCTTCAGCGCCTTTTGCCGGAGTGACCACTCATCCAGCATGCCGTGTGCCGAGACGAGATAGGGCTGGTTCAAACGGAGGGCTGCCTGCGCGCTCACGCGGCAATGTGCTTCCCAGATGCCATGAATGTGCACCACACTTGCTTCTGACAGGCGGTGGCCGTATTGCGCTTGTAAGGCTGGCTGGCGCCACCATGCGCCATGGGCATAAGGCCAGCAGGTCAGATGCGGCGCGGACTTCTCCTCACCGGGACGGCAGAAAGCGGCGCGATGGGTAATATACCGGCCCCCGGCATCCATAGCCGCGCCAAAGTGAGGTAGCGACGACACGATGCCCCCGTACTTAGGGTCGACATGCGAACAAACATCAAGACAGATCTTGCTCACCGGGCGGCTCCTTCCGGTATAGCCAACCCGGCCTGTCGCAAAGCCCGCCGGAGGCCTGTTACCGGATCATTGGCTTGACGCCAGGCATCAAACAACGCCGGTACGGCCTCCGTCATCCGGGCTAGCCGCGCCGGGGTCATCACGTCGCGTAGGCATTCCGTCAATGAAGCTAGATCACCTGCCCGAAACAGCCGCCCATTCTCGCCATCCCGCACGACATCCAGCGCGGAGCCGACCACGGAGCTGGCGACCACCGGCATCCGCGTGGCCGCTTCAGTGACGGCGACACCCCAGGGTTCATAGTCACTCGGCAGCACGGCGGCGCTGGCGTGACCGTACAGTGCGGCCAGATCGTCAAAGGCATTCACAAAGCCTGTCCAGTGCACCCGGGCGGAAACCGGGGCGGCCAGCGCAGCTAGAGCAGCTTGATCCGGTCCGGAGCCGACAACCAGTAGATCCCAGCCGGGGAACTCCTCTGCCAGCTGCACAAAAGCCTTCAGCAGAAGATCGACGCGCTTTTCCGGCGCCAAACGGCCTGCGTAGATCAGATACCGGCGGTCGGGGTCCAGGCCAAACCGTTGACCCGCGGACCGGGCCCGCTCCGGCGCCAAGTAGCGGATGGCGTCATAGTCAGTGTCATAAGGGACACGGAAGATCCGCTCCGGCGGCACGCCGTACTGTTGAAAGTAGGCCTCACCCGCACTTCCGCAGCACAGCACTCCGGTAAACCAGCTCAGTATTCGCGACAATAGCCGCTGCTTCAACCAGCCGCGGTATCCGGCGGCCCGGCCGGCATGGACATTACTATCGCCGAACAGAAAGCAGGGCACGCCATGGCTGCGGCACCACCGCGCGATGCGCAAGCGGCCCAGATCGTTATAGCCACCGAGAATGACGGCCTGAATGTCATGGGTCTCCAGCCACTGGATGACGCGCCCCGCCTTGCGCCACTCTTTTGGCTGCGCCCCCCAGTGGTCGGCGCCCTGGCTGTCCTGGTGAGCGCCAAACTCCACCGGCCGGATCTGCTCCGGCATGTTCAACTGCCAGTGGGCGTTGCTGATGGCATGCGTGAACACGCTCCAGCATTCGACGTCCACCAGTTCCCGGGCCAGCCGCTCATGGAAGTAGACCCGGTAAGGCGTCGGGGCGTTGTTGATCAGCGCCACCCGGTGCCGGGCGCCGGTCATGCGTAGCCCTCCGGGCGGACCGTCTCCTGCGGCAAGTTTCCACCCAGGCTTTGCAAAACGCCTTGCCGTTCACTCCGGTTCCAGATCCATTGCACGGGCAGCGAAAGAATGATCAGACGGAAAAGCACGGCTTCCAGGCTTTGTGTGATCAGGTAGACCGACAGCAGCAGGAGAATGACGTACTGTGTAATCCAACGTGCGCCATCAACGGTCGCCCGCCGCCAGAAATAGCCGTAGACCCAACCGCATAAATAGGCAAACGGGATGCAGCCCCAAGCGAATTCGACCCACGTGTCGGCCACCATCGCTGCGGCCGCTCCCGGTACTTCCTTCCAGCCCATCACTGCCTGCATACCTTCGCCCGCCACACCGGCGTTCTGTTCCAACTCCGGCACCGTGTCGGCATACTTGGTCGGCCAGATAGCGCGTGGAATGGGCCGGACAAAGATCTGTGCCAGGACCCGTTTGCCCCAGAAGAACTTTCCCGTCTGGTCCGCCGTAATGATGCAACCCGTTCCGAAGATGTATTCGTTGGACTCCGCCGCGTTGGCAATGTCGGCCATCTTGTCGGTAGACAACTCCTCGTTACTGCCAATATAGATGGCACCACGGTTGGCGACCAGGAAAAGCATGAACAGCCCCAGGGCTACGCCGGCCCCGGCCGCCACCGCCAATCGAGGTCTTTCGTTTCGGGCCATGTACCAAGAAACGCCTACTCCTACGGCCAGCACGAAGGTGGGGCCCCGCCGGGCACCGAGCACCGCCTGGATCAACCAGGGTGTTGCGAACGTGATCACTGCTCCCCACCAGAGCATACTCTTTGGCGCGGAGAGTGAAGGCGAAAGCAACAACAGCAGCGCAGCGAGCAGAAGATAGACTGAATCCCGGACGTAGCCTAGTTCAATAGCGTAGAGGCCTCCGTACCCGGAACCAAATGCATTCGCGAGTCCACCGGCGGCGCTCACCATAAAAAGCCAGGCCACCATCCCCACCGCACCCATTCCCAGTGCCCCGCGTCGCAAGGTTTCGGCGTCGGGCTGCGGGAAGGAAAGCCGTGGTCCAATTGCCGACGGCGCGTGCGTCCCGCTCAGGCAGCCCCAACTGAAGGCGATCAGGACCGCCAGTGCCAACGATTGGCCAAAGACGGCTTGGTCTTCACTGACGTATGAAAACAGCTCACCTGATTCGATCAAACTCATCGGCATGTAGCCATAGATGAAGACAAACATCGGTAGCGTGCAGACGAGTGGATGAAAGACGTCACCTGTGCTGAAATAGGCATACAACAGCCCCGCCACAGCCACGGCAATGGTCAGCCAGACCAGCGTAGTCAGCATTCGCGGTTCATTCCGGCCCGCACCGCCGCGGTCAAACGGTCTGCCAATCCATCTATTGTTTGATGAGGAAGAAGCCGAGAGCCAGCAGCCAAGCTAGGAAGCAACGCCGGTTCCCGCAAGAGCCGCTGGAGCAGTGCTGCTGTATTCTCCGCGGTCAACGGGTCAATGAACAGGCCATTCTGGCCCTCGCGCACGACGTCGCCACAGTAGCGTGACGCCAGCACCGGCAGCTTCCAGGCCTGCGCCTCCAATTGAGTCAGTCCGAAGCCATCGGAAAACGTCGGAAACAAAAACACGTCGGCGCTCTGGTACTGCGCCGCCACCGCCGAACGCGGCACCGCGCCATGCCAACGCAGCACGGGGTGTTTGATCATCGCTTCGGTCCTCTCCACTTGGACGGGACCCACCACGTGAATTTCCACCGGCTCACCTTTCAGTAAATCGGCCGCTCGCATTACCAGATGAATCCCCTTGCGAAGCCCGGCTTGCCCGAGGAATAGCACACGCAGCGGGCGGCCCGGAAAAAATGAGGCCGGGTAGTGACGCGCAAACTCCGCCGCCCCCAGCGGCGGTGCCAGCACCAGCGGCACTACCTGAAGTTTGGCAGAAGGCACGCCTTCCACCACCAGGGCTTGTCGCGCGAATTCGGAATTCACCATCACCGTGTCTGCCAGTGCGCATTCTTTCTGCCAGCTCTCCCAATATGTGAGCGGCGCGGGTTCCCAGTGTCCGGTGCCCCAGTCCTCTCGTGCGCGCAACGACGCTACGATCCGTTCCTCTTCCGGTCCCGGATCGATCTGGCCGAGCACGGTTCGCCAACCCAGCTCCCGCGCAAAGTGGAGCAGTTCGCGCGCGGCGTAGCTGTATGCAAATACCACTGGCTCCGCTGGCCGCAGCCGCCGCGAACGCCACCTCTGGAGCACCCAGTCTTGAAACTGTTCGTTGTAGCCGATAATCCGCGACCACCCCGACCGCCGCCTCATCGCGGTATAGGCTTGATAAGTGAGCGAGCTCCAGTTGCGGGCCTCGACGTGGGCGGTGGACAGGCTGGCCTCATAGCGGCCCGCCAAGCGACGGTTCAACCCGGCCGGACGACCATGGGGCGGCCACCACAAGTCCGTGTACAAAGAATCGAGCAGACCCGCCTGGTGGAGTGATCGCGGAATCGCGTAGTGCTCCCGGGCCCCGATTTGGCAACAAATCCAACGCTCGCTCATGCGGAACCAAACATCTGCCGCGTGACCAGCACAGCGTTCCGCTCCCAGGAATTGTCGCGCACGTAGCCTTCCCAATCTGGCGCCGGAATGCCCTGGAGCCAGCGCGCCAGCCCGTCTTTGATGGCAGCCGCGCTATCGGGTTCCACGCGGATGCCCAGGCCGTAGCGCTCTGTCAGCGACCACAACGCGCCGGGGCCGGAGGATACCAGACAGGGCCGGCGGAACTGGACGGCGGTATTTAGCACACCACTGGCCGAGCGGAAATGGCGGCTATAGGTTAACAAAATCAAATCAGCAACTTCAAAATAGGGCGCAACTTCACCGGCAGGCACAAACCCCGGCAGGAACCGGCAGCGTTCCGCCACGCCCAACTGGGTCGCCAATGCCTGATACTCAGGAACGAGCGCCGCCCCAGCGCTGGCCTCCTGCCCCACCACTAGCAGCCACAGACTGGGATGATGGGCCATCGCCTCCAGAACCAGCGGCAGGTTCTTGCCCGCGCGGATCTGCCCAAACGACAACATTACGTGCGCGTCCTCCGGAATGCCCCATTGCTCGCGCAGCGCGGCGCTCGTGGGACCGCCCCGGCCCGCGGGAAACTCATACGGCCCATGCGGCACCACGGTAACCGCGACCGAGGCAGGGATCCGCGCTTCTTCGCGAGATACGGCCTCATGCACAAAGACATCGCTCAAATAGGAATAGCCGCTGCGGACGGACCAATCATGAAACCACCGCGGACCCACCACGTAATCGCGGACCGGGTCATGCAGTATCGCGGCAAAGCGGACACCCCGTGCAGCCAGCAACCGCAGGGCGGGCGCCCAGCCAGGTGAGCCATATTCGCTATAGGTAGCCATCAGCACGTGCCGGTAATTACGCTGCTGGATGTAGCGTCGCAGCGTGTCCAGATTGCCGATAATGCGCACGGCGCTATGAGCTGCCCGTTGCCAACGCGCTCCACCGGTACCGAATTCAGGGTGAAGGCTCGCCTCGCGCCGAACTTTTGGGCTACTGCCAGGCACGCTCGAATCCGCCGCCAGCAGCGTCACTTCCACACCCTGCGCAGCCAGAGCTTCGGTCTGCTTCAACGCATAGTCGTAAATGCCGCCCAAGGCCACCGGACAATAGACCAGTAAACGACGCACTAGAATTGCTCCGCCCGCCGCGGGTCGGCCTGGCCGGGCAGGACATCGCACAGCGCCTCCGCGTTGCCCGCCAACCGGCCCCACCGGTCAATTGGATCACTCAGCCGCGCACCTTTCAGATTGCTAGCCAAGCTTTTCAACCAATGCGTCAGCAGCACTTCAGGGAACGCCGACATTTCCCCCTTGCGGTAGAGATAGTTGGGGTTCATCACCTGCGCATAGCCAAACCGCCGGCCGGAACCTCGGCTGCGGCAAGTTCTCATCAAACTCCGTTTGACACATCGCAGCTGCGCGGGCGCTCATGTTATAGCCATACAGCGGGCGTTGATCCACCAATATGCAGGGACGCTGGTCCAGGGGCCGCCCGCACAACATCCCGGGCATCCGCCCGTGAAACATACTCCTTCAGCACGTTCTCGCCCAGCGCGACCACCTCAGGGCGGTCCGAGAAAAGCCGCTGCGTGAGCTCCAGAAAGTCCGAGACCAGCTCCACATCATCATCAAGGAACGAGATCAGCTCGATTTCAGGCAACACCCGGGCCACAGCCCGATTCCGCTGCATGCACAGGCCTCGCGGGCCAGTCACCACTTGTACATCACCGCGCTGCTCCAGCCCGGAGGGCACATCATCGAGACTGGACGCCGAGACGATAATCTGTGCAGGCCGCACTGTCTGCCGCCTGATCGAATCCAGGGTGTCGGTCAAACACCGGGGCCCGGCCCAACGTGGGAATCATGATCGCCAGTGATGGAGACAGTTGCGGCACAGTGAGGCCATGCTATCCGAGAAACGCCTTGAAGTTCAGACGATACGTGAGGTCGCGGCGGCGCTCCCCAATAGGCCGGGCCGGGTTGCCGGCGACGATCGTGAAGGGGGCTACATCCTTGGTGACCACCGCGCCCGCAGCCACCACCGCCCCTTCGCCAATGGTCACACCCGGTAAGACCAGCGCCCGGTAGCCGATCCAGGCATGGTCGCCAATCACCACCGGCCCGCCGCGATCAGCAAAGGTAGCCGAATGCGGATCGTGGCCCAGCGTCAAGATGGAGGCCTCCGGACCAATTGAGACATCGGAACCAGTCCGGATCTCATAAGTCCGGCCATCTAGCAGACAGCCAAAGTTGATCACATTGCGGCTGCCGAGATGGATCTTGCGCCCCTGCAAAAACCGGCAGTTCATCAGGACATTGGTTCCGTCGCCGATCCTGGCCAACCACCTCCGCAGGTACGCGTTCCTGAGGTGCTGCGAAGGGAAAGACTTCACCCACTGGTTGTACCCATAGGCCAGGATTGAACCGGCCAATAGTCGTTCATTCACGGCTGACACAGTAGTTGGCGGAAATTGCGAACTGAGAAATGGTCGCGTGCCAACGGCATTCTGGAAAGAGCCAACTGGCGAAGTGATTCGTACTGCACATCCGCTTGGTGTATCGCCTCGACCAGGCTTTCCACATCGCCATCCCTGGAGAAGACAGCCGCCCCCAGTTGCCCGGCTTGACTGGCCAAGGTGGTGCCGCTGGTGATCACCATCGGAACTCCATTCACCATCGCCTCCACCGCGACCCGAGACACTCGCAAGCCATAGGAGCTTCGCCGGTAGGGCAACAAGAGAAGTTGCGTGGCCCGCAAGTACGTAGCGTACTCGCCTTCCTCAAAGTAGCGATTGATGAGAGTTACCTGGGGGCGGCCTTCCAGAACCCGCCAATCCGCCGCTTGCCCGCCGATGTTCTGCAAGACGAAACGGGCGCGCGAACCGGGATAGCGCGCCAGGTAACGATCCACCGCCGTGATCAAGACATCAACACCCTTCTCATGGCGGGCGCCGCCATAGGAAGCCATCACTAGGCCACCCTCGGGCGCGGAAGACGGCCCGCTGAAGACGGGCTCCACGGGATGCGGAGCATAACGCACTTGCAGCCCTGTCAACTGGGCAAGCGCCGTGCTCATCTGCTCGGTCTCCGCCGCCAGCACCACGCGCCCCGCCTGGATCTCCGGCTTCAGCAAGCGGAGCAACTGGCGAAAGAGGCGGGCGCTGGCGGCCGCGTCCCAGGCTGCGGCACCGGTGGTGGGCTCGGCGGTAATCGGAGCCGAGGGGAAGAACAAAATCGCCCGGCTGCGTTTCCCTGCCAGCGGCCCCTTCAACAAGGCTACCCAGCCCAATAGATGATGCACCAGCACTGTGGGCACGAAGATGACGTTCTGGTCCGGCTGGCCCTTTAGCCAGTGAGCCACGCGCTGGTAGGTCTGCCAGCCGTGGGAGGGCACCCGCCAGTAGCGCGTAAGCGCGGGCGCTCCATCGCTCATTCGGTGCCAGATGGAGGCCGGCAGCACAGGCTGCGCGGGCAAGCCTTCCACGATGAACGGCTGCGCGGTGCTTTCGGCCAGCACCGTCACCGGATCCCCCAACCCCGCCAGCGCCTGGGTGAAGGTGCGGACGTACTCAAACCAATGTCCCGTGCGGTCGCGGAGTGCGTCCTCGACGATCAGCCATCGCAAAGCGCTTATGATTGCCACCGCTCCCGCCGCCCTGCCGGCCGGTAGCCCAACTGGCCCAGCAGTGCCACCTGTCCGGGCTGCATGGGCCCGGCCTGAAACGAAGAATGGGCCCGTCCGCCGGTGAGCCTCGATTGCAGACCTCCGCCCCAGCGTTCCAGTTGGCGATGCCAGCGGTAGGCCCGCGTGGACGGTTGCTCAGAGACAACGGCCCGCAACTGCCGGGCGATTTCTGGATCACCACCCGGAAGCGGCTTGAGATCCTCGGCGGCCTCCCAAAGCCTCCGCCGGTACCCGAACCACTGTAGTGGCTCCACACCATGCGCCAGGCAGGCGGTCCGCGCCGACAACAGAAACCGGGCCCAGTTCTCAATCCGCTGCCTCGCCCACGCAGGTGATTCGGTCATCTTGCCGCCTTCACCGAGGCGGTAGAACTCGATGGTCCCGCGCGTATGGACTACGCGGGCCCCAGCCAGCAGACAGTTCAGAAACATCGCCTGATCTTCGGCAATCACGAACTCCTCGGGAAAGCCCAGCGCTTTCTCGACAATGGTGCGGCGGAACAGCCCGGCATGCGGCACGATGGACCAGTACGTCAGCAGTGTCTCCACCAAGCGCTCGGGCGGCGGCAGGCCGCCTTGTTGGAACACGTGGTTGTCCGGGAGAAATCGATCACCCTCGAAGTGGCCCTTCACCCATGGGCCATAAGCGATATCGGCGCCACTGGCTTCAAGCGCCCCCACTTGGATTTCCTGCTTGTTGGCGGCCGCCAGGTCATCGCTATCAAAGAAATGGACAAACTGACCGCGGGACTCGCTGAAGCCTTTGTTGCGAGCTGCCGCTGGGCCCCGGTTGGTTTGGCGGATCACACGCACAGGCGGCCCGAAAGCGGCCGCCGCCGCTGCGGTGTCGTCCGTAGAGCCATCGTCGACGACGATGATCTCATCGGCCGCCAGCGTTTGCGCCATCAGGCTCCGCAACGTCTCACCGATCAGCGCCGCCCGGTTGTAGGCCGGGATCACGACCGATAGCCGGATGCTCAACTGCGCACGCCCGCCTGTTTCCAAAGCGCCAGCAGTTGCTGAGTGGGATCCAGTCGGGCCATCTGCATTACGCGCACATGCGCCCGCTGTCCCATGGCCGGCCATTGCTCCCGGACGTGCCAGGCCCGCTCCAAGGCCTGATGGAAGGAATAGGCTGTTGAGCCTTCGGCAATGAAGCCAGTATCGCCCTCATCGATCAACTCGCGATTCCCACCCACGTCGGTGGCAACTACCGGCCGACCCAGCATCATCGCCTCCAGCGCGGCCAGCGGCAGGCCTTCTCCATGCGAAGGCAAGACCAGCACGTGATTGTCGCGCCAGATCTCTTCCAAGCCATTGACGAACCCGGCGAAGCTTACGCGGTCCTGCAGTTGGAACAGGCTGACCAATCGCTCGAGATCCTCACGGTCCGGGCCGCTTCCATAAAAGGTCAGGTGCCAGGCGCGTTCGCGCCATACCGGCTGCCGCAGGATGTCCAACAGGATGTCCTGGCCCTTCCAGAGCATCTCGAAGCGGGCCACCGAGGCCCAGCGGACGCCGCCCTCCATAGCGGGCCAGGCCAAGGGCCGGGCGCTGTTCTCCCGTACCGGATTGGGCAGCAGCCAGCCTTGCGGAGGCTCCACGGCAAACTGGCGCCGGGCTTCGTCGAGATTGCGTTGCGAGAGAAAAATGCATCCCGCACTCTTGGCCATTACTTTCCGTACGGCCACGCGCTCACCGGGCGTCACGGGAAGGTGGGCAGAGTTGAACTGGCAAAAGAGTATGTAAGGAGTCCGTGTCTGGGTGAGGCTTTCCACCAAACCAGGCACGTAACACATGGCTGGGAGGGACCCCAGCGAGACAAGGATGGCGTCAAACTGATCTAGCTCGGAAACCGGGAAGGTGGCGCGCAATGCCTCTTTCCAGGGCTGCAGGCGGGCCAATCGCAGTACATTCCACTGCTTCACAACCCCGCCCCGCGCGACCAATTCCTTGATCGGGGCCGCAGCGGCGATATCCGGATGCAGGAAGGCCGTTACCTGCTGGCCTTCCTCAAGACCCCGCATCGCGGCCAAATGCCATACCGTCTCGCTGCCGGCCCAGGAGCAGCCTCGCATGTTGGAAATGATGGCTAGCTTCATGATTGCGGCCCGCCACACAACCGCCGCATCTTCTCCACCAGTCCGCCGTGGATCGTGTCTGGGTGAAACCGGTCCTCATACATCCGCCGGGCGTTCTGGATAAGTTGGGCTCGGCGGCTGGGGTCCGCCGCCAGACGGCTGATCCGCTCGGCACAGGCTGTGGGAGCCGGATCGGTGACACACTCGGCGGAATCGTACTCGCGGGCCACGCGCACGGCTGATGAGTATTCCGGGGCCCAGATGAGAATGGGGCGGCGGAAGGATAGGTAGTCCAGAAACTTGGTCTTGAAGCTGGTCCGCTCTACATGAGCACAGTCGGCGTCAAAGCCCATGGGCAGTAGCAAGAGATCACTGCGACCGGCTTCAACTGCCAACTGGTCAAACGGTAGCCGTCCGCCAAACACCTTCGCCGCTGTGGCCCAGGCATCAAACTCGCCGCTCCAGCTCTGGAGGCTGCCAAAGATGCGAAAGCGGATGGCATCCTGCTGGGAACCGTAGTCCCGGATATGGGTTACGAGCGATTCAATCATCGGTCCGTACCAATCGCCCAAGCTGCCGCCAAAAAAGATCGTGAAGGGCTGGTACTCACTCCGTGGTGGTGCCGGGTCCTCGAGGGCCATACGCGCACCTGTGGGGTAGAGCACATGGGCATTGGGATGATCACCCAATGCTTCCTTCATCCCGTCGCTGGTACACAACGCCAGATCCGCTTCACGGTAAAACTGCAGGAAGCGGGCTTCAACGCGCGGACGGAATGGCTCTGCCGCGAGAAAGGCCCCATAGTCAAACCAGTCATTGAAACTAGCCACCAACGGCACACTCAAACGTCGTGCCAGTTGCTGGGCCGCCAGTGCTGTCCAATCCCATGACCCTGCCATGGTGAAGACCGCGTCTGGGCGGAATCTCTCCGCCGCTTGTGTCACGATCGATGGCAGCAAATGTCGGCCGTGCAGATACTCGGCTCCGTAGACCCAAGGCGCCAGACGGGTCCTCGTCAGACGCCGCCACAGCGCCGGAACCTGGAACAAGAGCGGACGGTAAGTGATGGTGTACTGATGAACCTGATCGCTATTGGTGGCGACGAAGGTCTCAAAATCCGGTCGCTCCACGAAGTGCCGGTAGAAGGTCATCGCACTGCCCCAGGAAGGAAGTGGCGGCGTATAGCTGAGGAAGAAAATGCGCATCGCTGGGCCGGGCGGCGGAACTGCCCGTGGTGGACGTTATTCGTTAGGTGGAATGAGCGTGCCGCGGCCGTCAAGAGTCAGTATCACGCGGAAGCTCTTATCACCAACGGTCAGGCCCGGCTTAGAGTGAGCCAATCAGGGTGCCGGTGCGCATGCTCGGCGATCCCCTCGAGTATTTGCTCCAGCGGCATTTCCAGCCGCCAGTTGAAATCACGGGCCGCCTCGGTGCTGTCCATCGCCATCCAAGGGATGTCGTACATGCGAGGTTGGGGATCGGATGCCGGTTGGTAGACGCCGAATTTCTTGTCACACCAGGCCGTCAATTGAGCCAACGACATCGCATTGGCGGGTCCGCCCCCAGCGGTATAGATCCGCTGCCCGTCACGGCGGACCGTCCGGGTTTGGGCGATGAGCAAAGCGGCCAAATCACGAGGATGAAACGCGTCGCGGGTCTGGTGGCCCAGTCCATCAAAACCGATGTATCGCAGCGGCCGGCGCCGCAGGTGAGCATTCAGCCAGAACGCGAAGATTCCCTGGGCCGCCGTGCCAAACTGCCCGGCTCCCGCCAGGACGCCGCAGCGCGTAACCCACACCGGAAAATCAAAGGCAGCACCATATTCAACCGCCATGATCTCCGACGCCAGTTTGGTGGCGCCGTACAGTGAAGTGGGGGCGGTGGTGGAAAAGCCGGCCCCAATGCCGTCCACCGTCAGGCCCGCGGGCAGCGCCGCCGCGCTGTCGACCACGAAAGCGTGATCCTGCGCGCGCAGCGGAATCGAGATCAGCGCTGGAATCGAATAGACACGGCTGCTGCTCAGCAGTAGGATACCTGCCTGATGCTGCCGGCAGTACTCCAGCACATTGCCCAATGCCGCCAAGTTGTGTTCGAACAACTGGCGGCTGCTGCCTGACCCCGCCACACCCGCCAGCACGCTGGGATTGGCGGCGGCGTCAATCACCCAATCGCAGGGCGGCAGAGCATCCACGTCACTGGCACAGCGGAGATCGCCATGATAGAACTCGACCCCCTTCCTCTGCAGGCCGGCCCGGTTGGTTTCCGCGCCGGTCCGCATCAGGTTGTCAATGCCCACGAGATGCAGGCCTTCCACGCGTTCCAGTAGGCATTCGGCCAGCGCGTTGCCCACAAAGCCACAAATGCCGGTAATCAGAATCCGCATGGACTATACCGCGACACCCAGCCGCTTGTTCCAACTGACGGCGATCTCCTGGAAGATCACCGGCAAGCTCTTGGTAATGCTCCAGGCCGGGTAGTGCTGCTGCATCTTGCGCAGATCGCTGTAGTAGCAGATGTGATCGCCAATCCGGTTCTCGTCGACATAGCGCCAAGCCATTTTCTTGCCGGTCACCTCTTCGGCCATGGAAAAGGCTTCGACGATCGAGCAGGAGTTAGCCTTGCCTCCGCCCAGGTTGTAGACTTCCGCCACGCGCGGTGCTTTCCAGAACTCGTACATGAAGTTGGCGACATCCTCGGAATGAATGTTGTCGCGGACCTGCTTACCTTTGTAGCCGAAGACCCGGTACTCACGGCCTTCCACATTGCACTTGACTAGGTAGCTGAGGAAGCCGTGGAGTTCGACACCGGCATGATTGGGCCCGGTGAGACAGCCGCCGCGCAGGCAGCAGGTAGGCATGTTGAAGTAACGGCCATACTCCTGGACCATGACATCGGCGGCCACCTTGGAAGCCCCGAAAATAGAGTGCTTGCTCTGGTCGATAGAGAACTCTTCCGCGATACCGTGTTCGTAGGCCGGATCGGCATAGTCCCAACGGGTCTCGTGCTCGGCCAGTGCCAGCGTATTAGGCCGGTCGCCGTAAACCTTATTGGTGGACATGTGGATGAACGGCGAATCCGGGCAGAACTGCCGAGCGGCTTCCAGCAGGTGCAAGGTGCCAAGCGCATTGACCTCGAAATCGAGAAACGGTATGGCCGCCGCCCGGTCATGCGATGGCTGCGCCGCCGTGTGGATGATCAGGTCCGGCCGAAGTTGCTCCATCAGTGTCAACACGGCCGCGCGGTCACGGATGTCAAGGCTGTCATGCCGGTAGCCGGGGATCTCTTGTTGCAGTTGGCCCAAAACCCAACTGGTGTCGCCATCGGGACCAAAAAATACGGCCCGGTGGTTGCTGTCGATTCCGGACACGGCAAAACCTAGGCGCGCAAAGGAGCGGGCCACTTCGGATCCGATTAAGCCACAGGATCCGGTCACCAATACTAACGGTTGTTGTTTCACTTGTGAGACCTCTCTAAACGCATCGGCGCTGTTCGCCGTTCGGAAGCGTCCGTTCTCGCCCGGAGCCGCCGCGCCCGTCAGGGATTTGCCGCTATGAAGCCGGGCTAATCCGCTCCTACTTGAGCCAGACCACCAGCTATCGGCTGGTCCAATGCTTCCACTGCCTGTTGGCCTGGCACGATATGGCCGCCGGAAATGGTGTACACACAGTCGTAGTTCTGAATTGAGGAGAGCCGGTGCGTCACCACCAGCATCGTCAATGATCCCCGAAGCGCGGCCAGTGCCTCCAGAAGGCTGGTTTCAGTGGCGTGATCTAGCGCGCTGGTGGCCTCATCGAGAACCAGAATCTGGGGCTTGCCGTACAAGGCTCGAGCCAGTCCAATGCGTTGGCGCTGCCCGCCCGACAAGCGCGTGCCTCGTTCTCCCACGATGGTGAACAAGCCGTCGGGCAGTTCGGCGGTGACAAAGCCGTGGAGCTGGGCCATGGCACAAACCTGTTCGAGCCACGCGTAGTCGATTTGGTCTTTGGGAACGCCCAGGGCAATGTTGGCCGCGATGGTGTCGTCGATCAGGAAGATGTCCTGGGGCACATAGCCAATGGCCGCCAGCCAAGCCGGGATCAACGCCGGCGTCAAAGGTTCCCCATCCACGAAAATAGCGCCCGCGGTAGGCTTGTGGAGGCCGAGAATGATATCCAGAAGCGTGGACTTGCCGCATCCGCTGCGGCCAACGAAAGCCACCGAGGAGTTTTTGGCAATCGTCAGAGTAGCGTCTTCAATGACGGGCCGGGCCCCGTCGTGATATCCAAAGGCGACGTGCTCCAGGCGCAGCGAATGCTTCCACTGCAGCGGATCCGCGGTCGGGAATGACGGAGTAGAAGCATCGGGATCTACCGAGGCAAACTCGTCATAGATCTCATCGAGATTGTGCGTCATGGCCCGAAGCTGGGCAATCTGCCCATAGAGCAATTGCAGCGTGGGGATCAGGCGGTAACCGGCCAAAGCTATCACGCCCAAGGTCGGCAGAATGGCGGTGAGGCTGCGGCCCTGGGCGGCCATAAACAACACTGCGGCCACCAGTCCGCCGAAGGCCAGGGGTTCGATCAAATAACGGGGGCCGTTGGAGTAAACAGGCAGCCAAATCATCAACCGCGCCTGATCGAGAGAGTGCTGGGCAAACCGGTTGATGAAAAACTCTTCGGCCCGCTGTACCTTGACCGGCTTGATACCCCCCAGCAGTTGGCCCGCTTCATGCCAGGACCAGCGCTCGGCTTCCTTCAGTCCGTCAGAGGTCGTCGTCAGACGGCGATTGACATAGCGGAAAGCAATCAGGTAAAAGCCGCCCAAACTTCCGCCCGCGACCGCCGCGATCAGCGGATCAACCCAGCAGACGACAACCAGCAGCAACAGTATGCTCAACAGCCGGGCGATACTGTCGAGCAGCGGCAGCAATACTCCTTGGACGTAGGAAATTACATTGCCCGCCACTTTCTTCAGCAGTAGGCTGGAGTTGTTGGCCAGGAAGAAGGAGTATGGCTGTGAGGCGAGGTGCCGCAATAAGCGGAGACGAAGCCAGTGGCCAAACTCATGCCCGTAACGGACCCGGGCTACCTCGCTCATTAGATTGATCACATTACTTGAAAGTAACAATCCGATGGCAGCAACACCAGCGGCGAAGAGCAAGGCTGTATTGTCCATCACCGGCAGGACGGCGAGCCATCGCTTGCCGAATTCGGAATGCCGGACTTGCTCTGGATCAGCGGCGAGAGCCAGGAAAGGGAAGATCGATGTGACCCCGGCAACTTGTGCAATGCCCTGCGAGAGGATCCAAAGAAATACGGCAAGGAGCTTTCGGCGCCCATACGGGCGGGCTAACGCATAAGTGCGTTGGATAAGCTCGGTGGTGGGAGAGTCGTGGATCAAGTTGGGACTGGGTCCGTCAGATAGGAAGTTCTCAGGCGGGCGGCGCCGCATTGCGACGATCTTTTCCAGGTGCGCTGGTCGCATAGTAATCCTGATACGTGGGTGCTCCCGCCTGTGGAATCCAGTCATTGAGTATGGTTCCGAGAACCGGTATCCCGTCTTCCTGGAAGCGGCCGCAGATTGCCTGGGCAGATTCACGGGTGGTAACGCCGGACCGGACAACTAGAACGACACCATCGGCGCTCTTGCCAATCAGCCGTGAGTCAGGGAAGGGGAGTGCGGGGGCCGTATCGATTAGGACGAAGTCGAACTGTTCGCGTAGTGAAGCGATGATCTTCTCTAGGCGCTTGGAGAAGAAAAGTACGGCGGGCGAGGGCGTATCCGCCAGTCCATGAGTCATCACCTTCAGATCGCTGGAGGGCAGGGAAGCGTAGTAATCGGCGAACGATGTGCCGTCTACCGGAGTGCCATCAGTAAGCAGGTCACTGAGGCCCTGTGTCTCGGGAAGTCCGAGGAAGCGATGAAGCCGGGCCCGCCGGAGATCGGCGTCGACGAGCAGAACCGAATGGCCGCTCTCGGCCATGGCCATCGCCAAGTTTGCGCTGAGCGTTGTTTTTCCTTCGCCGGGTCCCACGCTGGTGATGACGTAGACCGCGCTGTGGCCCGCCGGCTTCGACCGGAGGATCGATGTAAAGGCGTGGCGAAATGATTCGGTCAGGGCGGGCGATTGTTGCTGCCAGGCTTCTAGCTCGAGTACCGGTTCTTCGACGGTGGCGGCGGGTTCCAGGCGACGCCTGATCAGGGGAATGCGCGGGATTAGCTTGGGGGGGGGGCGAAGTGTGGCTGAGGGAATTACCCCCAGCTCGGGTACACCCAGCACCATTCGGCTATGTCCTGGAGCGTCGAACAGGAGAGACAGCTTCTTCCGCTTCCATTGATCACGAGCCCAAATGAGACCCGCACCCAACGCTGCGCCCAGGATGGCCGCGGTTGGAATGTCCTTGACCGGGTTTGGTGACGACGGCTTATCGGGAACCAGAGCTTGATCTACCACTCGGATATTGCTGGTCGGCACCAGGGCCACCATGGCTGCCTGATTGGACTGCTGTAACAGCGAGTTGTACACCTGTTGCGCCATCTCCACTTCACGCTTGAGGGTGGCGTACTGCCCGGCTTTGTCCGCTTGTGAGCCAACGGCACGGGTTTGAGCGTTATAGGCGCCACCGAGTAGCCGTTCTTTTCGCAGAGCCTCTTCGTAATCGTTCTGCAGACGACGGAGTAAAGCGGACTTCTCCTTCTCAAATGCCTGCTCTGTTTCCGTGATCTGGGCCTGGATGCGCTTGACCTTGTAGTGCTCGGGAGTCAGGGTGGCCAGCAGCGGGGCCATCTCGCGGCGCAACGTGATGATCTGGGCCTTCATGCCCTGGAGATTCGGATCTGCGACAACATCCGGGAGAACATCGGAAGAGGCATTGCGGGCCATTTCATAACGGGCTTGTTTGGAGATGCGGTCGGCTTGAATCGATGAAACGTCGCCTTGCAACTGGCGCATTTTGGTGTCGGCCAGGGTGGCTTGTTCGGGAAAGAAATCGAGGCCGGACTTCTGGACGAACTCGCGCAGCTTATCATTGGCGCCCTGCAGCCGGGCGCGCGATTCTTCGAGCTGCGCTTCCATCCACTGAGCGGTTCGTTGGGTAGCGCTGGACCGGGCGGAGAGGTTCTGCGAGATATGCTCGGCGGCCAGGGTGTTCAGAAAGTTGGCGGCCACTTCAGGACTGGTGGAGTCGCACTCCAACTGGATCAAGCGTGTGGCGCCTACGCCTCGGGCGCTAACAGTCATGGCCGCGGTGGTGATCGCTTCTTTGTTCTGCTCGATCGGCTCCTTACGGGCGATCGGGATGCGGGCACGGATCTTGGCGAATGGCGTAGGCGGTGATGACGTCGAGGGCGTCATCTCCAAATTCAGGCGCTCCACGGTTCGGCTAAGGATGGTGCGGCTGGTGAGTATGCGGATCTGGGTCTGGATGTTGGAGGCTGAAGCACTAAACGCATCCGTGCCCGCTTGGGGATCCACTTGGCTGAGGCCCATGAAACTTTGGTTGAAACCCAACAGCTCGACCGTCGTCGCCGCTTTGTACATGGGTGGCTTGATGATGACGCCAACCGTCCCCGCGATCGCTCCCAGAATCATGAAGAACAGGATGAGAAACTTGTGTTCCCACAGGAGGCGCGGGATGGGGGTAGCCGGGGTGACCGGGGGCAGGGCGGCCTGGAACTGGGGTGGCTGCACGGGCAACAACGAGGCGCGCACACCGTTCGGCGCGGCGCCATTCGAGCCAGTTGGAGGAAGAAACTGCATCAAAATGCCGGCTAAGTATTATCTGAGGGTCGCGAACAAAACGATATTCATGACCGACATAGCGACGGGAAGGACTGTGACCATCGACCGGCCAATCGCACTTTTGGATAGCCCTTTACGCGGCACATACAACAAGTCGTTAGGCAGCAAAGGGAAATCCGCCTGGCGGCCGGCCAGAATCTGCTTCAGATCGAGTGGCACCTCGGCCCGGCGGGAAGAGTTGAGTACCGGCCGCAGGATCCGGATCTGCTGCATGTTTGCGTTGGGGCCGACGCCGCCTGCTAGCGTCAGCGCCTGCAGAACCGACATGGAGTCTTTTTCGTTGAGCTCAAAGGCCCCGACACGTCCCACTTCACCGCTGATGTAGACCATTTCTGCGCGTTCGACACTTATCACATCGAAAGGCTGAAGAAGGATGTCCTCTTCCGGGTTCACGTTATCGCGCAGGCTGGCCATATTGATCTCGACACTGGAACCACTACCGTCCACGGCCTGGATCGCGTTTCCGAGAGGCAGCTCTCCAAACTCCTTGCGGCGGGTTACCTTGATCCGGCGGCTGGCCGTGGGCAGCAGACCGCCAATCGAGGACATCATCTCCACCAGCGTCCGGCGGCCTTCCAGCGGGTAGATACCGGGTGCTTTGAAGGCACCGACGAAGAAAATCGGCTCACTGCTGAACTGGATCACCGTAATCGTCACTTGCGGCTGGCGCACATACTTACGGAGAGCCTCGATCAGTTCGGCCTCCAACTTCTCTACGCTGACACCGCCGGCCTTCAGGCGGCCTAGCACCGGCAGATTGATGAAGCCGTCGCCATCGATGCGCAGCGGACGCTCACCCAGCTCTTCCATCTCGAAGGCGCGGAGTTGGATCTGATCGCCCGGACGCAGCACATAATTGGGCCGGAGCCGCTCGAGAGGTCCGCGGAGTTCGTTCGCGGGGGCGGCTGCTCCGGTCTGACTGGGTTGGGTCGCTTGTCCCGCCGTAGGTGGACCCGTGGGCGGTCCGGGGCGGGGCGTTTGGGCGGTAGCAACAACGCTAGCCGTAATCAGCAACAGCCAGGGGGAAATGCGGAACTTAGACATTTGATTTCTCCCGGTCTAGTTTCTGATCCGCCATGGCTTCCTTGAGGCTTTCTAAAGATGCTTCCATGTGTGTCAGCTGCCGCGTTACTTCCCGCTCAAAGCCATTTCCGCCCCGCCGCGCCAACTGCTCTAGGGCCGCTCGAACGAGATCGGACATACTCCGGACTCCACGCTAAAGGCAGAGTGAGCTGAACTGCTGGAAGTCTTCTTCGGAAACACGGAAGCACGCCATCCGTGTCCTATTCTGCGGTAAGCCACTGGGCGCTTCTTGATGCCGGATTACCCGGACTCAGGCATGCTACCGCCCTTTCAGTCCCATAAAAAGGACTGAAAAGATAACTAGGCTTCTACCAGTCTCACTGCACGAAGAACGAACGTCAAGAACTAGTACTATCCCTAGTACTACGCCCGTTGCGGTTCGATCCTCGCGTTACCGCCGTCCCGCAGCCGCTTGCGCGGGTACGGCGCGCTCGCTGGGGATCTCCACCAGACGGCGCAGCTCAGCGTCCCACCGGTCCAAGGCCAAATCCCGTGAGAAGTGCTTATGGTAGACCTGCTGACAATGGCTGAAGAGCGTTTCTTTCGTTCGCGCCGATCGGGCCACGGTGAGCAGTTCTTCCATGACCTCACTCATCGTCTCTGGCGCCAGCACCCAACCAACACCTAGTTCCCGGATCCAGCGAGCCAACGCTGATTCCTCACTACCGATAAACAACACTGGCCGGCCCATCGCCAAGGCACCAAAGAATTTGGAAGGCACCACCGTTCCGGTCCAGTCTTCCCGTAGGCTCACAATGTGCACATCGGCAGCTCCGAGGCGCGCCTCTAGCCGATCACTGGAGGCAAAGCCAGCAAAGTGCACCGGGATCTGATCGAATGCCGTCTTCAGTGCCTCAACTCCGTTGCCCCGGACACTGAACGCCACTCGTCCGCCCAAAGGCGCCAAGACCTCGGCCAGTTCGGGGATTCCCTGCCAGGTATGCGCCCGGCCAAAATTGCCCGAATAGAGCAAACCCAAGGATGCATCGCCAAACAAGCTGGCACGTTCGTCCTCATCTACCTGGGCCGGACCCGCAGGTTCCGCCAAGGCCCACGGCGGAATTGTCTCCACTGCCGCCCTGGAACCATACTTCTGGAGCAGGGTGCGCATGCAGGCTCCAATGTCCACAATCAGATCGCAGCAGGCATAGGCCCGTTCCAGCAGCCATTTCACTAGCCGGACAAAGGCCGAGCCTTCCCGCAGGAGACCATCCACAATCGCCGCTTCGGGGAACAGGTCAAAGCACCAATGGACGATGCGGACGTTGGGCCGGCAGACGCGCCAGAAGAGTGCCACCAATGGGCTTAAGATCGGGTCCGTACCCATGATGATGACATCCGGACGGACGCGCGGATCTAGTGCGAGCAGACTCCAGGCGACTATCATCCACACAGCGTTGGCGATACGGCCGAAAGAAGAGGCTTGGCGAAATCGTGGCCGCCAGATACGGCGGAACTGAACGCCGTGCCATTCGGAACGGAGCGGATATGTCTGGCTCTCGTCACGGCAGCCTCGATTGCCGGCACTTGCCGTCACTTGCCAGCCCCGCGCGACCAAACCCGTCGCGAGTTCGGTCAAATGAACAGAACTCACCACATCGTCCGGGTAGAGATAGTGATAGAGAACGAGGGCAGCTGGTTGTTTAGGCATGATTGGCTAAATCCAGGCTCCCAAACTGCTAAGGCCGGGACAAGGATCGTCCGTACCAGACCCTGCTGATGTGCGGCCTAGGCCCACTATAGTACCGGAGTGGTGACTAAGGCCATTCGTCAGCGCCAGGCGGCACCACGGCTGTGGCACAGTTACGCTGTCTGTCGCGCCTTCTCAACTTGTGCGTTAATCCAATGGTAGGTCTTTTCGAGACCGGCGCTGAGCGGTTCCGATGGAGACCACTGGAGCTTCTCGCGGATGAGGCGATTGTCGGAATTGCGGCCCCGGACACCTGTGGGGCCCGGAATATGTTTGAGTTCCAGCTTCTTCCCCGCGATCTGCATGGCCATCTCCGCCAGGCGGTTGATGGTGACCATCTCCTCGGAGCCGATATTGACCGGGCCGGCGAAATCTGACTGCATCAGGCGACGCACCGCCTCCACACACTCATCGATATAGAGAAACGAACGCGTCTGCTTGCCGTCGCCCCAAATTTCAATATGCGTGCCGTCGGGGGCTTCCGCGACCTTCCGGCAGACCGCCGCTGGAGCCTTCTCTCGGCCACCAGTCCAAGTTCCTTCCGGGCCGAAGATGTTGTGAAAGCGGGCTACGCGCACGGCCACACCATGGTTGCGCATGTAGGAAAAATACAGCCGTTCGCTGAACAATTTCTCCCAACCATACTCGCTATCGGGCGCCGCTGGATAGGCCGATTCTTCCGAGCACTTCGGGTTGTCGGGGTCCAACTGGTTGTACTCCGGGTAGATGCAAGCCGAGGAGGAATAGAAGAACTTCTTCACACCCGCCTTGACGCCGAATTCAAGCGTATTCAAGTTGATCGTGGCGGAATTATGCATCACATTGGCGTCGTGATCGCCGGTGAAAATGTATCCCGCACCGCCCATGTCGGCGGCCAACTGGTAGACCTCTTCAATGCCGCTCACGGCATCCTTGACCACCTGCGGCTCACGCAGGTCGCCGACAATGAACTCATCAGCAGGAATCACGCTGAACTCATGCGGCTTGATGTCGACGACGCGCACCCAAAAACCTTCGGACTTCAATCGTTTGACAAGATGTCCGCCGATGAATCCGCCGGCACCATTCACAAGAACTTTAGTCATCAATGCAAGAGCTCCTAGATTATATTCTCAAATGGCTGAGGTGCTCGCAAATGTCTCCTACAACGTCTCCTCGCCGAAGCCGTTGTCGTTCGAGGCGCTACGCGTTGGAAACGAGGGAGTTACCTCCGGAATTGTCTGAACGACCCCACCGCGCCGATGGCGTGCATATAGATGGCTTTTAGGACCGTCGGCTCTTCATTTCATCGAAGCCTACGGGAATTTGCAAGGACGCCACCGCGACAATTCCGAACAGTATCTTACCTGCCCAGCCAACCTGAACGCCGTGGTCACCAAGGCGGGAAAGCCAGTGCGTAATCGGCCACGCCCAAACAAAGACGGCCAGGGAATGCCGGCCCAACCTTTCTACCCACGACGAAATCATCTGTGGACGTCGCCCTTCGTACCATACAGCGAGCGGCTGGATCGCGGTTACCAGCAAAGCCAGTTCGACAATCCACAAAAAGTCTAACTGCGAGAACGGCTTGCGGGGGAAAGAGAAGCCAACCCATGTCCACCGAAGGGCCACGATGGTCATCAGTGATATCGCGGCAACTATCGGGACCCCAATAGGCAGCCGAGGCACCCAGCGTCGTGCCATGTGCAGGTAGCCGCCTGCCAGCCCCCATACGAACGGCAGTTGCCAGCACAGAATATTGTAGGTCCAAGCCGGTTCTGGGCGGGTCGCCTCGCCTAAGCACCAGATTGCCGCCCCGCTGAGGAGGACCGGAGGCCAGCCAACGCTACGTAGGATCAAGATCAAAAAAGGTGCACCGAAGATCAAGCTTACGTACATTGACAATAAGCCTGCATACGGAAAACCGTTAAACAAGCTGATGGACTCAACGTACCGTTGAGCTGCAAGCGCCCATTGAACTGAGGTCATTGAGCCACGACCCACCAAAGCGAGGGCAATCGCGGCTACGGCCAACACCGTCGCAATCGTGACATTCGCGAGAAAAATTTGCACGGCGCGGGTCCAGCAGCGTCTGAACAACGCCTGAGTGCCTCCTCTTTCAGCCGTTCGCTCAAACACCACTCCGGCTGTGATACCGGCAATCAGAACGAAGCCCATCGTGGCCCAGGGTAGTCCGATTGGGCCCATCGCATGATCGGCCGTCATCAGCATCAGGCATAGGCCGCGTAGAGAGTCTAGGCTACGAATGCGCCCCGTGCTGCGTGGCCGCGACGCTGTGGGCACTTCCAGTACCTTCATTGAATGGTTTGCCTTCGGGTCTGTCGTTTTCATGTTTCGATGCGGAGGTCTTGGTTGGTCCGAAGGTGAGCCCTAAGTGTAGAATTGTCGGGGCAATCGGGGATAGGCCTGGTACTCCCATCGTCAGTACTATTAACTCTCAAGAGCTTCCCTTGGTGCGCTTGCCCGATGTCATCCGTTGCTGGTTGTCTGACGCGGTGACCGTTCACGTAGCACCCTGGCCGGGAGCGACCATGGGCCGAGTGAACACACCTGTTGGCGGGCGGCATCTGGAAAACTAGGTCGCTCCCGCTCTTTGCCTCACCCTTCCAGCTGCCTTGGGCTGCCCGCCGCCAAGAAGGCCAAAGGATTAAGGTGGCTGTGGCGATATGGGTGAGGGGTCCGGGAACGATTGCGGTGACAGTCAACCGATTGCTAGTGGCACCTGAGCGTCGCCTGCGACTTGCGTTATCACCCTCTGGGTGCGAATCCTGAAAGAAGAGTTCCTGATGCTCATCTTTCGCCGTTCAATCCTCTTGCCATCGCGTTCAGTCGGTAGCCTGCTGTTCGTCTGCGCCCTCCTGGCTGGTTGCCAGCGATTCCAATCAGCGGAGTCGCTGGTGAAGGAAGGCGATCTGCTGGCGGATAAGAAGGAGTATGCGGAGGCCGTGCTGCGCTATCAGAAGGCCATCCAGAAGGATCCGCAGTTGAACGAAGCTTTCTTCCGCCTGGGGCTGGCGCAGGGGAAACTGGGCAAGAGTACGGAAGCCTTTAATGCCTTCCGGATCGCCGCCACCCGGATGCCGAGCCGTCTGGATGTGCAGGCTGAGATGGGCAATTTGGGATTACAGGGCTATCTGGCGGACACGACGCGGCCGCAGGCCCTCTATACATTGCTCCAAACGACGGCCGACGCGGCGCTGAAGCAGAATGCGGCCTTCTTCCCGGCCCTGCGGTGGAAAGGTTATCTGGCGGTGGTGGACCAGAAGCCGGCGGAGGCTGTGGAGTGGTTCCGCAAGGCGCGGCAGGCCAAGCCCGATGAGCCGGAGATTACGGAGGCGTTGGCGCGGAGCCTGTTTGGGCTGAAACAGCCGGAGGAGGCGGTTCGGCTGCTGACGGACTTGACCGCGAAGGCTCCGGCCTATGCCCCGGCCTACGATCTGCTCTATGCCTCCCATTCGGCTGCGCAGCGCTGGCCGGAGGCGGTGGCGGCGCTGGAAAAGAAGATCGCCCAGAACCCGAAACAAGGCCTCTACGTGATTCAGCTCAGCCAGCACCACTGGGGGCGGAACCAGCGGCCGGAGGCGGAAAAATGGCTCGCCCAACTGGTCTCGAACCCGGCAGCATATCCCGATGGGCGCCTATTGGCGGGGGACTTCCGCGTACAAACGGGTGACGGCCCGGCGGCGAAGGCGCTCTATCAACAGGGCATCACGGCCGATGCGCCGCGCAAGCTGGACTATCAGAAGCGCCTCGTGAGCCTTTATCTGGCCCAGCGCCAGGGCCCCGAAGCGGCGAAACTGCTGGAGGAGATCTTGAAGGACCATCCGGACGACCCCGAGATGCGCGCCTCCCGGGCAATGCTCCGGCTTGAATCCGGCAATGCCAGCGAACTGACCCAGGCCGTGGCGGCGCTGGAGGCGCTAGTGAAAGACAAGCCGGAAGACGTCCGGTTTCGCTATGAGCTTGGGCTGGCCAAGCGCATGTCTGGCGAACTTCCGGGTGCGCAGGCCGACTATCAGGAAGTGTTGAAGCGCAACCCGGTTCACTTTTTGGCCCTGGAAGGGTTGGCGGAAATGGCCCTGGAATTGGGCCAGGCGGCCGCCGCTCTGCCGTTTGCCGACCGAATCCTGGCCGCCAGTCCGCAAGACCCCCGGGGGCGGGTGCTGAAGGCCCGGGTCCTGCTGGCCCAGCAGAATTTTGGCGAAGCCCGGCCCTTACTAACGCGGCTCATGGCGGAGTATCCCCAGACCATCGATGTGCGCCTGGCGATGATCAATCTCGATATCGCCCAGAAGCGGCTACCGGCGGCGGAACAGACCTTGCAACCGATGCTCCAGGCCAATCTCCGCAACCCGCGTATCTGGCAGGCGTACACACAACTGCGCCTGACCCAGCAGCGGGCGGGCGAAGCGGTCAAAACCTTGCAAGCCGAACTAGCCAAGACCCCGCAACCGGAACTGCGGCGGCTGCTGGCCATTGCCGCCGCCACTGACCAGCAGTATGACCTGGCCATTGCCCAATATCAGGAGCTAGCCAAGCTCGCGCCCACGGCGGCGGAGTATCCGTTCCAGTTGGGGCTGCTCTTTCAACTGAAGGGCGACTTCTCCCGGGCGGTGGAGGTGCTGCAACAGGCCGAAAAGCTGGCGCCCAAGAACGCCCGGGCCGTGGCGGAACTGGCGGCGGCGCTGGACCAGGCGGGGCGGAAGCCGGAGGCCGAGGCGGCGTTCCGGCGGAGCCTGGCCTTGCAGCCGGATAATCTTCTTGTCTTGAACAACTTGGCGTACTTCCTGGCCCAGAACGGGGGCTCCCTGGAGGAAGCCCTGCGCTTCGCCCGGCAGGCCACCCAAAAGGCTCCGGATGTGCCGGAGTTTGCGGGCACTCTCGCCACCGTCTACCTGCGGCAGAAGAATTTCGACGGCGCGGCCCAGCTCTACGGCAGCCTCGTGGCCAAGTACCCGGCCCGGCCCGGCTTCCACCTGGGCTATGGCACGGCACTACTGGAAAAGGGCGACAAGGCCCGGGCCGTGGCCCAACTGGAACTGGCACTGAAAGCTAAACCGGCCCCGGCGGAGCAGCAGAAGATTGAAAGCCTGCTGGCCACGGCGCGGCGGCGGTAGCTAGGCGGGATGCGGGGCAGCACCCAGCCCTGAAAACTTGTAAACGATTCACGTCCAGGAAGCCGCCGTACCGAGCCCCGACGTGCAGGAGGGGGCCGTAGGCGGTCGCCCAGAAACGCGTTCGAACGCCAATTCGGAGCCTTCGTCGGCCTGTCCTTGGCGTCTTTGCGCCTTGGAGGGAACCCGTATAACTGGACCCTGACGGGCAAGGTTAGCGGGGCGGGAGACTACAATCGCTTCTCGATTCTTGCGGAGCAGGTACCGGATCTCACGATCACCCCACCGGTGCCCACGGTGGTGCCAGAGCCGAGTTTCTACGCGGCGCTGGCCGTGGGTTTCTCCGGCCTAGTGGTAGCGGTCCGGTGGCGCAACTAACGCATTCCAGGGTATCGTTACGGCGGAGCGGCACAGCTCTACAGTCGCCTGTTGTACTGACCCATAAGTTTGCGTATAGCGAAGGTCTTACTTCGGCGCGTCAGATCGCGGCCAATGACGGGCACTCAGGCCGCCCCCAATGGCTCAAGCCGGGCCAGAACTTGTAGTATGGTGCGGCACACTGAGCAACAATGAAGGGGGCCTGCTGAGATTGAGGGCAAGCTCGGAGGGTCCGGTGTGGCGCAGGCCGTCAGCCTGTAGCGGGACTTTCAGTCCCGCCGGTTCATCGCGGACGCCTCATAACAAAGCCTTTTCCGCTTCCCCTCGCCCCGAGCCGGAATGAATTCCACCTGCGTTGGACAGCCTGCGCCACCATGTTAGCCCGCCAGAATTTCTGACGCACTGCAATAGGATGGGCACGGTGCGTTCATTCGGGGCACATATCTCCCACCAAGTGCCTAAGTTGATGTACTGGTACTCACATTTTCCAGGCAAGGACTTGCAGGTATGATTTGGGCCCGATAGTATCAAAGTCGGTTGGTGCGAGAGTGCCAGCTGGATCGAATTCCAGGAGTATACGAATGTTCGGTTTTCGGTCTCGGCTGTGTGTACGGACTCTCTCACTGGCCGCCGTGCTGGTGCCTGCCGCTTTTGCGCAGAATGTTTATATCAACTCGAATTTGGTGACGTTGGGATCCGGCAGCACTGTCGTGAACGCCCGTTACCGCATGTCGGCTGGTAACTTTGACCAACGCTTGAGCAATAACGTTTCTGGCGGCACGAACGGTCTGGAGCGCAACTTGGGCAACGTTTCCGATCTGAGTGGCGATCTGTTTGACTTTGTGTTGTCGCACAGTGCTACCACTGGCTTTAGTTGGCAGCTGACCAACACCACTACCACTGTGACCACCACTCAGTACTGGGGAACCACCGGCACGAATAGCGCTACCGACCAGTTCGCTGCCACATTAGGGAGCTCCTATACGACAGGCACGGCGCCGAACGCCAACCCGTTCAACACCCTTCAACTGTCGGTGCGCGCCTCTGAAACAAGCCCGAGCGCATCGTCTGCTGTCTTTTCCAACTTTTCCTTCACGGGCGGGACCTCGACCACTGGCTCATTTGCGAGTGGTACGGTAACGCCGACCACTGGAGCCGGCCCGGGGTATTCCGGCAAAGCTGCGGACGGCGCGGGTTTCCATCTGCAGTGGGTCTACTCAGACACGAATCTGGCGACTTATGACTGGTCTCTTTCGGGTAAGGTCAGACTTTCCCGCAGTGGTGCTGGGGACGGTGAAGCGGTGCGCTTCGAGATCTACGGTCAGAACCTAGCTGCCTCCGTCGTTCCCGAGCCGAGCTTCTACGCTTCGCTGGCGTTGGGCTTCTCTGGTCTGGTGATCGCTGTGCGTCGCCGCCGGAAGCAAAGCTGAGGCGTCACTGTTCCTGATTTGGTTCTCTCCCAAAGCGGCTGCCCCTCCGGGGGCGGTCGCTTTTGTTTTTGGTGGCACTGCATGCTCCGGGAACCATGTGTCAGCTTGGGGCGATCAACGAAATGATGCCGTCAAAGTGCTCGTTCGCTCGATGACGCCGCTCGAACGGCGTAGCGGCAGTTACGGCAGCACTTCCACGATGAGGTCCACTTCCACCGGCAGATTGCCGCGTTGGGCCGGGCGGAACTGCCAGGATTCGAGCGTTTTGGTCAGCACCGGGTCACTGGTACCCGAGATCACTTTAAGGGTGCCTTCCGCGCTGAGACGGGTGATCAGGTACTGGCGGCTGCCGGCGGCCACGTGGGCGGGCGTCATCCGGACGGCCACCTTCGGCGGGCGCATCAGCCGGGCGGGGGGCGATCCCGGGGGTTCGGCGAACCAGATGGTCCATTCCGATGCACCCGGGCGGTCAGAGGGAACGGCCAGGCTGGTGGTGTAGACGGTCCGGGCGGCGAAAAAGGCTTCCACCGGCGCGGGGAGGGAGCGGGTTCCGGGCCGCTGGCCGATCGAGACTTCCGAGGTGGTCAGGTCCGGCGTGACACGCGTGGGGCCCAGCGCGGGGGGCGCCAACGGGCGCGCCGGCAGATTGACGGTCGGTGGTGCGGCGGGACGGGCGTTGCCTGGGATGGCCACACCGGGCACGACCGGCACGCCGGGCTGCTTTCCGGCCCCGGCACCCTGCGAGACTCCGGCTTCAATCGATACGGGCGCATTGCCGCTGAGCTTCGGCGGAGCCAGACCCTGTGGGTTGATGCTGATCACGGCTTCGGTAACGGTTCCGGTCCCGGGCGCAGGCAATTCCATCAATCGCTTGCCCGCCCCCACTGCGGCCTTGCCCTCCGCGGTTTTGGCCGTGGGCGCGACAAAGGGTTTCGGGGCAAACTTCGTTTCCGGAACGAGTGTTCCCAGCGGTACGGCCAGGACCGGCTTTTCCACCGGCGTCACGGGCGGTGTGGTGGCGAGATCGGCGAGCGTGGGGGTGTCCTGTTTAGCCGCCGGTTTGGGCGGCGCAACAAAGGCGCGCACGGGCCGAGTCGGCGGTTGCACGGGAATGGGCGCTGGCACTGCCTCGGACGCTGGCGCTGGAGGCGCTGCCGGGCGCACGAAGTTGGGCGATTCCACCACGCGCGGTGGCGGATCCGGACGGGGGCTTTCGATGCTTTGCGGCTGGGGTGGCCGATCAGGCCGGGTAATTTTCACTGTGGAGAGCTCCGGCCGAGGAAGGTTGATCGTCAGGCCCTCCGGCGTCGCCGCGCTCTCTGGCGAAATGGCGGGGAGCAGATCTGCCGGACGGAAGTAAGTGATCCGGCGATTTGGAAATTCCTTTAGATGCTCCGGAAGGATGATTTCAAAGCGGCGGAACGCGGGGCGCGTATAGGGGGCGGTGGCAATGCCGACAAGCAAACCGGCATGGATACCAAACGTTGCTGCCATGACGGGCAACCGCTGGCGGTTTTGGGCGAGCCATCGTCGCAATCAGCTAGGTTACACCGTTCGCTAGGGTGATGTCTGGCAGAAAACGGTCCCCCGGTCCTGAAAGCCAGCTGAGTTTTGCCGATCGATTAGGATGTCTACCGGCGGCTGCTGCTAACCATCCCCAGTGGATTGATTCCATTGCTGACAAACCGACGGCCAGGGTGCCGGAGTCGAAGATCCGGCAGCTGGTCGTGCCCCCCCCGGATTTGGCGTCGAGCCTGAGTTGTGGATTCTAATGATGCATGATGGCGGAGAGAGAGGGATTCGGACTCTTGAGGGGCTAATGGAATCTGCAACTTACAGATTCCACATTGCCGTATCTGCCATAAGTGCCAGGAGTGCCGTGGCGCATTGCCCGCTATTGCCCGCTGGGCGGTCGGTTACGCTCAGGGCTCGAGTCGCCTGAGGCTCGCTCAGAATGGTCAGACCTCCTGGTCGGAAGCGTTGCATCGGCATTTGCTTCTGAGTAAAATGCCGAGTAGTGAAGTTGACGGATTTCCTGCGGCGGACTGAAGGCAAGACTCTCGAGTTCAAGCGCGACCTTTCCTCTCCTGACGGTGTGCTGAGAACATTGGTCGCTTTTGCGAACACTGCGGGCGGAACACTCCTCGTTGGCGTTGAAGACGGCTCCCGTCGAGTCTGCGGCATTCCAGATGTTCTTAAGACAGAAGAGCGGCTGGCAAATCTGATCTCGGATTCGATTCATCCTGCGCTGGTTCCTGATATCGAGGTTGTGCACTGGCGCAATGTGAACGTGATCGCGGTCAGTGTTTACCCGAGCAATACTCGGCCCCACCACTTGACGGGCCTCGGCATCGAACGGGGAACATTCGTCCGCGTAGGATCTACCAATCGAAAGGCCGGCACCGCACAGATTGATGAACTCACGCGATTGAATCGATTGGAATCATATGATGAACAGGCCATCCCGACCCTGAACTCGGAAGCCCTGGACCTCCGAGTAGCTTCCGAGTTGCTTTCGCATTACAAGAAGATCACGCCCCTCGTCTGGAGGACACTTCGTGTCACCGCGGAACATCAGGGCCGCCAAGTCCCCACGATTGGAGGACTTCTTCTTTTTGGGAAGGATCGATTCGCGGCCTACCCGGACTCATGGATTCAGGTTGGCCGATTCGCCGGGATCAATAAGTCGCGAATCATCGATTCGGCGGAAGTCCGGTCGTTGCTGCCAATGGCCGTCGAAGAAGCGATGGCATTTGCCCGGAAACATCTGATGGTTGAGTCCGTCATTGAAGGTGTGCGTCGGCAGGAGCGATGGTCTGTTCCGCTGGTTGCCATTCGAGAGGCGGTCGTGAATGCTGTTGTGCATGCGGACTACGCACAACAAGGAGCGCCCATTCGGCTGGCGGTCTTCGATGACCGCATTGAAATTGAGAACCCGGGACTCCTGCCCTTTGGGCTGACGATTGAAGACATCCAGCGCGGCGTTTCAAAGCTGAGGAATCGGGTTATTGGGCGTGTGTTTCATGAGTTGCGGCTGATCGAGCATTGGGGAAGTGGCATTCAGCGAATGAGTGCGGCGTGTGAAGAGGCGGGGCTCCCTACTCCGAGGATGGAAGAGTTGGGCTCGCACTTTCGGGTAACCCTCTCAACGCAGCGCGTGGCGGCGGTACGAGTGGACGGACCTGACAACCAGATTCTCAATTTTTTAGGAGAGACGGGCGCCGCCGGGACCGCCGCTATCGCCAGCGCCGTAAGGCTTTCCACGAGATCTACCCAGTCTCGATTGCACAAGCTTGCGTCACATGGTTTGGTTGTGGAATTGGGCACTGGGCCGCATGACCCCAAGAGGCAGTATGCGTTGGCGGACAACTCCGCGCGAACGAAATGCTAGTTCAGTCTGCGGCGGAGCGCGCATCGTTCGCCGAGATGACCGCCGATGTTGTGCCGTTGGAATCGTTGCTTCAGGCGAGGGTACACATGATCGCTTCCTCGTTGGCCAAATGCCTGAGAACCACCGGCGCTTTCAGGTCAGCTTCGAGCGGGGAGAGCCGGACTGGACGAGCCTTAATAATGCCGGCGCAGAGCACCTTCCCGGCGTGCAGTGGCGGCAGAAGAACGTTGTTGGCCCAAGCGCCAACCAACGGACCAAGCTCGTCTCTCAGCTCGAACAGGTGCCTTCCGAAGACAGTTCATCTACCGCGACAGGGGCAAGTCTAGCTGCTGGACCCTGGAACGCTGGCATTGCGCAGGAGTCTTTCCCCGTTGAGGCTGTCCTTCATCGGCCGAGAATGTTGTTCTGAAACCGAAACGCACGCCGTAACCTCGCCTCGATCGTTTCTGCCCGACGAGTCGAACAGGATGGGCATCGTGATGCCTGTTTCCGAGGGCGAGCCAGCCCAAAATCTTAGCGATGAATGAGGCGGTTGAGACGACCGCGCCACCGACGTCGGCGCGCCCGCTTTTGAGAGCGCACGCCGAACTGTCAACCCCGCGGTGGTTCGTGGACACCTAGTTCGTCTGATACACAAACTGAATCACAGCGTTCAAACAATCTATTGGACGCCCAGGAAGATTGGCGTTACGCTCAATCCAGTTGGTCGGCTGGCAACGAATCGATCAGAAAGGAGAAATGCCGGAACAATCCACTTTCAACGAATTTCCCCAGGGCCGTCAGCCGTTTTCTCCTGCAATGCCTCGCTGCGTTGCGGTGGCTGATTGGTGACGCCGGAACCCGGCAGCGAGAAGGTGGGGATGGACGATGCGGAGAGCTCTGCGATTTGCGTAACACCCCATTGCCCGCTATTGCCCGCTAGACCACGCGAAGCACTGTAACTCATTGATTCTATTAGTGCATTTTGGCGGAGAGAGAGGGATTCGAACCCTCGTTACAGTTTCCCGTAAACACGCTTTCCAAGCGTGCGCCTTCAACCACTCGGCCACCTCTCCAAGCCTCTGGAGCGGAGGCATTTCAGCCTCCGGGGTACTACTTGCAACGACTCCGCTCGGGAAGGGACTCCACTCAGGGGAGGGCTCGGGCGGCGTGGCGCAACGTGTCGGGCAGTGGTGCCGCGACACTTCTTTTATCTTAGCAGTTTCTATCTCAAGAGCCAGTCGCGGAAGCGCAGAAGCCAGTCGGGATGTTCAGGAGTGACACCGTCCTGACACCAGGACGACACCGGGCGGCCCAAGGCGCGCTCAAAGGCCGTTTGCACTTCGCTGGCCGGGCGGCGCGCGGCCAAGGCGAAATCTTGCGCCAGCGTCAAGGGTGCATTTGCGGGGAGAGTGGGTCTGGCCGCAGTGGAGCCGGGGGCGGGAGCCGTCGCTCCGGGACGCTTCGCGCCAGCACCGGTCGCGCCAGCACTGGTGTTGCTGGTGCACCAATAGGCCTTCAACGCCGGCGCGGGTGAGCCGAAGACCTCGCCCTTCAACCCGGCGGGGACCGTCGTCTCCACCACACGAATCTCCATCGGGTAAATGATCCAGCCGGCTGGGTCCATGTGGAGCTGCGGTTCGATCTTCACGCGGCGCACGTCGGCGTCGCGATCGATAAAGAGGCGGAATCGGAAGATGGCGTCTTCGCCCGAGGGCGCGATGATGCTGTCGAACGGCAACGGCAGCTGCTCGTTGTCCCGCCATAGTTCGGCTTTGGCGAACTCCTCCGGGTTCTGCCCGATGTGCAACTGGAAGGGGCGTCCGGGCGGTCCGGAGACAATCAAGTGGAAGACCGCCCAAGCCTGGCGCGGCAGGGCAGGGGAGAGCACTTCCCGGCCATTGGTGCCGGTGGTGTATTCCGAGGTGACGCGCACGCCGGGGATCGATTGGGCGCCGACAGGCACTCCCGACACCGCGGCCGCGCAAAACAAAACGGGCCAGGGATTACCGGAAAGTAACGCCCTGGCCCGCTGCATGGTCATGAAGTGGCTGTTCCTTTAGGAGAGGTCGAACTTCTCGTGGTTCAGCACCGGGTCCGAGACCACGGCCACCGGGCGGCCCAGGATCTCCTCGATCTCCTCCAGGTAGCTGTTGCCGGTAGACTTCAGTTCCTTGGCCACTTCCGGACTGGTGCGCAGCACGCACTCCTTCTGGTCAGACACCGCGGCCCGGATCTTGACCGCTTCACTCAAGATGTCGCCGATCACGGTTTGGACGCTGCGAACATAGCCCGCACCCTCACAGGCCGGGCACGGCTGGCACAGCGTACGCTCCAGTGACTGCTTGACGCGCTTGCGGGTAACGGCCACCAGCCCAAAATCGTTGAACTGCAGAATCTTGTAAGGCGCGCGGTCCACCCGCATCGCTTCTTCCAAGGCCTGCATTACCTTCTGGCGATTCTTGCGCTCATCCATGTCGATAAAGTCGATCACGATGATGCCGCCCAAATCGCGCAAGCGGATCTGCCGGACGATCTCTTTTACCGCCTCGATGTTGATCTTGACGATGGTGTCTTCCAGGCGCGCCGTCTTGCCGACAAACTTGCCGGTGTTGATGTCGATGGCCACCAGCGCTTCCGTCTGATTGATGACGATGTAGCCACCGGACTTCAGCCAGACCTTGGGCCGCAGCGCCTTTTCGATCTCGGCGGTGATGTTGAACGAATCAAAGATGGGCGCTTGGCGCGTGTACATCTTGACGCGCGTCACCAGCGACGGCATCATGCGCTGGACGAAGCGGACGGCGGTCTCATAGACCTGCTCCGTGTCGCACCAGATGGACTTGAATTCGTCGGAGAGCTGATCACGCAGGATCCGCTCCACCATCTCCAAATCGTGATAGATCAGCGCGGGCGCCTTCTTGCGCTCGGCCTTTTGCCGGATGTCCAGCCACAGGTTGTACAGGTACTGGATGTCGGCGGCGATCTCTTCTTCGGTCTTGCCTTCACCCGCGGTGCGGATGATGAAGCCACCCGGCAGGCCTTCGCGGTGCTTCAGCAGGATGCGCTTCAGGCGGTGGCGCTCTTCGTCGCTCTCGATCTTGCGCGACACGCCGGCATGCTCGACGGTGGGCATGTAGACGCAGTAACGGCCGGGCAGGGCGATGTGCGAGGTGATGCGCGCGCCCTTCTGGCCCAGCGGCTCCTTGGCGATCTGCACCAGCACTTCCTGGCCTTCCTTCAGCAGGTCGGTGATGGAAGGATGCGGGGCACGTTCACGGTCGGGTTTCTCGGTCCGTTCGGGCCGCTCTCCACGTTCGCCACGATCGGGCCGCTCGCCGCGCTCCGGTCGATCACCACGCTCGGCGCGCTCGGGACGATCACCACGCTCGGCGCGCTCGGGACGATCAGCGCGGTCGGACTGCTCCGGACGCGGGGCGCGTTGTTCACCGGGAATCACTCCCTCCGGGCTCACCGGGGCGACTTCCGCTGCGCCAGCCGCAGCGGGTGCCGGAGCACCGTCACGACGCTCGCCCCGGTTGAACCGACCACGGCCACGGCGGCGGCGGCCACCGCGTTCCCGGTCACCTTCCGGACGCTGCTCCAGGAACCGGACCGCCGGTTCGCGCAGGTGGGCGGAATAGCCCATGGGCTCCAGCGCGGGCTGCCCGTCTTCACCGACGGTACCTTCCGCTGCTTCCGCGGTCACGGTTTCATCGGACGAATCGTCGTCGCCCGCGTTCTCGCCCGCTGCATCTGACATTTCCAGCTCACTGGATCCCGCACCATCGGCGTCCAGCGAATCTACATCGTCTAAATCGCTCAGGTCTGAATCGAGCGCCTCCGATTGGCGGGCCAGGGCTTCGGCAGCGTCCTGGGCGCGATCAGCGGCCTCCTCCATGGCTGCGGCGGCCGTGTGCGACGGCGCATCGGGCTCCGGTACAGCGGCCACCAGCTCCGGCCGTTCCGGGTCAGCTTCATCGGCGGCAGCTTCTACCGCAGCATCGACGGGGTCTTCCGAATGGTCCGCAATTTCGCCGAACTCATGGGCCTCGGCGATCACTTCGGCTTCGCTGCGCGGTTCGATGGCGTCGCTGACTTCAGCGGCGGGCTCGGCCGCAGCGGCTACGGGCGGCTCGCTGACCACCTCGACGGTGGCTTCGGGCTGGCGCACCGGCTCCGGGTCGACTTTCGGGGCGGCGGCCCGCATGGGAGCATCGGTCGCAGGCGTCCGGCGATACTTCGACAGCGTCTCGCCGGGCAGCATGAAGGGTTGCTCTTCTGGGGCTTCGGCCACAGGTGAACTGCTCAGTTCGGCGTCGTCATCCGCCTCATCATCGTCACCAGCTGCTGCTTCCTCAGTGCCGGGCGCAGGGGCGTACTTGGAATCGGGCAGACGCCCACCACCCCGG
>JAPKYX010000147.1 GCA_026394075.1 Acidobacteriota bacterium
CGCGGAAACAGCTCCCCCAACGCCGCCAGCGCCAGCGCCTCGCCCAGCAAGTGCGTGTTGCGTGAGAAGTAGAACGAGAGGTTGTACTCCAGGTGCAGCCCGTGCTGATACAAGCTATCGAGCAGCTGTTGACGCTTTGGCATCCGCTCGCCCAGAATCGACAGCACCTGCAGCCAGCTCAGCGCCCGGAACGCGACCTCAAGAGCGCTGGCCCAGTTGATCCCGCGCTGAAACGGATTCTGCTCCCACCAGCTGGTCAGCTGCCGCTCAATCTCAGCCGTCTCTCCCGCCAGCGCCAGCACCACCCAATGCTGATGCCGGTTCAGCTCCCAGATCACCTTGTGATCGCCGGCCTTGTCCCGATCAAGATAAGGAATCCGCCGGAAGAACGCCGTCCCGGTCTCGAGACCGTGCAGATAGTCGCGCCGCCACCGGATCTCGGGGCCAGTCTCGATCACCGTCCCCAACATCGGAAACCGGTGCGCCAGAATCTCCTGCGCCAAGGCCGGAACGTTGGCTGAAAAGTCCGGTGCAGGATACGAAAAGCCGGCGCGCTCCGGCGGCGCCTTGGGCGGCCACCAGAGCATCAGCCGGTTGACCAGCTCCTGCCGCAACCGGAATTGGATCTCCGCGCGGCTTCTCATCCCAGGTACTGGCTCAGCCGCTCTTCATACAGGGCCGACAACTGTGGAATGTTCTGATCCAAGTCGTACTCTCGCAGCACGCGCTCCCGGCCCGCCTCCGCCATCGCCTGACGCAGACCGGTATCGTCCATCAGCCGCTCCACTGCCGCCGCCAACCCCGCCGCATCGGAAGGCGTCACCAGCAGCCCCGACACGCCATCTTCGATCAATTCCGGAATGCCCGTAATGCGCGGAGCAATGCAGGGCAGCCGCATCGCCATCGCCTCCATCAGCACCACCGGAACACCCTCGGCAAAGCTGGCCATCACAAACGCATCGGACTCCGCATACAGCGCCCGCACCTTCGTCTGATCACACCAGCCTTCCAGAATCACCATGTCCTGCATCTGCTTGGCCTTCACCCGAGCACTAAACCGCTCCATCTCCGGTCCGCCACCAGCCAGCGAAAGGACAACCCGCCGCCCCCGCTGCTTGAGCAGTTCCATGGCTTCCAGCAGAATCGGCAACCCCTTCACCGACACCAAGCGTCCCACCGAGATCAGCCGGAACGGACTGGACTCGCCCGTCTTCGCCGCCCGGTCAAACACCCGCGGATGAATACCCAACCGACACACCGCAATCCGGTCCCAATGGGCGGCATCAGAGAAGCGCATCACCTGGCTTTGCCCAAACAAGCTGATCCCCACCGTCAGCTTCGCCGCCGCTACCTTCTCCGACATGGCAAAGCCCTTGGGGTCAATAAACTCATCCGACCCGTGGATGGTTTCCGAAAACGTGATGGGGAAAAGGCGCGCCATCAACAGCGCCACTGTGGTCGAAAAATGCACGTGCACGTGGCGGTAGCCGTGCTTCTCGAGCATCGTGCCCACCACGACGGCCTCGGCAAAATAGAGCAGCTTGTGCAGGCTGGGATGCCCCAGCCGCACCGCATAGAGCATCGTGGCCAGAAACGCCGCCGGCCGTTTCAAAAACAACGCCAAGTGCGCCGCCAGAATCGGAC
>JAPKYX010000179.1 GCA_026394075.1 Acidobacteriota bacterium
ACCTGCCGCTGCCCTGGGAGTTGGGCCAGGTGAACGCCTATCTGGTTCCGGGCGATGACGGCTGGACGTTGGTGGACTGCGGCATGACGACACCGGAGTGTCTGTCGGCGCTGGAGCGCCAGTTAGGTGAAGCCGGGGTGGGTTGGCGCGACATCGAGACGCTGCTGCTGACACACATGCATCCCGACCATATGGGCTTGGCTCCAGCAGTGCTGGAACGCAGCGGGGCGCGTTTGGCGATGCACCGGCGGGAGTTTGCTCTGCTGGAGGAGACGGTGGAGGCAATCGAACAGCAGCGCGAACCGGACGGAGCGCTCGTTTTAGCACGAACGCCGCCGGAGTTGCAGTCCAAGGTGATCGCGGCCTTTACGGATGTGCGGCGCAGCTTTGTGCGGCTGAAGCCGGACCTGCTGCTGGAAGGCGGTGAACGGCTGGGGGCCACCCAAGTGGTGTGGACGCCCGGCCATTCTCCCGGGCATGTTTGCCTTCATTTTGACGATGGTTCCTTGCTGACCGGCGACCATCTGCTGGAGAACATCACGCCGAACATCAGCTGGATGCCGGGCGAGGATGCGCTGGGAGACTTCATCGTCTCACTGGAGCGGGTGGCCACGCTTGAGTGCGGCACGCTGTACCCGTCGCACGGCCTGCCGTTTTCCGGCCACCGGGAATGGGCGGCGCAGACCATCGCCCACCACCATGAGCGGTGCGATGAGATCATCACCGCCCTCCGCATCCATCCGCGGACGGCCCATGAGCTGGTGGGAATTCTGTGGCCCCGGCGGCTGTCCTCTTTCCACTACCGGTTCGCCGTTTATGAAGTGCTGGCCCACTTAGAATATCTGCGCGGCCTTAGCCGAACGGTACTAGAACCGGACAGTACGTGGACCAGTACGGCTGATTGATGCCCTAGTATCGGGCGGGGCTCTAACTTAGAGACATGACCGACGCCCTTAAGATTCGCCTGTGGAACTTCACCTACTTGCAGTGTCTGGACCTGCTGACGACTCTCGCGTTTTTGGCTCAGGGAGTGCAGGAGGGCAATCCACTGGTGCGCTTTGCGATGGAGTCGTTCAATCCGGTGGTCGGCCTGGCATTTGTGAAGGTGGTGGCAATGGTGATGGCAGGGTACTGCTGGTACACGCAGCGGGAACGGACGTTGGCGCGCATCAATATGTTCTTTGCTTTCATCGTGGCCTGGAATCTGCTGGCCATGATCATGAACGCAGGCGCGAAGGCGTAACGGCTCTGATCGACGGACGACCGCTCCCTGGCGGTCACGGCTCGGTAACGCATGTTTAACCCGGCACCGCACCCAGGACCGTGAAATGGGGGGAAAGGGTTTATTGGGCCAATGCCGGGTTTCTCCAGGCTAAGGTGTTTTCTTGCAGACTCCATCCAGTTTGGGGTGAGTAGCGGCAGCGGTGGGGTGAGGCCCGCCGCGCCTGGGCGTAATGGGCGAAAATCGAGAGCATGTCCCTTTCGCTGCGTCTCGCCCAACCGGCCGACGTTTCCCTGATTCTTCACTTCATTCGTGGCTTAGCCGAGTATGAACGGCTGGCGGACAGCGTGGTCGCCAATGAAGCGCTGCTGACCGAGACCTTGTTTGGCGCACGGCCTTACGCGGAGGTGATCATCGCGGAATGGGACGGCGCACCGGCGGGCTTTGCGTTGTTCTTCCACAACTACTCCACGTTCCTGGCGCGCCCGGGGATCTACCTGGAAGATCTTTTTGTCGACCCGGCCCATCGGGGTCGGGGGATCGGCAAGGCGTTACTAGTCCGGCTGGCGCACCTGGCGGTGGAACGCAATTGTGGCCGCCTGGAATGGTCCGTGCTCGATTGGAATGAGCCCGCGATCGGCTTCTACCGGAGCCTGGGTGCGATCGCCATGGATGAGTGGACCATCAACCGCGTGACCGGTGAAGCGCTGGCGAAACTGGCGGCTGGCGCGTAGCTGGCGGCACCGATCGGGCTAACTCATCACCGAAAGAAACTCCGCCCACGGCCCCACTTCCTCACGATAGCGTTTGGCCATCACGCGGCTCACCTGCACCAGATGGGCCAGATCATGCGCCGTCCAGGTGGCCAGCAGTTGGCGGACAGTGACGGGGCCGAAGGCGGGGTGGGTGCCGGTGAGCTCCAATTGGCCTGGTTGCAGGTCCAACTCGCGCAACCGCTCCAGCCCCTGCCGCCGCAGTGCCGCAAAGTCATCAAGCAGTTCCGCCAGCGTCTTGCCCTGGCTTTCGGCGAACTGGGCTTCGCGGTCAAACGGGTCAAACGCGCGCGCCGGGCCGTGCCGCAGGATGATCTCGAGGCGCGGCATCCAGTCGGCCCGTTCTCCATGGACCAGGTGGCCCAGCACTACATACGGGCTCCAAGTGCCGGGACCCTCCGAGGCATCGGTCCAAGCCTCCGGCAGGCCACGCAGCAAGGCGTCAAGAACCGCCGGCGTCCGCGTCAGCACAGCGATGGACTCGGCAAGAAATGTGTCAGCCATGAGATCCCAACTTCTTGCCGGTTAGCGCGGGCAGCCGGCTCATGCCGCGATCGTCACCCGTTGCACGCCGACAAACTGGAGCCTGGGTAGTTCGCCGGACTCCACTTCCAGATACAATTCGATCGCTTCACGAATGCGGTCATTCAAATCGTCCAGCGATCGGGCCTGGGTATGGCACCCCGGCAGTTGGGGGACGGAGGCGACGTAGAAGCCTTCTTCGTCCCGCTCGATGATGACGTCAAACTCACGGTCGCCCATGCAACTTCAAGTGTAGCGCCGCAAGCTCTCGCCGCTCGCTACAATACGGGCTTAAGATCCATGAAGCTCGCTGATCGTATTGCCCGTTTGGACCAGGAGACCGCTTTTGAGGTCCTGGTGAAAGCCCGCGCGCTGGAAGCGCAAGGCAAGCATGTCATTCACTGCGAAATCGGCCAGCCCGATTTCCCCACGCCGCACCACATTGTGGAGGCGGGCAAGAAGGCGCTGGACGATGGGTGGACCAGCTACGGGCCCACGCCAGGCGACCCGCAATTGCGCGACGCCATCGCGGCGCACATCAATGAGACGCGTGGCCTCGCCTACACCGGCGCCAACGTCTGCGTCGTGCCCGGCGGCAAGCCGATCATGTTCTTCGCCATCCTGGGCCTGGTGAATCCCGGCGACGAGGTGATCTACCCCAACCCCGGGTTCCCGATCTACGAATCGATGATCAAGTTCGCCGAGGCCAAGCCCGTGCCGATTCCGCTGGTGGAAGAACGTGGCTTCAGCTTTGACCTGGACGTCTTCGAACGTAGCCTCACCGACCGCACCCGCATGGTGATCCTGAATTCGCCGCAGAACCCCACGGGCGGCGTCATCCCGGCCGAGGATCTCAAGAAGATCGCGGAGTTGCTCAAAGATCGCGACGTCGTCGTGCTGTCGGATGAGATCTACATCCGCATGTGCTACGGTGAGCCGCCGCTCTCCATTGCTTCCCTGCCCGGCATGGCGGAAAAGACCATCATTCTCGATGGCTTCTCCAAGATCTACGCCATGACCGGTTGGCGCCTGGGTTACGGGGTCGCACCGGAGTGGATCATCGAAGGCATGAACAAGCTGATGGTGAATTCGAATTCCTGCACTGCCAGCTTCACGCAGCGGGCGGGCCTGGCCGCCTTGACCGGGCCGCAGGACGATGCGCTGCGGATGATGGTGGAGTTCAAGCGCCGCCGCGATGCTTTTGTGGCCGGCCTCAACACCATCCCCGGCTTCCGCTGCCCCGTGCCGGATGGCGCATTCTACGCCTTCCCGAACATCGCCGGCACCGGCCTCAGCTCCCGCGTGCTGGCCGATAAGCTGCTCTATGAGGGCGGCGTGGCGTGCCTGTCCGGTACGGCGTTCGGTCAGTATGGCGAAGGCTATCTGCGCTTCAGCTACGCCAACTCGCTCGACAACCTGATGGAGGCCGTGGAGCGAGTCCGCCGCCTGTTCCCCCAGTGAGATGGGTGGCCCTACTGGGAGCACTGGCGCTCAGCCTCCATCTAGATGGCCAACCTGTTTCCCGGGGCTTCGACCACTTCTATAATCTCGAGTACGACGCCTGCATCGCTGAATTTGAGCGCGCCATTGGCGAGAAACCGGCCGAGCCGCAGGGCTACAACCACCTCGCGCAAGGCCTGCTCTATCGCGAAATGTTCAAGGCGGGCGCGCTGGAAAGCGAGATGGTCACCGGGGCCAATCCCTTCCTGCGCCGGGGCCGACTGGAGCCTCCGGCTGACGTGGAAAAGCGGTTTCTCGAAGCCATCGCGAAGGCCATGAGCCTGTCGCAGGCGGCCCTTGCGAGCAACCCCCGCGATGTCGGTGCCACCTATGCCTTGGGCGTCGCCCACGGTCTGCGCGGCAACTGGAACTTCCTGGTGCGCAAGGCCTACATGGACTCCCTCCGCGACCTCACCGCGTCGCGCAAGCTGGCTACCAAGGCCGTCGAGCTAGACCCCAAACTGATCGACGCGCGCATCATTCTAGGCCTGCACGACTATGTTCTCGGATCGCTGCCCGCCTACATGAAGATGCTCGGCTTCCTGGCGGGCTTCCGTGGCGACCGTCAAGCGGGCGTGCGCACCATTCAGGAAGTGGCCGCCAAGGGCATCACCAACTCGGCCGATGCCAAAGTTTTGCTGGGGGTGATCTACCGCCGGGAGCGCCGGTCAAAAGAAGCCATCCCACTACTCGACGACCTGATCCAGCGGTTCCCGCGCAACTACCTGTTCCGGATGGAGCTGGCCCAGATGTGGGCCGATGAGGGCGACAAGGCGAAGTCACTGGCCGCCATCGAAACGCTGGAGCAAGTGCGACGCTCGGGCGTCACTGGTTATGGCACGCTGTCGGCGGAAAAGATCGCGTTCGCCCGCGGCAACATCCTTTTCTGGTACGACGACTTCGAACGCGCCATTGAGAATCTGAAAGCCGCCACCGCGGGCAGTGACAAACTCGACCTCCACACTGCCTCCATGGCCTGGCTGCGGCTGGGGCAGACCTATGATCTGCGGCTCAATCGGACCGCCGCCCAAGCTGCCTACCGGCAAGTGCTGCAGCTGAACGATTCCAGTGACATGGCCAAGGAAGCCAAGCGCTACCTGGGGTCACCCTACAAACGGCCGCCGGCAGGCTAGCGTTCGAACTCCAGGAAGTATTGCTGCTCCAGCAGTTTGTGCTCGCGCTTCAGCTTCAGCCCGGCCGCAGCCATCTCCGCGACCATCTCGTCTCTTGAGATGCGATACTCCACCGGCGGGCCAGCGGATGTGGCGCGCTTCTCAAAATCGATCATCACCACGCGCCCGCCAGGCTTCAGCGCACTCACAACGCGCGGCCAGTACAGCGCCCGGTTCCCGATATGGTGGGCAACATCACAAATGAAAACCGTATCCACGCTGGCCGCCTCCAATCGCGGGGTATCCGTGCCCGCGAGCAGGGTTTGGAGGTTCCGGGGCGCTCCTTTAGCCGCGATTGCCAAAAGCTTTGCGTCGACATCGATGGCCAACACTTTCCCCGCATGCCGGGCCAGGCGGCGGCTGAAATAGCCGGTGCCCGCACCCAGATCAGCCACCACTTCCGTGGGGCGCAGTTTCAACGCCATGATCACTTCGTGCGGACGCTGCCAGGCATCGCGGCTAGGGTCTTCCAGCGTGTGGGCGTAGTGCTCGGCGGAATGCCCCGGATGGTGGTCCGGAGTGGCCTGGGCGGGGGCTACCACCGGGAGTAGTAGAGCACCCAGTACGACAAGGGAAGAAGCGCACTTCATAAGGCCAGCATAGCTCGCTACAATAACGGGGTCATCCATGGATCGCCGCCGCTTCACACTCGCCTCGCTGGGTGCAGTCACCGCCTGCACGCGGAAAAGAATGGCCCAGGGACTTCAGGTCCGGCTAGCCGTGGGCGGCGCCGCGCAACTGGTCTACCTACCCACCACGCTGGCTCAGCAGTTGGGCTACTACCGTGAGGAAGGGTTGGATGTGACGTTGCAGGATTTTCCGGGCGGATCCAAAGCGCTCCAGGCCCTGCTGGGCGGCAGTGCTGATGTGGTGAGCGGCTTTTTTGATCACACCATCCAGATGGCCGCCTTGCCTCCCGGTGAAGCCCGCCGTTTGACTGCCTTCGTGAACATGTTGCAATACCCGGGTTTGGCGCTGGTGGTCTCGGCCAAAGCGAAAAAGCCGATCCGGCGGCTGGAGGATCTGGCGTCGGCCACAGTGGGCGTCACGGCACCGGGTTCGTCCACTCACTTCTTTTTGAACTACCTGCTGGCCAAATCCAACGTCAGCCCGGAAACAGTCAGTGTGACGGGTATTGGCCACGGGGCCTCGGCGCTGGCCGCGCTGGAGACCGGGCGAGTTGATGCCGCCATCATGACGGATCCCGGACTGAGTGAGCTCTTGGACCGGGACCCGAAGGTGATCCGCCTGGCCGATACGCGCACCGCCGGCGGCGTGCGTGAAGTCTTTGGCGTGGCGCAGTATCCGGCCAGCGTCCTGTATGCCCCATCCGATTGGATCCGGCGCAATGTGGAAGTGGCGCAACGTCTGGCCCGGGCGATGAAGCGCACCTTGGGCTGGATTGTAGGACATACCGCCGAACAGATTGCCGACAAGATGCCGGCCGCCTACCAGGGGCCCAACCCTGGCCTCTACCGCGAGGCACTGTTCGCCTCGATGCCGATCTTCAACCCCAACGGCTCGCTTTCACTGGAAGGAGCGGAGACCGTCAGGAAAGTGCTCGGCTACTCCATTCCCGCTGTCCGTGAGAACCCCGTCGACATCAAGCTCACCTTTACCAACGAGTTCGTCGAAGCTGACTAATTCGTATCTTCCCCCCTTGACTTTGGTGCGCAATGGGAATAATGTTCTCCCCGAGGGGTGGACTATGTTTGACACCATTGACGAACGGATGAAGAAAGACGATCCGCATAGCTGGAAGGATTGGGCGGGCCGCGGCATCATGGCCGTGGTCGTCGTAGCCCTGCTGGCGGGCGGGATCTACTTAAGCGTTTCCGGGTCTTAACGCCGGGCGACGCACCATAACATCAACAAGGAGCGCAGGCTCCAGGCGGCCGTCCGCAGCCAGTTGGTCGAGACCAGACGCTGGTGCGCGGCGGTATCGAAACCATTAGACAGGACACCGTGCTCCGGCACTTGCAGGAGCGCGGTGGACAGCCAGATGAGTCCCGCCAATCCCAAGCCGATCCAGGCGGCTAAGGCTGGTATTGTCTCTGGCCGTTTGACCAGTAATGCTACAGCCGTCAGTAACTCCACCAACATCACTGGACCCACCAATGGGGTGATCATTTGCCGGTGAAGGTTTTCGTAATTAACAAACCGCTCGGGGCCCACCTGGGCGTAGAGCGGATAGTGGATCAGCTGGACAAACCAGATCAACCCGGTCATAAACAGCGTGGCCGCCAAATTGATCAACAGGATCAACATCAGGCCGGTTGCGCCGCGGCACTGGAGGGCATCAGGGCAGCCACGACGGCCTCGCCAGCCTGCCGGCCGCTGACCATGGCGAAATTGATCGACGGCATCAGACGATGATCGCCCGCCACAAACAGATGTCGCCCCAGCCGTGCCGGGCTCTCCGCGGGCGGCACCGGAATGACTTCCGGCTGCGCGTGGAAGATCCGGTAGGCCCTCAGGTACTGCCATTCCCGCGCCTCACGCCCGAACCAGCGCTGCAGTTGCGCCAGCACCGCCAGCTGGATCTCTTCATCCGACTGTGTCGGCTTGCCCAACACCGTAATGGAGATCAGCGCGCGCCCAGCCGGCGCGTAGGCGGGCGAGACTTCGCTCATCACCGCCATATTATTGATCGGCCATTGGTTGTTGCCGTTCAAAACCAACCACGGACCCTCGAGCGGCGGCGCCGGTGCCGAAAAGTAGAGGCACGTTGCCCCACGCCACCGCTGCGCCGGGATCAATTCCGGAGCCAGGCGTGACGCCTCCAGCCCCTCACAGGCCAGCACAACGGCACTCCCGGAGATCACTTCCCCGCTCTCCAGCGTGACGGCCTCATCCGCGATCGACGCCACCCGGGCATTCAACCGGATGGAGCCTTCCGGCAGCCGGGCCGCCAGCTGCTTCGGGATCTCGCCCATGCCCTTGGCCGGGACGGCCGTATCACCTTCGGCCATCATCTTGAAGATGTACTCAAACATTCGGCTGGAGGGCATCAGCGACGAGTCCAGCATAATGCCGCCCATGAACGGGCGGAAGAAGCGGTCGATCATGCGGGGGGAGAAACCTTCCCCCTTCAAGAGGAAGTTGGTCGTGTGCCGGGTGGCCGACAGAATCTGATCTTCCGACGCACGTCGCAGCCGGCTCCGCAAACTGCTCATCCGCAGTTTGTCGCGGAACGATCCGATCGGCGCGGTCAGCGTGGCGATCAGGTCGGCGCGATTGCGGTAAGGGTCGCTGAACTTGTGAAAGTCTCCGGAAAGCCGGATCATCGCCCCCGGCATGAAGTTCTTCAGCTCCAGCGCCGCGTAATCGAGAACCTCGAAACACTCCGGGTAGGCCGTCAGGAAGACCTGAAAACCACGGTCGAGCAGAAACCCTTCATGCTCGTCGGTCCGGACGCGTCCGCCGACGCCGTCGGAAGCTTCGAGAATCCGGAACGGTATCTGCTTTTCCTGTAACTGCAGGGCGCAAGCAAGACCCGCCAGTCCGGCGCCAACAATCAAAACTTCAGCTTGGGCCATCAGCTATCCATTATCGCGATTGCGCGGACCGTAACGCAAAGAACTCAGCCACATTCTCGGGCGTCAGCAATCCGGCCAAGTGTTCACCATCCATCACCAGGGCGCACGGACCCGCACTTTGCAGCAAACCCAAGGCCTCCTCCAGCGGGAGCGTAACCGGGATCGCCACCGGCGTGCGGTTCATCACGCTGGAGACATAGGCGTTGCCGCCTTCTTCGCCCGCCATGGCCGTAATTAACGTATCGCGGCTCAGTAACCCTAGCACCTGTTCTCCCAGCACCACTGGAAAATCGGTCTGGGTGGTTTCAATCAACAGCCGCCCCGCATCAGCCAGCGTTGAACCGTGCGCCAGCGTGTGGAACTCCCGAATCATGGCGTCCCGCGCCGAAAAGCCCGCTGAATAGTGCCGGGCCTCGGTGGAGGAACGTTCCGCGCCCGCACCGTTGAACACCATGTAGGCCACCAGCAGCAGCAGCCACTGGCTGGAATAGATCGCATAGATGGCCATCAGCCCCGCCACCACGCGGCCCACCAAGGCCGCAATCCGGGTCGCTCTCACTTCGGATCCTCGGATCGCCAAGACGGCCCGCAGAATTCG
>JAPKYX010000078.1 GCA_026394075.1 Acidobacteriota bacterium
CTTTTTCGCTGCTCGGCGCAACGGCGTTTGCCGGGCAGTTCACCAGCATTGTTGCTTTTGGCGACAGCTTGGCCGATACCGGAAATGCCTACATTGGCACGGGCTGGGTGACGCCGCCGAGCCCGCCGTTTTATCCAGGCGTTTTTTCGAACGGTCCGAACTGGCTTCAGTACTTGGGCGCGGGCTTAGGTTTGCCGGTGGCGCCTTTTCTCGGGGGCGGGACGAACTATGCGATTGGTGGCGCGACCACCGGGTTGGATGGTGTGGTGGCGGGCACCGGTGTCTTGTCTCAGGTGGGTGCTTACGCTACCTCAGTGGGGAACGTCGCCGATCCCAACGCGCTGTACGTGTTGACCGGCGGCGGCAATGATATTCGTGCGGCGGCGGGTGTCACCAGTGATCCCTTGGCTCTCTATGGGGCCGGGCAAACCGCGGCGTCCAATCTGCTGAACATCGCTCTCGGTCTCTATTTGGGAGGGGCGCGTAACTTTATGTTTATGACCCTGCCCGATGTGGGCTTGGCCCCGGACGTGATGGCTTTGGGTAAGAGCGTCGAAGCGAGCATCGCCACGAAGGGATTTAACGACGTGATCAACGCTATCCCGGCTAAATCCCAAGGAGCCCGGCTTTACACGGTGGACTTCGCCGGCCTGGCCGCGGCCATCTACGACGACACCAAGAACAACAGCAGCAAGAAGTACGGCTTCACCAACCTGACCACACCCTGCATCGGCAGCTTCCCGGACACTTGCGCGACGTCGCTGTTCTTTGATGACCTGCACCCGACGGCCCGTGTCCACCAGTTGCTGGGGCAGGCCGCGTTGTCGCAGGTGCCGGAGCCCGGTACCGCGCTGCTGTTGGGTGCTGGCTTGGGCCTGGCTGCCTGGGCTCGCCGCCGCGCCGCGTAGTTGCAACTGCTCCTAAGTAGACCGACCACCAAGAGGCCCTGTGCTTACACCCGCACGCCGCGGGAGCGCAGGGCCTCTACGATTTGGTCGTGACTCTCAAACTGGACGCCGTCCATCCCGGCTTGCTTGGCGCCCTCAATATAGGCGGCGATGTCGTCGGTGAAGAAGCATTCGTGCGGCGCGACGCCTGACTTCTCGATGGCGGCGGCGTAGATGGTGGGCGACGGCTTCAGTGCGCCCACTTCGTGGCTGAGCACATAGCCATCGAAGTGATCGAGGATCGGGTAACGCGGCCGGATCCAGTTGAAGTGCATGTCGTTTGTGTTTGACAGCAGCAGGACCCGGTAACCATTGGCGCGCAGCGTTTCCGGCAGGCTCTCCGGGATCAGTGTGTAGGGCTCAAAGATCGCCGACCACATGCCGGTGAACTCCTCCACCGAGAGGTTGAAGTCCAGCCGGCGGCCCAGTTCGGCCACGAAGTCGGCGCTGGGGATCTGGCCGGATTCGTAGCGGATCACCAGGTCGTCTTGCGCGATGCGGGCGCGGATCTCATCCACCGTTAAGCCATTCAGGGCCGAGATCTGCTGGTAGCCGCGGCCGAAATCAAACGGGACGATGACACGGCCCAAGTCGAAAATGATGCACTTCAGCATGTCTTTCTATTATCGGGGAGGTCGCGCCCGGTGGGGCTGTCATCTGCCTGTGATGAGCGCATAGTAGTGTCAAGAGGATGAACCGGCGAACCTTTGTCTCTCTTCCCGCAGCGGCCTTGGCGGCCCAGGCCTCCCAAGTCTCCAGCTTTCGTTTTGTCCACTTCACCGATACCCACATCCAACCGGAACTGCGCGCGCAGGCGGGCACGGAGCAGGCGTTTGCCGCGATCAACGCGGAGAAGCCGGAGCTGATCCTGGGCGGTGGCGATCTGGTGATGGACATCGACGCATCCACACCCGCGCGAACCAAGCAACTGCTCGACATGTATGTCGCGGCCAAGAAGGGCTTGCAGGCGCCGGTCTATGAAGTGCCCGGCAACCATGATGTCTACGGCCTGCACCCCACCAGTGCGGTGTCGCCCAGAGATCCGATGTACGGCAAGAAGATGTTTGAGGACCGCATCGGGCCCCGCTACCGCAGCATCGACCACAAAGGCTGGCACTTCATCTTGCTCGATTCGATCGGCGCGGTGGGCCGCAAGTTCTTCGGCGAGATCGACGCGGCGCAGGTGGACTGGATCAAGAACGACCTGGCCAAGGTGGCACCGCGCACCCCGATCGTGGTGATGACGCACATCGGCCTAGCCACCGCGGCGGCTTCGCTGATCGGCAATCATGAGGCGCCGGGATCCTGGGAAGTTTTTAACTCCGTCGAAGTGTTGGGCCTGTTCGCCAAGCACAACCTGAAGGCGGTGCTGCAGGGGCATTCTCACATCCGGGAGAACATCACCTACAAGGGTTGCCAGTTCATCACTTCCGGTGCCGTCAGCGGCAACTGGTGGAAGGGCCTGCGCGACGGGCATCCGGAAGGCTTTGGCGTGCTGACTGTGAAGGGTGACCAGATCGAGTGGGAGTACAAGACCTACGGCTGGAAGGCGTAGCACGGCTATCGCTCGACTGACGTAGCGCGGCCCGTGCCGCGGCGCGACACTAGAGGAATGCAAGTATTGGGCGTCATTCCGGCGCGCTACCAATCATCGCGCCTGGAAGGCAAGCCGCTGGCCGACATCCATGGCCAGCCGATGATCCAGCATGTCTATGAGCGGGCCCGGCAGGCGCGGTGTCTCGATCGCGTGGTGGTGGCCACCGATGACCAGCGCATCTTTGACGCTGTGCGTGGCTTTGGCGGCGAAGCGATGATGACCAGCGCGGCTCACCGTTCCGGGACTGACCGGGTGGCTGAAGTGGCGCGTTCGTGCGAGGCGGATGTGATCGTCAACGTGCAAGGCGATGAGCCGATGCTGGACCCGCAGATGATTGAAGAGATCGTCGCGCCCTTCGGGCGGGGCGTGGAGGCCGGTTTGGTGACCTTGAAGCGTGAGACTCGCGATGAGGCGGTCTGGGCCGATCCAGGCGTGGTGAAAGTGGTGACCGACCTGGAAGGCTGGGCGCTCTATTTTTCACGCTCCCTGGTGCCGTACCGGCGGAACCAGACTGCCCGCTCGCGCGTGTTTGAGCACATTGGGCTGTATGCCTATTCGCGGGAGTGCCTGGGGCGACTGTCGCAGTTGACGCCGACGCCGCTGGAAGAAACCGAGAGTCTGGAGCAGCTGCGGGCGCTGGAGAATGGCATTGGCATCTACGTCGTCGAGACCGAATGTGGGCGGCATAGTGTGGCCGTGGACACGCCGGCGGATCTCGAACAAGTGCGCCGCCTGCTGGCCGGCTGATCAGAATAGAATGCGGCTATGAACCGTCGGGACTTTCTCCGTTTAGCACCTGCGCTCTCGATGCCCGCCACCGCACCGCTGGTAGAGGCGGCCGGGCGTCGCAAGAACATCGTGCTGATTCTGGCCGACGATCTGGGCTATGAGTGTTTGGGCGCCAATGGCGGGATGTCTTACCAGACTCCGCGGTTGGACGCGATGGCCGGGTCCGGAGTGCGCTTTACGCAAGCCTACGCGCAGCCGCTCTGCACGCCGACGCGGATGCAGTTGATGACGGGCCGGTACAACTTCCGCAACTGGAAAGCGTTTGGTGTGATGGACCCGCGGGAACGGACGTTTGGCCACCTGTTTCGCGATGCCGGGTACAGTACGGCGATTGCGGGCAAATGGCAGTTCTGGAGCTACAACCCACCCGACTACAAGCCCGAACTGCGGGGCACGGGCCAAGCGCCGGAGCAGTCCGGGTTTGATGAGTGGTGCTTGTGGCACGCCCGTCATACCGAAGACAAAGGATCGCGCTACGCCAAGCCCACCATCATGGCCAACGGCAAGCTGCTGAAGGGGATCGAGGATCGTTACGGCGAAGATGTCTACTGCGACTATCTTTGCGACTTCATCACCCGCCACCAGCAAAAGCCGTTCTTTGCCTACTACCCGATGGCGTTGACGCACGACCCTTTCAACCCCACGCCGCATTCCAAGGAATGGAAGACCGGCAACCGCCTGGAGGCCCATCCGCGCTTCTTCCGCGACATGGTGGAGTATGCGGACTACACCGTGGGCCGCGTGCTGGACCATCTGGACAAATTGAAACTACGCGACGACACGCTAGTGCTGTTTTATGGCGATAACGGCACGCACTGGACCATCGATTCACGGTTCCGGGACGCCCAGGGCGAGCGTGTGATCAGGGGAGGGAAGCGGGATACGACCAACGCCGGGATGCGTGTGCCGCTGATTGCTTGGGGTGGCGGTGCGGCGCGCGGAAAGGTGTCGCATGATCTGATTGATTCCACCGATTTCCTTCCGACGCTGGGCGGGTTGACGGGTACGCCGCTTCGTTCGATGGGCCGGACAGGATGACATCCCGCCCCGGATCTTTGCGCGCGACCGCCGGTACAAGCTCTATAGCGATGGCCGGATGTTTGATCTGGATCAGGATGAGGGCGAGCAGCGGCCCCTGGCGGGGACCGATCAGGCCGGCACTCGGCGCCGGCTGGCGGCGGTGATCGCCCAATATGCCGCTCAAGGTGCGCGCCTCAGTTGACGGGTGCCCAGCGATGCCGGGGAAGAATGCCGGAGCTGGCCCGCCGTGCCGGGTGATGATTCCCCGATCTGGTTGATGGAGCGTGCCAGCTCCGCAGTTGGCCTGGGGTAAACCTTGGTGGTCCGGTTGCAGCTTTGTTCGCCGTCCGGGTTTTCCTTGGTGCCCTGTCAGCCCCTCCACCGCATTAGGCGCGATTGTGCGCCCGGAACCCTCAAGGTTCAGTACCATTGGGGAATTGATGACTCTGCTCTGCATTGCCAGTTACGAGAAGGGGTTTGACTTCCTGCGTGAAGCTAAACGCCAGGGGGCGCGCATCCTGCTGCTGACGTCGCTCAGCTTGCAGGGCAAGGTGGACTGGCCCCGCGAGGCGATCGACGACATCTTCTACATGCCGGGCGAAGGTGGCGAATGGAATCGCGAGCATACCTTGCACGCGGTGGCGCACCTGATGCGCGAAAACAAGATTGACCGCATCGTGCCGCTGGATGATTTTGATCTGGAGTTGGCGGCTTTTCTGCGCGAGCATTTCCGGTTGCCAGGGTTGACCGAGTCCCAGACGCGGTTTTTCCGCGACAAGCTGGCGATGCGGGTGCAGGCGGCCTCGGCCGGGCTTGATGTGCCGGATTTTGTCGGCGTGCTGAACTTTGCCGAAGTGGATGCGTTCACCAAGCGGATCCCGGCGCCTTGGGTGCTGAAGCCGCGGATGATGGCCGGGGCGATTGGGATCAAGAAGATCGAATCGGCGGAGCAGTTGTGGCCGTTGATCCATGGCATGGGCGACCAGGCCAGCTACTTCCTGCTGGAGCGATACGCGCCCGGCGAAGTGTTCCACGTTGATTCGGTGGTCTATCAGGGTGAGGTCGTTTTTGCGGTGGCTAGCGGCTATGGCACGCCGCCGATGGAT
>JAPKYX010000214.1 GCA_026394075.1 Acidobacteriota bacterium
TCCAGCAAGACATCGAAACGGTTCGCAAAGGCCGCACCATCCAGCGGCGGCAGCGCCAAGGTGTGCCGCTGGCTACGGTGGCGATGGCGGGCTACACCAATGCGGGCAAGTCCACGTTGTTTAATCGCCTGACGGGTGCCGACGTGGTGGCCGACGCGCGGATGTTCGCCACCCTGGACCCGACGGTGCGCCACCTGATTCTGCCTTCGCGCCGCAAGGTGCTGATGTCGGACACGGTGGGCTTTATCCGGAACCTGCCCACGACACTGGTGAAGGCCTTCCGCGCCACGCTGGAAGAGGTGGTGGAAGCCAAGCTGATTCTGCACGTGGTGGATGCCAGCTCCGCCTCAGGACCGCAACAGACGGCCCAGGTGATGAAGGTGCTGGCGGAGATCGGCGCGGCCGAGACACCGCAGATTCTGGTGCTGAACAAAGCGGACTTGTTAAGCGAATCTCCCGACGCACACGCGATCGCGGCACGGCTGTTGTCGGAGACGGAAGAGAAGGCTCCGCCGCGCGCGGTCTGCGTTTCTGCCCGCACGGGGCAAGGAATGGCGGAACTATTGCGGATGGTGGACGATGTACTGTCGCTGGACCCCATCGCCCCTGCGCGTTTCCGCCTGCCGTTGGGCGAGGGTGGTCCGTTAAGCCTGCTGCACGAATGGACGCAGGTATCGGAGGTAAAGTATCTGGACGATGCCTGTGAAGTGGAGTGCATCGCGCCGGAATCGATCCGGCGGCGGCTGGCGCAGTATCTGGTGCGTGACAAGCCAACCGTACATTGACGGCCGGCGGAGTACCGGGACTAGCTGCTCGCGCGGCCACCTGATATCCTTTGGGCTGGGATGAACATCCCCAACGCGCTAACGCTTCTCCGGATCTTCTTTGTCCCCATGCTGGTGGGCGCCCTGGTGGGCGATGCCCGGCAGGTGTGGCTGGCGCTGGCTATTTTTCTGGCGGCAGCGTTGACAGATCTGTTGGATGGCTACCTGGCACGCCGCTGGGGACAGATCACCACTGTCGGCACGCTGCTGGACCCGATCGCCGACAAGTTGCTGATCTCGGCCGCGCTGATTGCCTTGGTGCAAGTGCACGCGGTGGCCGGTTGGGTGGCGATTCTGATTGTGGGCCGCGAGTTTGCCATCTCCGGGCTGCGCTCCATTGCATCGAGCGAAGGCTACATCATCCAGGCCAGCGATGCCGGCAAGACAAAGATGGTGCTACAGGTGGTGGCGGTGGCCTTGTTGCTGGTGGCGATGGAATGGCCGGCGCTGAAGCTCTATGCCGACCTCATGCTGTTCGGGGTGGTGGCCTCTTCGCTGTTCAGTGCCCTGCTCTACTTCCGGCAGTTCTGGAGCAAGATCGACCACCGCGTGAAGCGGCGGCGGCGGCGGGAGTATCTGGCTATGGCGCGCGAACAGCGGCTCCAGCAACTCCGGGCGAAGACGTCGAAGCGGGCAGCGGCTGCGACGAGCGAATCTCGAAGTTCTGCGGGGTAAACACGACGGTCCGGATCTGGCCACGCGTACCGGGTGCGCCCAAGGGACGCCCGTTGTACTGAATGACGATCCCTCCGGCGTTGCCCGTGAAGACCACGGCACTCATCGATCCGGCGATGCGGCGGGTTTCACCGGCTTCCATGACGCCGCCGAAAATCTTCTCTCCATCCGAAAGTAAACGCACCCAGGACTTCTCCGTGGCGCTTACGGCGACCTCAACCGGCGATGTCTGTCCGGCGGTACTGGAAGACTGGGGCGTCCGGACCGCGGTCGTCGTGCCCGGGGCCGGAGTGGGCGTCTCATTGCGCAAAGCCGGAGGTGAAGCTAACGGCGATGAGGTTTCGTCTCGGCCAGTTCGCGCTTGCGTGGATGGGGACGGGTCCTCACCCGGGGCTTGGCGCGTCACCTCGGCATACGGGACGGCGGGCAGCGCGTCCGACGGGGCTGGCTCAGTACGGGTTGGCGGAGCGACGGGAGGTGTCACCGGGAGGCTAGCCGCCGGGGCAGGCGTGCCTAAGGTCCGGCCCAGGACGAAAGCCCGCAAGTCAGGACGCTGCTGCCAGGTCAGGTAGCCGGCCGAGCCGAAAATCAGCGTCACCGCCAAAGCCATCCAAATCCTGCCGCTATTGGAATCCTTGACAAACTCGGCCTCACAAAGCGCGACAGCCGCGGCATGCGGATGACACCGGACGGCGAAAAACTGTTCATCAGCATCGATGCCATGGTGGTCGATACCGCTGGGATCGACACGATCGAGCTGGTAAAGAAACATTGGGCGGTGGTCGGCATCGATACCGGCATCAACACCATGGAGCGCTCGCTTTACTACGAACGCGCGCAGAATTCCGATTACGA
>JAPKYX010000103.1 GCA_026394075.1 Acidobacteriota bacterium
CCGCTCCTTACTTTGCGCCTGATTGGCGGATCTCGTCCATCGTCTCTTCCAGACCGAACTTCTTCAGCATTCGATAAAAGCGCGTGCGGCCCACCTTCAGCTCTCTCATCGCGGCGGAAGCATTGCCGTCATGCTTTTCAAGCGCGCCCAGCAACAACTTACGCGATGCTTCTTCGAGAGTGCCTCCGGCCTGGTCAGCTTCCGCCGCCGGTCCAGCGCTGGAGGGACCGGAGCTGAGGCGCAGGCGCTCCGGCAGATCTTCCGGCATGATCTCATCACCGTGGGCGATCACCAGCGCGCGCTGGATGACGTTCTGCAATTCGCGCACATTGCCCGGCCATTCATGTTTCAGCAAGATGCTGAGAGCCGCGGGCGAGACTCCGGTGACGCGGGTGCCCGCCATGTCTTTGTTCCCCCGGATGAACACCTGCGCCAGCACGGGAATATCTTCCTTGCGTTCGCGCAGGGGTGGCAGTTCCAGTTCAAACACCGCCAAGCGGAAAAACAGATCCTCGCGGAACCGGCCAGCCATGACGTCATCAGCGAGATTGCGATGGGTGGCCGTCACCAGGCGGAAGTCCGAGTGGATCATCGCGGAACCGCCCACGCGCTGGAAGCTCCGTTCTTGCAGGACGCGGAGAAGCTTCGCCTGCACGGGCGCGGACAGCTCACCAATCTCATCCAGGAACAACGTGCCTTTGTGGGCCTCTTCAAAGCGGCCGATCCGCCGCGTGGCCGCGCCGGTGAACGAGCCCTTTTCGTGACCAAACAGTTCGGACTCCAACAGGCTCTCGGGAATCGCCGCTGAATTCACCGCCACAAACGGTCCACGGCTGCGGCTGCCGGACTGGTGGATGGCCCGCGCGATCAGTTCCTTGCCGGTGCCGCTTTCGCCATGGATCAGCACCGAGACATCGCTGACCGCCAGCCGGTCCATCTGCCGGAAGACCATCTTCATCGCGTTGGAGGCTCCTGCGATGCCGGGATAGCCCCGCCCGTCCACTTCGCGCTCTAGCTGCGACACGCGCATCGACAGACGCCCGTGGGCGATGGCATTCTTCAGCGTGGTCAGCAGCTTGGTCGAATCCAGTGGCTTGGTGAGATAGTCATGCGCGCCCAACTTCATCGCATTCACCGCGGTGGCGGCCGTGTCATCGGCCGTCAGGACAACCACCGGAAGTGCCGGGTAGCGCTCCCGGATCCGCTCCAGCGTCTCAATGCCGCTTAAGCCGGGCATGTTGATGTCCAGGCAGATCGCCTCCGGCACCTCTTCTGAAAGGGCCTCCAGGCACTCGTCCCCGCTGGCCAGACAGGTGACGTCATAGCCGTCCTTGCGCAGCCAGCGTTCCACGACGACGCGCAGGTTCTCGTCGTCATCGACCAAGTGGATCAGACTCGCCAAGTCATTGCGCACGAACACATTATTCCATGTAGCAGGTTTGCTGCCAGGGGCCAGAACAGCGGTTGCTCCACGCTGTCAGCAAGATGCAGCTCGCTTTCAGTCTCTGGCCGCCGCGCGGACTATTCTCTGTATCGGTTCGAAACGTTCCGTTTCGAGACAGCAGCGGTGCCTCACGGTAGCGAAGTAGTGGCACTGATAACGCTACTGGGTTATCATTACCAATAAACCATGCGTTCTCTTTTCGTTTTCCTCGCACTCGCGGGCCTGATGCTGGCACAGGAAGTGGTTGTTCGCGGCACCGTCACCGGCTCGGGCCGGACTCCGCAGAGCGGCATCGAAGTCAGGGTGCAGCCCGGTAGCCAGTCCGCCCGCTCCAATGAGCGCGGTGAGTATGAGATCCGGGGCCTGAAACCGGGCTCGTACTTGATTACCGCGACCGGCCGCGGATACATTCCTTGGCAGGAGACCGTGCAAGTGGAGGGCAGCTCGATGAGCGTGTCAATCCAGCTCAACACTGTCCAGACGGCGGTGGAGGTGCGGGAAGCGGTGGATGATTTTCTGGCCGTCACATCGGTGAGCGTCACCAAGTCCCCCCAGAATCTGATTGACCTGCCCTATGCGGTGCAGGTGATTCCGAAGGCGTTGCTGGAGAGCCGTGCGATTCAGGACATCAAGGACCTTTACCGCAACATCAGCGGGGTGACCGACTCGCCCTACTCCGGGATGACGATGCGTGGCTTTACCCAACGCGAGGTGCTGTTTAACGGTGTCCGCGGCAATCCCTATGGCAGCCTGGAGAATGACATCAACGATGCGGGCTTCTCGACGTCGCAAGGGCGGTTGTCGAACATTGAGTTTGTCGAAGTGCTGAAGGGGCCAGCCGCAGTGCTGTTTGGTGCGGGCGAACCCGGGGGCGTCGTAAACTTTGTCACCAGGAAGCCCCGCATGAGTCCGGCGGCCGAAGCGTCATTCCGGCTGGGCAGCTTTCGTCAGCGCGCCGGCCACGTGGATGTCACTGGACCGCTGTGGCGCGCCAAGAATCTGTTCTACCGGGCCGCCTGGTTTCAAGAAGACCGCCGTGTCTTCCGCTACAACGCCGGCAACGAGAACAGCCACTTCGCTAGCGGTCTCTCGTGGAAGTTTCGCGAAGCGACCTCGCTCGGGTTTGAGTACGAGTACATTGACCAGAACCTGCCCGGCCACCGGTTGCGCGGCATCCCGGTGAACAGTGCGGGCATCAATCTGACGAACCGGGAATGGAGCGCGGCGGAGCCGACGGACTTCTCGGCGTTGCAGGCCCGTGTCTTCCAGACCCGTCTGGACCATGCCTTTACTTCCACCTTCCGTACCGATGCCACCTTCCGCTTCCTGAACTTCGACCGGCCGGAGCGATACCACGAACCGCGCGGACTGAATGCGGATGGACGCACCATGCGCCGCGAGTTCCGCAACCAGTATCGCGCCAACCAGGATTGGTCCTTGACGCAGAATGCCTACCAGCGCTGGTCCCCCAAGGGATTGGGGACGCACAACCTGGTGTTCGGATTTGAAGCGGTGCGGCAGGACTGGCTGGGCCGCTACGGCACCAACCGGGAAGTCGAGCGCGGCGGTCCGGTGCCCGGGATTGACCTGTTCGCTCCCATCTATGGCCGTGGGAACGGCGACCGCTACCCGGCACCCGTGCTCTCGACGCAGACCATTCAGTCTGGCCGGACCGGAGTGTTTGTGCAGGACCAGATCGAGATCCTGCCGCGCTGGCAGGTGTTGCTGGGCGGCCGTTGGGAGCGGTTTGCCGACGATGGCTTAGCGCCGTCGCCCGTGTCGTTCCGCACCACGGCCTGGACCGGCCGTCTGGGCACCGTCTACCGCGTGCTACCGCGGTTATCGCTGTTCGGCAGCCTGTCCAATAGCTTTATCCGGCCTCCGGCTTTGGCGCAGACCCCGTCCGCCAACGGTCCGCACCAGCCCGAGACCGGCCGCCAGATTGAAGGCGGAGCCAAATCCGAACTCAGCCGCGGCCGTGTCCTGCTCACGGCTTCGGCCTTCCGCATCGACAAGAAGAACGTGCTCCGCCCGGACCCGGCCTTTGGACCCACCGGAGCCAACTTTGCCGCCGTGCTGCCGGTGGGCGAAGTACGCAGCCAGGGATTGGAGTTCGATGCGACGGGCCGGGTGACGCGGGATTTTAGCGTGGTGGTGAACTACGCCTACCTGGACAGCACGATCCGGCAAGACCGCTTCGTGCCCGCCGCCGTGGGGCAACCGATGCCGAACGCCGCGCGGCATGCTTTTGGCCTGTTCGCCCGTTATGAAATTCCGCGCACCGGCACGGCCATCAGCATCGGCAACGAGTCTCGCGGGCGGCGCGTGGAGCCCTACGCTGCCATTGCCGCGGCCGGCTATCGCATCTGGGATTTCGGCTTGTTCCAACGCCTGGGCCAGCGCCTGGAGTTGCGGTTCCAGCTGGACAACGCCTTTGACCGGACCTATGCCACCGCCTCTTTGTTTGCCGCTCGCGCTGGCAACTGGCCCGGCGCGCCCCGCACCGCCACCGTGTCATTACACTTCCGGACGCCGTCCAAGTAGATGCGGGAGCGGCTGGCCGCGGTTGATCTGTTACGTGGGCTGGTGATGGTCTTGATGGTGGTGGACCATGCGCGGGAGTATTCGGCCGGCCCCGGGCTGGTGAGCGACCCGATGGACCTGGCCGCCACCTCGCCACTGCTGTTTGTCCTGCGCTGGTGCAGCCACTTTTGCGCCCCGGTGTTTGCCTTTCTCATGGGCGTTTCGGCCCATTGGAGCGCCAGCCGGAAACCAACGTCGGAGGCCGCCCGGCACTTCGCCTTGCGCGGCCTGCTGTTGATCGTGCTCGAGTTTACGGTGATTGACTGGTCATGGAATTTTTATCCGGCGTGGCCGCGAAAGTTCTCCCAAGTGATCGCGGCGTTGGGGGTGGCACAGATCGCGATTGCGATGGCGGTCCGCTTTCCGCGCCGGGCAGCCCTGCTGACGGGGGCGGCCATCATGGGTCTGCACAACCTGGCCAGCCCCGTCCATTTCGCGGCGGGCACGGTGCAGCACTATCTCTGGTCCTTCTTGCTACAGAAAAACGTCCTGCCTTTGGGTGCGGGCTTTGAGGTGCGGACGACATATCCGGTACTGCCGGTGGCGGGCATTGCGCTCTGCGGCTTTGGGCTAGCTGGCTGGCTGTTTGGCGGGGAGCCCGGGCGGAGGCTGCGCTGGCTGGGAGGCGGGCTGACGGCCCTGTTTGTCGTGCTCCGCGCGAGCAACCTGTATGGCGACCCGTCCTTGTTTCAAACACAGGATGCGTTCATCCGTTCGGCCATGTCGTTCCTGAACGCCACCAAGTACCCCATCTCGCTGCAGTTTGCCTTGATGACCTTGGGGCCCGCTTTGATGGCCTTAGGCCTCCTGGTGCGCCACACTCCCCGGTGGGAGGCGCTGCTAGTTCTGGGGCGCGTCCCACTGTTTTTCTACGCGGCGCATCTCTATGCACTGCACGCGGCGGCGATCACAGCCGCGTGGTTGCTGGGCTTCCCGGCCTCCAGCTTTGACTTCGCGCACCGCTTCGGCGGAATTCCAGCGGGCTTCGGGTATCCCCTCTGGCTGACGCCATGGCTGGCCATCGGCATCACGGCACTATTGCACCCGCTGTGCCGCTGGTACGCCGGCGTGCGCGGACACGGGCGTTATCGGCTGCTCGCATACCTGTAAGTCCGGCGCGCAGTCTGGACAACCGGATAGGCCGGGCTTAGTTAGACCAGTTCAGCCCTACGGCGGAGAGCGAGATCCGGCTCACGTTGGCGCGGGAGCTCATTTCGATCTCCATCAGGCCGAACATGCCGCCGCCGCGTACTTGGGCAAAGATGCGGCGTCCCTGGCGGCGTTCCACCCGGCCGGCAAACTCCACCCGGCCCGAATCGCTGCTGAAGGAGACCGTAACGGCCCCGGAGTTTTCAATGAAGACACGCGCGGCATCCAGGCGACGCCGGTCGCCGTTGCGGTCGCGGTAGCTCCCGCTGTCACGGCGGCCGCCTTCGAAACTAAAGCCGCCGTTGTTCGTCCAGCCGTTGCCATTGCCCCAGCCATCATTCCAGTCATCGTCTTCATAGCCGCCGCGAGAGCCCCCACGATTGCCACGCTCGTAGCCGCCGCCCCGAGGTCCACCATCACGGGGTCCACCGCCACCACCGTAACCACTGCCGCCGCGCCAGAAGATGTCGAAGGTATAGCCTTCACGGCCGCCCTTGCTGTCTTCAATCCGGATGATGGCCCGTCCACCGTCATCGGCTGAGCGGACCAGTTCCTGCCGGCCGCGTCCGTCGATGCCCTTAAACCGGAACTGCTCCGGGCGATTGGGCATCTGCTGATTGCATTGAAAGCGGCGGAACGTCGCCGGCGAACCGTTGAGCGTGCGGATCGCGGCATTGGGGCCAACGATCTCCACCTCGGCCACGTCGTCCACCTCGACCTCAATGGTGCATTTGCCTTCGCCGCCTCCGCCCCGGATCTCGGCGGAACGCCGGTCGGTCACGCGCTGGCTCCAGACGCTGGAAAGGCTAAGCGCCAGCAAGCAAACAATCCTCTTCGTCATCAAGCGCCTCCCTCAAACCCGGTGGCCCGAGTTCGAACTTTCACTATAGCCAGGACGTGGCTTCCCATCCACGGGTTGCGTCATTGCCGCGGCCTCACCCGGGAGTGGACCTTATACTGAAGATATTGGCCCGACATGGCATTAATTGACGCAATCAACATCAAGCGCCGGGGATTGTTTGAACTGGACGACACGCCCTTCTACTGCATGGACGCGGAGGTCAGCACGCCCACCGCGCGCGGCGGCCAAACCCTGGTCCGCCTGAAAGTCCGCAACCTGCTGACCAACGCCGTTTTTGAAAAGACCTTCAAAGCCGGCGACAAGTTCAAGGAACCGGACTTGCAGAAGATCCCGGCCTCCTACATGTATTCCGACGGCGACGGCTCACACTTCCTCGATCAGGAGAGCTTTGAGACGTTGACGCTGACCGAATCCGTCATCGGCAACACCGTCGAGCTTCTGGTGGAAGGCACGATGGTGGAGATGCTGAAGTTCAACGGCAACCCGATCGGCCTGGAACTGCCGCCCGTAGTGGAGCTGGAAGTGACGGAGGCGGAACCCGCAGTCCGTGGCGATTCATCCAGCGGCAGCGTCACCAAGCCAGTGACCCTGCAAACGGGCCTCGAAATTCGCGTGCCGCTGTTTATCAAGGTGGGCGAAAAGGTCCGAGTCTCCACCGAGACCCGCGAGTTCGGCGGACGCGCCTAGCCTAGTTGGCGGCCTGCGCCATCAGGTGCCGGGCCAGCATCTCCCGGTAGGATTCAAGGCCGGGCCCCTGCCACTCCGGATCCTTGGCCATCTCATCCCAGCTCCGCAGGCGCAGGATGTCGCGCAGTTCCGGCACTGCAGCAAAGTGCGCCGCCGTCTCCGCATCCATCGGCCCGCCTTGCAGCCGCAGGGTCTCGACGCTAGCTGGTGAGAGCCGGGCAAAGTAGCTGGGGTTGACGGCGGTGAGATAGCGCTTGGCATCCACGTGGCCCCCCACCAGCGCGGCCAAGCGCTTGGAGAACCCATGGGCTTCCAACCACTGTTGGCCGATCTCATCGTGGTTGACGACGCCCACGCGTTCATCGCGAATGGTGCCCTCGACATCCAGCAGATGCCCGATATCGTGCAGCAGTGAAGCGAGGATCAACTCCTCGTCGCCCCCGGCCTTCTGCGCCTGGTAAGCGCACTGCTCAGCATGCTGGAGCTTGGAAACGGCTTCGCCAAAGTACTCCTCACCGCCGGAGCGCTGGAGCAGTTCGAAGATTTCATCGATCACTTCGGAGATCGCGGGAGACGTTTGCGGCATAGCTACCTTTCACTGTACGACCAGTCTGAACTGCGGAACTTACTGCCAGCCCACCGGCTGGGTCCAGGCGCGCTGCAGCGGCAGTTCGCTGCTCTCGACGGCCGGTTTCAGGTTGGACGTCACCACGGCCCGGACATAGAGTTCGTCACCGCGCAGGGTGTAGGATGGCGCGCGGCCCTTCACTTCCGCGAACACTTCACCGATCTGTGGGCCGCTGCCCGTCCGGTAGTCCAGCGTCGTCTCGAGGCGGTGCCCTTGCACATCGCGGCGCGGCTTGCCTTCCAGCGAGACCCCTTTGCGAGTGCCAACAAATCTCGTGACAAACTCGGCACCGGCTTGCGGCTCGATCTGCAGCGAGAGCCTGCGCCCCGCGCGGTCATACGAGACATCGGCCAGCGTGATGCCGGTGGTCGAGTAGAAGTCGCCCCGCCGGATGGCTTGAATTAAAGCTGCGGCATGCAGGTAGCGTGACCGCACCATCACCCAGGCCCGCCCGGGAACGGCCCGGGCCTTGTTGTCGTGATGGTCGTGCGAATCATCGGTGGCCAAGCCATAGAGCGGTGCCGCCTGATAGCGGGCGATCCGCAGAGTGTTCGCGATGTCCCAGATGGTCTCGGTGTCGGGATGAGTCGCATCGCCCGGGTCGTTGTCGTTGTCGACGCCGTTCCAGACTTCAAAAAAGCGTTCGTCGACCACACCGGCTAGATCCTCGGCGGTCAGGCCCCACTTGTAGTTGGGGTGGTTCACATGCAGCAGGATGTCGCGACCGGTGCGCTTGGCGGACTGGTCCACCATCTGCAAGTTGCGCAGGATCGATTCCCGCATCGTCGCCCCAGCTTGAAACACCAGTTGCTCGGCCAGATTGGAGGCGTTCATATGGAGAGACCGCCCGTCGCCGGCGGTGCCGGTCAGCTCTTCCGAGGGGATCATCAGAAACCGGCCGCGTTCTTCCACCATCGACCGGACCTCGTCCAGCGTCTTCAGCCGGATCTCTTCATTGCCCTCGGCGGCGGTGCCCCGCGTCTCCACCCAGCGCGAACCAAACCGCTGCCGGTACTTGGCCACGGCATCAACTCCTGCCCGGCGATTGACGGCCTTGGCCGACATCCACAGCTCACCCTGGCTGAGCAGGTTGTGGTCGGACAAAGCCAGGAAGTGATAGCCATGCTCTCGATACCATTCGGCCACCATGTCCGGGAAGTCATCGCCATCGGACCAGAGCGTGTGGGTGTGCAGGTTACCCTTCCACCAGCGCGGCTCCGGATCCTTGGCCATCTGCCCAAAGCCAGCGGCGATGGCGGCCGCAAAGAATGTGAGGACCGCCAACGCCCGCCACGGGTGGCAGCGCGAGCGCAGCAAGGACAAGAGGCTCAACACGGGTTTCTCCGAATAGAAGGTCAACCCTCCCATTAGACTGCGCCCGCATTGCAAACAGTTGACAGCGGGAGAATTTCCGCGCCGTGCCGGGATGGGATGGGAAGACTACTCGTAGCGGAGCGCTTCGGTGGGGGCCAACTGCGCCGCGCGTTGCGCCGGGAGCAGACCGAAGACCAAACCCACCAGTAGCGAAACCGCAAAAGCCACCCCGACGCTCCAGCCCGAGATCCGAATGTCCAGAGCGCCATCAAGAGCGATACGGGCACCCAGCGGCACCGCCAGCCCGCACACAATGCCAATCAGCCCGCCGCCAATCGAGATCAACACGGCTTCGGCCAGAAACTGCGCCATCACTTCGCGCTTGGAAGCCCCGACGGCCATCCGCAGACCGATCTCCTTGGTGCGTTCGGTCACCGTCACCAGCATGATGTTCATGATGCCGATGCCGGAGATCACCAGAGCAATGGCACTCACCAGAATCAGCACAATGGTGAGGATCACACCAATGTTCTCCGCCGCCTCCAGAATGCCACCCAGGTTGTCGACGTAGTAGCGCGCGCCCGGGCGGTGACGGCTTTCGATAATCGCGCGCACAATCCCGGTCAGCGGTTGTACGTCTTCAGCCCGCTTGGCCTGGATATAGAACGGATCGATCCGTTCGTTGCGAACGAAGTACTTCACCACGCTCACCGGAATCACCACGGTGCGCTCATTCAATTCCGACTGGCCAAACGTCTCTGATTTCTCGCGGAACGTCCCGATGACGGTGAACTCAATGCCCTTCACCTTGATCGTTTGGCCGATGGCACCGCTCTGGCTGCCGTAAAGACGCAGCGCCAGCTTGTGGGTCAGCATGGCCACTTTCTGACGCAGCAACACTTCGTTCTGGTCCAGCATGCGGCCCGCCAGCACCACCAGATTCCGGACCTTTGGGTAATCCTCGTCTGCACCCAGGATCTGGACGTCTTCCTCCCGGCCGCCGATCAGCATCCGGTCACCGGTGTTCATCACCGCCGTCGCGGCGACGATGCGGTCACCCAGTTGCCGCCGCAGAGCGTCGATGTCGGCCAGCTTGACGAAATCTGCATCAGCGACATCGGCGTCCCGGGTTCCGACTTCGTAGTAGCCCCAGATGACGTTTGAGCCCAAGCCGCGAATTTGGGCCAGGATGTAGTCGGTGGAGGTCAGCGAGATCGTCACCACCAGGATGACGCTCGCATTGCCGATCACCAGCCCCAAGCCGGTCAGCAGCGTGCGGACGCGATTCGCCCGGAGGGCGAAAAAGCTGGAGCGGAGGGTTTCTCTGATGTTCACGGGCCAGCTTCTTTGGAGGGCAGCGCTAGCCGCCCACCTTGCTCAACAGACGGCGGGCTTCGTCCCGCGATGGATTGTCGGGCGTCAGCGGACTATTCAGGTAGCGTTCAAGCAACGCCTTCGCCGTGGTGAGATTCCGCTTTCCGTCGATGTAGGTCGCCGCCCGTTCAAACAGCAGGGTCGGATCATTGGGGTTGATCTTCTCCGCCTGGGCAAACGTCACTTCGCTTTCCGTGATGCGCCCACGGCGGGCGAGGAATTTGGCCAGATCGATCGCCCGGCCGATCTGCGTCGGGGCTAACTCCATGGCCCGGCGCAGCTGGGATTCCGCCCGGGAATATTCCTTGCGGCTCTCCGCCAGCCGAGCCTCGGCAAAATGCCGCTCAGCCGGATCCAGCGAGGCGATCTTGTCGATCAGCGACTGCGCCTTCTCCTCGCCACCGCCCAAGAAGCCGGGGGCTTGGAGGTAATAGTCAAACAGATCGTTCAACGCCTCGCGGGAGCGAGGGTTCAGTTCCACTGACTTTTCAAAGGCTTGGCGGCACTTGTTGGCCAAGCCGGGGGCCGTGAACATGGACGAAGTCTCCGCCCTCCGGCCATAAGCCCGTCCCAGCCACAACCAGGCCGTGGCATCCGCGGGCGCGGCAGCCACCGCTTGCTCAAGCGCATCAGAGGACTTCTTGAACTCCGTCCGGCCAAACCAACTCTGCCCGATCAACTGCCAATCGGCCGCCGTCTTGGTAGCCACGGGGGCCAACTGATTGATCACTCCCTCAAAGTCAGCTGCCAGATACAGCTTCCTCGCGCGAGCCAACTCCGGTGTGTCCGCCGCGAAGGCGAACGCGTAGCAAAACATAGCAGTTAAGGACAACCGGACCAACGCAATCAACCTCATCTCAGTATAAGAGACGAAGCATCCGGACGCTTGGATTCAACAACCTCCAAACCGGGCCGGGTACGAGAAGCATCGATGCCGGCCGAACCGGTGCCATGGCCGGCGTTCAGCAGGAGCCGCTCGCGCCAGAAGGGCGCCGGCTGTAGTCGGGAAACCTTTGCCCTCAGCGGGACGTCCCTTCTTCAGTGCCGTCTGCCGGTGGAGATCACCGGCCAGATGTAGTACCTTGAGAAGGAATTGGCGATTGCTATGACCGATTTTGGGAGGTTGTTCATGTTCCGGAGACTCGGATACTCCACCGTGTTGTTGATGTTCGGCGCTTTGGGCGCGTGGGCACAGACGTCTTCTCTTGAAGGAGACGTGAAGGGAGAAGATGGCAAGCCCTTCAAGGACGCCATCGTCCTGATTGAGCGCACTGATATTAAGGGCAACTACAAGACCAAGAGCGACAAAAAAGGCCACTGGTTCCATGCCGGCCTGCCGCTGGGCACCTACATCATCAAGTGCGAGATCGCGGGCAAGATCGTGGACCAGGTTTCCGGCGTCCGCACCCGTTTGGGCGACCCGACGGCGATCAACTTCGACCTGCAGCAGATGGCAGCGAAGCAGAAGGCGATGCAGGCCGCGGCGTCCACCGGTCAGATGACCGAAGAGATGAAGCGCGACATGTCGCCTGAAGCCAAGGCCGCGCTCGAAAAGCAGATGAAAGAGCGCTCTGCGGCCATGGCCAAGAACAAAGCGCTGAACGACGCCTTCAACGGCGGCATGGAAGCGCTGAAGTCACAGAATTGGGCGGGCGCGGTGGAAAGCTTCACCAAAGCTGGTGAGATGGACCCCAAGCAGCACGTCATCTGGGCGCAGCTGGCCGATGCCTATGTCGGCCTGGCCAAGAGCAAGACCGGCGCCGAGAAGGACGAAGCCGAAGGCAAGGCGCAGGAAACGTTCGCCAAGGCGATCGAACTGAAGCCGGATGATGCCGCCTACTACAACAACTACGCACTCTCGCTGGCGCGCACCAAGAAGTTCAAGGAAGCCGAAGACAACCTGGGCAAGGCGGCCGCTCTGGACGCCGCGGGCGCGGGCAAGTACTACTACAACCTGGGCGCCATCCTGGTGAACACCGGCCAGAATGAACCCGCTGGTTCCGCCTTCAAGAAGGCCATTGAACTGGACCCCAACTATGCCGATGCGCACTACCAGTACGGCATTTTCCTCACCGGGCAAGCCAAGGTGAACGCCGACGGCTCCATGACGTTCCCCCCGGGCACGCGTGAGTCCTTCGAGAAGTATCTCTCGCTGAAGCCGGATGGCCCGATGGCGGAATCAGCCAAGGGCATGATCTCCACCATGGGCGGCAAGGTGGACACCACCTACGTCAACCCGGATGCGCCGAAGACCCAACCCAAGAAGGGCGCTCCGGCCACCACCAAGAAAAAGCAGTAACCCGGCCCCCAAGGCTGGAAACCCAAGCAAGGGCGCTTCCCCGAATCGGGAAGCGCCCTTTGTTTTTGTCCGGGTGTTTTGCCCGGATGTTTGAACTGAACCGCCGCAACCGCCCCGCAGACCCCATAATGATTACAGCGCCAGTTTTCGCGCCCCTATGATTCGAGCCGCTCTCATAATGTTGGCCAGCATCTTCGTGCTGTCGGTGGTGAAGCTGATCTTGAGCACGATGGGGCGGCTGTTCCAGGAGGCCACCCAGGATTCCGCCACCAGCGCGGCGGCCGGCGCCGGGTCCGGCACCCGCACCGGAGGCCCCACCAAAGGCGCGGAACTGAAAAAGTGTGTGGTCTGCGGCACCTATGCCCCGGTGCAATCCGCGCCCAAGGTAAAGGGCACGGACGCCTTTCTTTGCTCCGACGCGTGCGCGGCCAACTGGCGCGGGTAGCTGCCCGCCCGGCACTCACTTTGTTCGACAATCGATATTGTGACAATCGGTCCTGTACTGCCTGCCAGCCTGACGCTCGCTGAGATTGCCGCCCGTCTGGGGTGCCGGGTTGAGGGCGATGGCTCGATGGCCATCCACTCGCTTTCCGGCATGGAGCAGGCCGCGCCGGGGCAGCTGACGTTTCTCGCCAACCCCAAGTACGCCCACAAAGTGAAGTCGACGCGGGCTTCGGCGATCATCGCCAAGGACCCGATTGACGGCATAGCCTGTCTGCTTTCGTCCAACCCCTATCTCGACTTCTCGCGCGCGCTGGCGCTCTTCTATCAGCCCCCCAAGCCCGCGCCCGGCATCCATCCTCAGGCCTACATCGCGCCATCGGCCACCGTTGGCGAGGGCGCTTCCATTGGTCCCTTTGTCTCCATCGGGGAGCATTGCCGCATCGGAGCCAACGCCCAAATCCATCCGCACGTCACCCTCTATGAGGGCGTCACGATTGGCGATGATTTCCTGTGCCACTCCAACGTTTCCATCCGCGAGTTCTGCCAGATTGGCCACCGCGTGGTGCTGCAGAACGGAGTGGTGATCGGCGGCGACGGTTTCGGGTTCGCCAAGGACAGCCAGGGCCGGCACCAGAAGATTGTGCAATCGGGCATTGTGGTGATTGAGGACGACGTCGAGATCCAGTCGCTGACCTCGGTGGACCGCGCCACGATGGGCGAAACCCGTATCCGCCGCGGCGCAAGAATCGATTCGTTGGTCCAGATCGGCCACGCCTGTGAAGTGGGCGAGGACAACATCCTGTGCGGTCAGGTTGGCTTGGCCGGGTCCACCATCTTGAAGAAGAATGTCTTGCTGGCGGGACAGGTGGGCGTGGCCGGACACGTCACCATCAACGACAACGCCATCGTCTACGCCCAATCTGGTATCGGACACGAAGTGCCCGCCGGAGCCATCGTGTCCGGCTCACCCGCTTTCGATGTCCGGGAATGGTTACGCGCCGCCACGGCATTTCAGAAGTTAGGCGAGCTGGTAAGGCGAGTGCGAGAATTGGAAAAACGTTTACCGGCTCAGGATAAATCCTCGGCTTGAGGGACACCAAACAGATGACACCGGAACACGGTCCGCGCCACCCGCTGGCTTACAAGAACGAACAGTTTCTCGCGACCTCCGAGGCGCGCTCGGTCCGTATTCTCTCGGAGTACACCTACCCGCTCAGCCAGTTCCGGCGGGAGAAGATCCACGACACCATCGTGTTCTTTGGCTCCGCCCGCATCCAGGACGACAGTAAGCTGCCCGATGGCTCACCCCATCCGCTGGCCCACTACTACGATGAAGCACGCGAGTTGGCCAAACAGGTAACGGAGTGGTCCGATGGCCTCGCCAACACCAAGCGGCGCTTCGTCGTCACCACCGGCGGCGGCCCGGGCTTCATGGAGGCCGCCAATCGCGGCGCGGCGGATGCCGGCGGCAAGACGATGGGCCTCAACATCGCCCTGCCGTTTGAGCAGTACCCCAACCCCTACCTGACGCCGGAGTTGAGCTTTGAGTTCAACTACTTCTTCATGCGGAAGTTCTGGTTCGCCTACATGGCCAAGGCCTTGGTGGTGTTTCCGGGCGGCTTTGGCACTTTCGATGAACTGTTTGAAGTGGTGACGCTGGCCCAGACGCGGAAGCTGGAAAAGCAGCTGATCATCATTCTGTATGGCTCCAGCTTCTGGAAAGAGGTCATCAATTTTGAGGCGCTCAGCCGGTACGGCCTGATCAGTCCCGCGGATCTCGATCTTTTCCACTTTGCCGATGACACCCAGACCGCCTTCAACCTGCTGCGCGACGGCTTGACCGAGCTTTGCCTGAAGCCGGAACACGATCTACCGGATGAGGAAAGGCTGACGCCCGCCATTGCGCGGTCGCGCTCCTAAGGATGACCCTGAAGCGATGAAGTTCCTCAAAGACATCCAGCGCCTGTGGCAGTGGTTTGGCCGTTGGGGACAAGTGCTGTTCGTGGCGCTGGTGTTAAACAGTCTGCTGTTCAACTTCGGCGGGCCGCAATGGTTGCGCAACATTGCGGGAATCACCGCGACCGTGGCCGGACTAGTGGTGTCGGCCAAGCTGATCCTGAAAGCCATCCGCCATTCCATCTGGCGGCTGCGGAACCGGCTGATCGTCACCTACGTGTTCATCGGCCTGGTACCGATTCTGTTGATCGCGACGCTGACGTTGCTGGCCTTGTGGGCCATGTCGGGCCAGGTAGCCGTCTACCTGATCACCAGTGAGTTCAACCGCCGCATGGAGTCATTGCGGGGCACCGCCCAGTTCATTCTCCGTGAGCCACCGGGCCGCCGGGTCGAGCGGGTGAAGCAGATTGGAGCCTTCCTTTCGGAAAACTTCCCCGACCTTAAGATTGTACTGGCTGACCCCCAGCGCCACACTTTCCCGGACGCCATCTCCGCGCAACTGCCCACCGAGAGCTGGAAGGACGCAACGGGCCTAGTCTCCATCAATGGCGAGATCCATGGCTGGGTGAACGTCTCCAGTGACCGGGGCCGCATCATGATCGCCGCCAAGAAGCGGAGCGCGTCGCTGCTGGCCAATGGAGCGCCACTGCCGGTACCGGTCGGCCAGGTGCCGGCCGCGGTCAGCGGTTGGGACCTGGAAGTACTGTGGGCGTCACCCACCCAGATTTCTGACTTTGACAGCCCCGGGTCCAACATGCCGGCGCTGTTTTCGGTCCGGACCCGCATTTCCGCCGTAGGCCGCGTGCTGCTCTCGCAGAAAGCCGATTGGGATTCCAATTGGGCGCTGATCCTGATCTATGCCTTCGGTGTGTTGTTCCTGGTGATCGAGATCGTCGCGTTGATCGTGGGTGTGTCGCTCACTCGCTCCATCACCAACACGGTGCATGACCTCTACGAAGGCACGGAGCGCGTCAAGGAAGGCGACTTCTCCCATCGCATCCGGCTGAAGGGCCGCGATCAACTGGCCCAACTAGGAGCCAGCTTCAACGGCATGACGGAGCGCGTGGAGCAGCTGCTGCAAGTGGCCAAGGAGAAGGAACGCTACGAGGCGGAACTGGAGATTGCGCGCGAAATCCAGAAGCAGCTCTACCCGCGCCAGGTGCCGGCTTCGCCCAAGCTGAAGCTGACGGCCCTCTACAAGCCCGCGCGCATGGTCTCGGGTGACTACTACGATTACCAACGCCTGGCCTCCGACCAGCTGGTGCTGGCGTTGGGTGACGTCGCCGGCAAGGGGATCTCCGCGGCGTTGTTGATGGCCACGATCCAATCGAGCTTCCGCACACAGATCAAGACCTGCATGGAACAAGCGGCTGTGGCCGCCAAAGCCACCGGCAGCGTGCCGGTCTGCAACCTGTCGACGTCGCAGCTGACGTCGTTGCTCAACCAGCACCTCTACACCAACACGCCGCCCGAGAAGTTCGCGACCTTCGTGTTTGGTGTCTTCGACGAAACGACGAACATCTTCCACTACACCAATGCCGGGCATCTGCAACCGATCCTGATCCGCCGCGGCGAAGCAAGTCTCCTGGAAGTGGACGGCATGGTGATCGGTGCCTTCCCGTTCGCCCGCTATGGCGAAAGCCAGATTGCGATGGAGCCCGGCGACCTGCTGGTGTTCTACACGGACGGCATCTCCGAACCCGAGAATGAGTATGGTGAGATGTACGGCGAACAGCGTCTTACGGAACTACTGGTCAAGAACGCCGGCAAGTCCGACCAGGAAATTCTGGACATGATCATCGACGCCGTCGAACGGTGGACAGGCTCACCGGAGCTACAGGACGACATGACGCTGCTGGTGGCGCGCTGCCTCTAATGGAAGGCCGGTCCATACTCAACGCCCGGCGCGATACGCTGGCTCGCTTGGCAAGTTCCGTCCAGCGGGAAGCCCCATTCGGCCTGGTCTGGCGGCGCGTGGCCATTCTAGGCGGGCTCGTGCTGGCGGTGGTGGGATTTGGCGTCACCGGGTACATGGTGCTGGCCGGATACTCGCTGCTCGATGCGTTCTATCTGGCCATCATGACCATCACCACCATTGGCTATGGTGAGCCCGCACCGTTGAGCCCGGCGGCCCGGGTCTTCAATATCGGCTACATGCTACTGGGCTCCGGCTCACTGCTGTTCGCCGTGGGTGTCATGACGTCCACGGCATTTGAGCTGCAACTGGATGAGGTATTCCGCAAACGGCGGATCAGGAAAATGATCGACTCACTCAAAGATCACGTGATCATTTGCGGCTTCGGCCGCGTGGGCCGCGGCGCGGCGCGGGAGATGCAGAAACTGGGGGTCCCCTTCATCGTGGTGGATTCGCATGAGGACCGCACCGAATGGGCGATGCACGACGGCATGATCGCCGTTCACGCCGATGCCACGCGCGACGAAACCCTACGCAGCGTCGGCATTGAACGCGCCCGGGGCCTGATCTGCGCGCTGGCGTCGGATTCAGACAACCTGTTCCTCACCCTGTCGGCCAAGCAGCTCAACCCCAACATGCTGGTCTCGACGCGCGTCAACGAGGAAGAGTCCGAACAGAAGATGCGCCGCGCGGGCGCCGACATGGCCTTTGCCCCCTACTACGCCACCGGTGCGCGACTAGCCCAGTTCGTCATGAAACCCCACGTCCGGCAGTTCCTGGACTTCACCACGCGCGGCGGAGACATGAACGTCGTCATCGAACAGGTGCTGGTGGGCCCCGGCAGCGAGTTTGTCTCGAAGTCGCTCCGCGAGCTCAAGCAACTGCGACAGGACCTGGGCGTCAGTGTCCTGGCCATCCGGCGCGCCTCCGGCCAGATGATCGTCAATCCGGACCCCAACCAGCCCATTGGCGTCGGTGATCACTTGATCGTGATGGGAGACCCCCAGCCGTGATCGTTTTGTCCAACCAGGCCATGCTGGAGGTGGACCAGCGCACCATCGCCCAAGGCACGCCCAGCGAAGTCCTGATGGCGCGGGCCGCCCAAGGCGTCGTGGACCACCTCATGGCCCGCTTTCCGGCCTGGGCCCAGGAGCGAGTCACAGTCGTATGCGGCAAGGGGAACAACGGGGGCGATGGCTTGATCGTGGCACGCTTGCTGAAACAGGCCGGGGTCGCCACCAGCCTGTGGCCTGAAGCCGCGCAACCAACCATCGTGGTGGACGCCGTATTGGGCATGGGCCTGAAGGGCCCCGCGCGTGGAGAACCATTGGAGCAGATCCGCTGGATCAACCGCGCGCGTCAGGCCGGGGCCAAGGTGGTGGCGGTTGATGTACCGTCGGGTCTAGGCTCTGACGGTGAGTTTGTGACGGCGGACTTCACCATCACCTTCGCGGCGCTCAAGCCCGTGCACGTCCTGCCACCCTGGTGCGAAGCGTGTGGCGAAGTAATCGTCGCCGACATCGGCACGCTGCCTTGCTCCAGTGACCTGCACTTGCTCGCTCCCCCGGTGCTGCCGCCGCGGGCCCGAAACTCCCACAAAGGCGACTTCGGCCATGTCCTGGTGGTGGGCGGCGCACCCGGCAAAACCGGCGCGGCGCAGATGACCGGCTTGGCGGCGTTGCGCGCGGGCGCGGGACTGGTGACGGTCACCTGCTCACTCACAGCCGTCCCGGAGTTGATGACGTGCCCCTTGGCTGAGCCCTTACCGGTCGAGGGCAAGACAATCCTCGCGGTCGGCCCGGGCCTCGGCCTGGAGCACACAGAATTGGTTCGTCACCTCTACGCCACCTCGCCACTGCCGTTGGTGATCGATGCCGATGGCTTGAACTCTCTGGCCGGATGGACACTGCCCGTACCGCCCGCCCCGCGCATCCTGACGCCCCACCCCGGCGAGTTCCGCCGCCTGCGGCCGGAAGCCGCACTGGATGGTGAAGCCCGCGTCGATCACGCCCGCGAGTTCGCCCAGAGCCATCAGGTGACGCTGGTGCTGAAAGGTTTCCGCACGCTGATCGCGCACCCTGACGGCCAAGTGCACATCAACCCCACTGGATCACCCGCCATGGCCAAGGCCGGCAGCGGCGACATCCTCACCGGCCTGATCGCCGGCCTCTATGCCCAACAGGCCAGCCCGGAATCCGTGCACGCCGCCGTCTGGCTCCACGGCCGCTGTGGCGAACTCGGCGCGGCCCACTGGACCGACCGCTGCCTGCTGGCCACTGACCTCTTGAACTTCCTGCCCCAAGCCATCCGCAGCGCCCAATGACCCACACGTTTGAAGCGCACACCGAAGACGAGATGATCGAAGTAGGCCGCCAACTCGCGCGCCTGCTCCCCCCTCGCGCCGCCGTCATCCTGACCGGTGACTTAGGTACCGGCAAGACCACGCTCTCCAAAGGCATCACCGCCGAGCGCACCGGTCTCGATCCCGACGAAGTATCCAGCCCCACCTTCACCCTGATCCACGAATACGGCCACCCACCCCGCGTCTACCATATCGACCTCTACCGCCTGGAAGCCGACGCCGAAGTCTGGGGCCTGGGCCTGGACGAACTGTTCGACCGCAAGGCTCTGGTGCTGATTGAGTGGGGGGAGCGTTTTGAGAAGCTCTACGGTGTGCCGCTGTGGCGGGTGGAGATCAGTGCGACTCTTCCTTCCCCACGTACATCTCCTCGACGAGTGACTTGTACTTCTCCAGCACCTTCGCCCGCCGCACCTTCATCGTTGGGGTAAGCTCACCCGTTGCAGTCGAGAAGTCTGCGTCCAGCACTTTGAACTTGCGGATCTGCTCAAACGAAGCTAGCTGCCCGTTGGCCTTCTTGACGGCGGCCTTCACCGCCTCCTGCGCAGCGGCTTCGGCCATGCCTTTCTTGGCGTCCGGATTCAAGGTGATCAGGGCGGTGATGTAGGGCAGTTTGTCGCCCACCAGGACCACGTTACTGATCAGCGGGTCGCCCTTGAATAGTGACTCGACGCGGCCGGGGTAGATTTTTTTGCCGTTCGAAGCCACCAGCAGTTCCTTCTTGCGGCCGGTGATCTTGACGAAGCCATCAGGCGCGATCTCCGCAATGTCGCCCGTGTAGAGCCACCCATCGCGGAGCACTTGCGCCGTTGCCACCGGGTCGTTGAAGTAGCCGGAGAAGATGGTCGGTCCTTTCAGCAGCAGCTCACCATCATCGGCCAGCTTGTGTTCGATGTAGCTCGAGAGCAGCTTGCCAATCGAACCCGGCTGGATGCCGTCGATCGGGTTCATGTGCGTCACGCCGCCTTCGGTGAGGCCGTAGCCTTCGATCAACGACAGGCCGATCGCCTCATAGAACAACGCCAGATCCTTGCCCAGCGGAGCGGAACCGGAGATGGCAAACTTCAGCCGCCCACCCAGCCGCTCCCGGACCTTCGCAAACATCACCGTATCCGCCAACCCCAGCGGCACCGAGATCCAGGGCGGCACAGCTTTGCCGGCGCGGCGCAGCTCCGCGGCCTTGGCCCCCAAGCCCACCGCGCCGTAGAACAGCTTCTGCATCATCGGCGGCTTCTTCTTGATCTCCGTGCACACCGACGAATAGACCCGCTCCCAGACGCGCGGCGGTGCCAGCAGCATGGTGGGCTTGATCGACTGCATCTCGGCCGGCAGCCGCATCAGACTTTCCGAGAACCACACCTGCATGCCGTAAATGATGGGCAGCAGTTCCCCCACCACGCGCTGCGCAATGTGCGCGGACGGCAGGAACGCGATGGTGCAATCTTTGGGTGTCAGCGGCACTGCGCCCGGGCCCATCTCAATGTTCTTGACCAGCGCCGAATGCGTCACCAGGCCCATCTTCGGCTCACCCGTGGCACCACTGGTGAGATAGAGAATCGCTTGGGAAGCGGGCGTCACGTCGGCTTGCACGCGGGCAAAGAATTCCGGATCGGCAACAATGGCTTCCCGACCCTTCTCGCGTAACTGGTCAAGCGTCAGCACATGCGGCTCTTCGCCCGTCAGCAGGATCCAGGTGACCTCCACCGGGTCCTCCCGCATGCCTTCCACCAGCATGCGCTTGGTCTTGGTGTCCTCGACAAACAGCACTTTCGCCCCACAGGCGCGGAGGTTGCGGATGTTCTCCGCCACCGGATTCGACGTGTAGAGCGCCGCCGCCGTGGAGCCGTTCGTCATCACGCCCAAATCGGCAAAGTAGAACTCGGCGCGAGTCTCAGAATAGAGCGCCACCATCTCGCCCGGTTGCACGCCCAACTGGCGCAGTCCGCAAGCCACTTCCATCACGGCCTGCTTGTATTCCACCCAAGTCCAGACGTTGTATTGGGTGGGTTTGGTGCCGGAGATCGGCTGGTGGAGCGCGGCGGCTTTACCCTGCGCGGCAGCCGTATGTTCCAGGACGGAGAAGACGGTGGAATGAGACATGCTCTCGCAAGTTTACGATAGCTGTATGCCCTATCAATCAGAGCTGGCGGTGGCCCGCGCTGCCGCGCGTGAAGCAGGCGCGCTGGCGCTCCACTATCAAGGCAAGGTGGACCCCGAGACGAAGTCCGATAACTCCCCCGTCACCAAGGCCGACAAAGAGAGCGAACACCTGATCAGTTCCCTGCTCTCCGTCCAGTTTGCCGACGATGGCTTACTGGGAGAAGAAGGCGCGGCGCGGGAATCCAAGAGCGGCCGCCGCTGGATCATTGACCCGATCGACGGCACCCGCGACTTCGTCCGCGGCAACCCGCTGTGGGGCGTGCTGATTGGCCTCGAAGATCATGGCGAAGTCGTTGTCGGCGTCGCCCACTTCCCGGGCTTGGGCCGCATGTATTCGGCCGCCATCGGCGAAGGCGCGTGGCGCGATGGCGAGCGCATTCAGGCGTCCAGCAAGACTCGCTTTGACGAAAGCGTACTGATGGTGAACGGCTGCTCCTTCATCGAAGGCTCGCAGATGGGCGAGCGCATCGCCTCCACGCTGGTGCACGACTTTACGAAGTTCTGGGCGGTCCGCTCCCTGGGCGGCAGCATCGACGCCTGCATGGTGGCCTCCGGCGAGGCCGAAGTTTGGCTGGAGCCCAAAGTAGCCCCCTGGGACTTGGCCGCGCACAAGATCATCCTGGAAGAAGCCGGAGCGAAGTTCCTGACGCTGGACGGCGGCTCGGCGATTGACGCCGGCCACGCGATTGGTTGCAGCGCGGGCGTGGAAGGGGCGGTGCGCAAGTGGTTGGGCATCCCCTAGGCTGGCGGGCGTTGTGATCGTCGCCTTCGAAGGCGCGCCCGGGGTGGGCAAATCGACCACGGCGACAGCGTTGGCGGATCTTGGTGCTTTCGTCATCCCGGAGGCGAATCTCCTCTTCGCCCGGCCCACGCCGGAACCAGCCGACTGGTACCTGGACCGCCAGAACGTCCGCTGGGAGATGGCCGCGCTGCAAGCACGTCAAGAACGGCTGGCCATCCTCGACGGCGATCCCTTTCAGCCATTGTGGTTCGGCTGGGTTTTCCGGGCCGGCCCGTGGGTCGGGTGGCGTGACGCGCTTCAGTTCTATCGCCAGCGCATCCTCGATGGACGACTCGCGTTTCCCGATCGCTACGTCTTCTTCACCTTGCCGGAACCGCAGCGTCGTCAACGGTTGCTCGCTAGGGAGCGCGCCCGAGGCTTCGGCGAAGAACGCGCCCAGCAGAAAGCCGAGCGCTACGCCCCTCTAGTCGAACCCCAGCGGCAATACTTCGACGCCCTCACAACCCGTTTCCCGGACTGGGTGGTCACACTGGAACCAACCTCCCTGGAGCACAGCGCCGCCATCATCCAAGCTCTGCGCCCCCCGGAGACGCCTCCTCCGGCATCACTGGAAATTCTCGAGTTCATCGGCCGGTGGATGGGAGAAAACGAGACGGCAACGTCAGACCGCAAATGATGCCGTCTCTAGCAGACCGCTACTGGGGAGCAGTCACGTTCGAGGCGGCTTCCGTCCACTGAATGCTCGGCTGGCGCTTCTGGATTGCGCAGTCTCTCAGGAACAGATTGATGAGGTTTTGATAAGGCATCCCCAATTCGGCCGCGAGTTGCTTGAAGTAATCAACAGCCGCGGTATCAAGCCGTATCGTGATCTGGCTCTTGAGCTGTTTGGCGTAGGGATTCTTCCGCGATTTCGCAAAGTCGTATTCTTTTCTCACTCGAAGCTCCCATCCCAGGTGAACGCGATATTGCCGACAGCATTATGTTAGCCATATGGTCCGCTGATGCGGCAATGCGGTTGCTCGCCGAACATGATGTTCCCGCTTGGCCGATAATCATTCCATGCTCCGCCGACACTTCCTCGCGGCCACCGCTGCCAGCCTCACTGCTGCCGCCGCAGGCCCCCGCGTTCTGGGCCTGAACCTCTACACTGTGCGCGATCCCTTGGCCTCCAAGCCCGCCGAAACGTACAAGGCGTTGGCTGCCCTCGGCATCACGGAGCTGGAAGTGCGGCCGGACAATCTGCGGAATCACGCGGAGATGATCAAGACCGCGGGCCTGAAGCCCAAGCATCTGTTTATCGAATCCCCCATCGTTACCGGCACCTGGGAGCCGTGGCGGGAGCTTTCGGCCCGCATGGCCAAGCGGATGAAGATGGCCCCGCCCAACCCGGACGCGCCCAAGCCCACGCTCGATGAGATGATCGCGCTGGCCAAGCAGCACGGTGTCGAGCGGATCGGCCTCAGCTTTCTGCTGCCCGAAGAACGGGATGGCTCGATCGACAAGTTGAACCGCGCCGCGGCGGCTTGCGCGACCGCAGGTATCGGCTTTTACTATCACAACCACGCCTTTGAGTTCGAAGGTGAGCCGGGCGCCCGCTTCATTGACCGTCTCCACAAGGACCTGGACAAGCGCGCCAAGCTGGAAATGGACGTCTTCTGGGTGGCCATCGGCGGCGCGGACCCGGCGGCGTTGCTGAAGCAATGGAAGGGCCGCGTCGGCTCAGTCCACCTGAAAGACGTCTCCACCAGCGCCCCGCGCAAAGTGCAGGAGTTTTCGATGCCGCCGACCTCTTTTGCCGAAGTGGGGTCCGGAACGCTGGACTGGAAGAGCATCCTTGCGGCAGCCAAAGCGGCGGGCGTGGACCACTATTTCATCGAGCAAGATGCCACCCCCGGCGACCCGCTCGAGAGCGTCCGCAAGAGTGTCCAGTACTTGCGCGCCTTAAAAGCGTGACCGAAACCCGGCGCGGAGGCTTCTGCCCAGTCGTCTGAGTTGATAGACTGATGGATTAAAATCCACCACGAGGTATCTCCGTGTCGAACTCTTCCACGCCCACGCCCAATTCCGGCCCCACGCGCCGCACCGCCACCAAGGCTGTCGCCGCCGCCGCACTGGCTGCTCCGTTCATTTCGAAAGTGAAAGCCGCCAACGACATCGTCAACTACGGCTTCATCGGAGCCGGTGGCCGTGGCCAGTACCTGCTGGGCCACATGAAGGGGCTCGACAACGGCCGCTGCGTGGCCATCGCCGACATCGTGGACGAGAATGCCCGCAAAGGCGCGGCGGCCATTGGCAGCGACCCCAAGCTCTACAAGGACTACCGCGAGATGCTGGCGGACAAGAACATTGACGCCGTCTGCATCGCCACGCCGCTGTTTACGCACTTCCCGGTCACCAAGGACGCGCTCGATGCCGGCAAGCACGTGTTCTGCGAAAAGTCGCTGGTGTTTACGGCGCAGGAAGTGCACGCCCTCCGCGCGCTCTCCAACTCCAAGCCAAAGCAAGTGCTGCAGGTGGGCCTGCAGCGCCGCTACTCAAAGTTTTACGACGCCGCCCGCCAGATGATCGACAAGGGCATGATCGGCGACGTGCAGCATGTGTACGCACAGTGGCACCGTGGCCCCATGGGCGCCTGGCGCATGAAGCCGCAGGCGGCCGGACAGTCGAAGGAAATGTGGGAGATCGCCAACTGGCGCTTGTTCCGCAAGTTCTCGGGCGGCCTGGTGGCGGAGCTCGCGTCGCACCAGATTGACGTGGCGGACCGCATGTTTGGCGCGAACCCGGAGTTCGTGGTCGGCGTGGGCGGCCTGGACACGATGAAGGATGGCCGCGATGTGTACGACAACATCCAGCTGATCTTCAAGTACCCCAAGGGCCAGAAGCTGGTCTACAGCTCGAACTCCACCAATGAGCATTGCCCGCTGTTCGGCGGCCAGCGCACCCAGTTCGGCGAAATGATCATGGGCACCGCCGGCACCATCCACATCACCGTCGGCACCGATAAGGAACCGGCCCTGGGCTTGTGGTTTGTCGAAGCCAACCCGCCCAAGCGCAGCGGCGAAAAGAAGGAAGGCGCTCCGGCCACCGCGTCGCTCGCCTCCACCGGCAAGGGCCAGACCGCACTGCCGATCCTGCTCGACCGCGATGCCATGAAGGGCAACGAAAGCTTCCTCGAAAAGGAACTGAAGTTCGCCAAGCTGTGGCTCTACAAGAAGGGCGTTTCCCTGCCCGAAGAAGACCGCAACCCGGTCGATGTGGCGATGGAAAGCTTCCTCAACGATTGCAAGCGAGGCTCCAAGCCGAAGGCCGATCTGGAAGTCGGTTTGGCCGATTCCAGCGCCGTCATCCTGGCCAACCTGGCCATGGACGAAGGCCGCCGCGTCTACTTCAACGAGATCGACAAGATGGGCAAGGGCGAAGCGGCTCCGGCCAAGAAGAAGGCGTAGCCGCCAAGCCAGCATCTGCAAAAGAAAAGGCCGCCATTCCACCCGGAGCGGGCGGCCTTTCTTTTGAGCCTAGACGACGGCAGCCGAGCGCCCTCGCCGCAAAGCTTGACTTTGGCCAATATTGGGCGTAGCGTTCTTCACATCTGCATGTCATGAAACTGACACAGATGAAGGAGACTGTATGTCTGCTCTTTCTCTCCGCCTGCGCCAAACGGCTCTGGCTACCCTGCTTTTCCTGCCGGCATCCTTGCCCGCGGGCGTGATTGTTCAGAACACTGTCGATGACGAGACTGCATTCACCATTGTGGGCAAAGGCACGGCTTATTCGACGCTGGGCGCGATCTCGTTCGGCAACTACTTTAGCCCCAGTGGCTTCTGGTTTATGAGCTTGACCGTCGACCAGGGTGACGATGGCGGGATCATTGCAGATGACATGGTCACGGTCACAGGAACGATTCAACATCGGAAGTCGCCGACCGGTCACGGGGACGGTGCCGGGCTGCCCATCGCTTTCAGCATGAGCATTGACGCCGGGGGACCATTAGCCGCAGGCGTGGGGCCGATCGTCAGATCGCACGGAGCCCATACCAATACGCTCACTGGAGCCCTGTCAGGCGTCGCCTTTGGCATCTTCAAGCAGGAGTTTTCCAGCTACGAGTTCAACGTCGATGTCCGGCATTGCAGCAGCCCTTGCCCTATTGGTCAACTGCTGCCTAATCCGATTACGCTCGAGCCGGTTCCGGAGCCGTCCACCATCGCGTTGTTGGGGTCGGCCCTGGTGGCGGCCCTAACCGGCAAGTTGAGGCGGGGAGTGTCCAGGACGACGTGAGTCACCAGCGACGGGAGTATCGTGGCGAGCCCCACCGGTAACACGATGGGGTTCGGCCACGGAGCAGGAGACTCCCCGGCACGCCCAGTCAGTTTGGTGCGCCGAAAGGAGCCCAGTGCTTCGTGGTCAAGCCGTTTGCCGGGTTCGTCGGTGGAGCGCCCCGATCGCCACTAGCGCGATTCCCAGCAGCCAAGCGCCGGTGGGTTCGGGCGTGCCCGTGTAGAGTGTGACCGGGTCAAAGTACCGCTCGCTCATGGGATAAATCAGAGCGGGATTGACCGTGAGCTCCCCTTCTGCGCGGTAGAGGCCTGGTGAAACAAGCACAATGTTCAGCCAGCCAGCAGCGGGCATCAGTTCCAGATGGTGGTACACGGGTGCGGCTGGGTCGTACGAGCGGAGCCAATTGATCGCAATAGACATCTGATCAGTCAGAATGTTGCCGTCTTTGTCGAAAGACCGGCCATGATGATCAATGGTTATTTGCTGGATCACTGTGAACGGTGCCCACGGTTGGCCACTCACGTCTATCTCAGCGGAGTTTCCAGGTCCGAAGTTGCTTATTTCTATGCAGGTTGGGGCCAGCGTGTCGCACAGACCCCGGTTCATATTCATCAGCTTGATGCGGGTAACCGCCAGCCCGGGGAACGCTTGATAGTCAGAGAGAGCGGTGAACGCCGGATAATACGGCGTCGTTGTATATATCGGAAGGGCCTGAAGTTGGGTTACTCCCAGGACCAATCCCGCAACCACTGCCATGCTCTTCATGGAGCACCTGCCTTCAGGCGAGGCCCGCGAAGATCCGAGTCCACCGTGGACCCTCACCTACGGCAATGATGCGCGCGACGGGCACCGTTGTCAATGGTAGGAAGCGCCATCGGCTAATACGCCAACTCACCCTCAAACATCATCTTCCGCAGGTCAAACCGCGCATTGCGGTAGTTGCCCGTGACTCCCGGCAGGTAGAGTTCGAACCGGAGCTCTTTCAGGCCCGCCAGATCTGGCCGTGGAAATACCAGGCGCAGCGTGGGGTCGGTGGGCGTGGGGGGCAGATGCCCGGCGGCCTTCACCTTCTTCCGGCCCAGCACCATGAAGCTTTGTTCCTCCATGCTCTTGCTCTCGGCACTGTCGGCGAAGGCCGGGAGATTCTGGATGGGAATGCCTACGATCAGCACCTTTTGGTTCAGCAGGTCTTCGAGCTCGGGGTCCAACTCCACGCTCTTCCGGCGGCGCAACTCCTGCTCGGCCAGCCGGACCGGCTTAGCGGAGGCGAGATATACGGGCTGCG
>JAPKYX010000246.1 GCA_026394075.1 Acidobacteriota bacterium
CCTTGGAAATCGCTGGCGCGATTCCCACATTCCCACCGCCTCGACGCTGGGTGTACCTTAAGAAAACAAGAAGGCCGCTCCACCCCAAAGTGTCACCCATGTCGCCGGGCCAAAGTGTTACCTATGTCGCCGAACGGACACAACCGGACCCCGGAAGAAGCCCAAAGCTGACCCATGGGGCTGGAAGATCATGAAGCCCCGGCTCTGCAAAGCTCCTTTGAGATTCTGTTAAGCTAGCTTCAGCTAGATTGCGAGCAACGCATGCAAGAAATTGGAGCCTTCGAAGCCAAGAATACCCTGGGTGCGCTTCTGGACCGGGTGGAGCGGGGCGAAGAGATCGTCATCACACGCCACGGCAAACCGGTCGCCCGGCTCATCTCCAGCGCTGGAATGATTGATCACTCCCGCGCACAGGCGGCAGCGGACCGCATCCGGGCCCGCGCACAATCACTATCGCCGGAAACCTTCGATTGGGTGGGACTGAAGGCAGATCGCGACCAGGACCGGCCGTGAGCCTGGTGCTCGACAGTTCGATCACCTTGGCCTGGATCTACACTGCCGAGACGACGCCGGAGGTCTCAGCGGTCCTCAATCAGGTGATCGACTCCGGCGCCTGGGTACCCTCGCTCTGGCGGCTGGAGGTGGCCAACATTCTCGAAATGGGAATTCGCCGGGGACGCCACGATGGCGCATTCCGGGATGCCGCGCTGGCTGATCTCGCCATTCTTCCCATCACCCTGGATATGGAGACCGACCGGCAGGCTTGGGGGGCCACGGCGAAGTTAGCCGCTCGCCACCAACTGACTCTGTATGACGCCGCCTACCTGGAGCTAGCCCGCCGCCGCGGGTTGCCACTGGCCACGCTGGACCGGGAACTGCGAGTGGCGGCGCGGGCCGAAGACGTCGCTCTACTGGGCCTGCTGGGATAGCTGCTGATTTCGAAGCGACCACGGCTCTTCCCAACAACACGCGTCTGGGACCCCAAAGGAAAGGGGCGCGGTTAATGTGCTCCAGATGATGAAGAAGGGGCAAACCGCAAGCGGCGCCGTTAACGGAAGGAGACCTGCCTCTGCACGGCACCATACGCTTCTTCAATAAATCGCTGTAGCCTGAACTTATCTGCAAGGGTCAATGGCTCAGTAGAGTGTGGCTCATCCCAAGTTGTGCGATCGTTCATGTCAATCTTCATTGCGGCCTCTGTCCGCTCCACCCGCATTGTCAAAGAAAGACTAGGCGCGATGTACCGGATATGCCAATCATCGATATCGACGATCCGGAATCCGGCGTCGGAGTAGATCACACCGCTGTTGACTGTAAAGGTCATTGGAAACGCGGTGCTTGTCGGTTGCAGACGGTAGCGGCGTTCGTCGTGACAGCAATAGCGCCGCCAAAACCCTACACGTCGCAGATGGTGAGCATTTCGTCCAGCACCTTCAGCGCTTCGCCGTGCTTGGGCGAGTATTCGTGGGAGAGGTAGCCGGTGTAGCCCATGTCGATGATGGCTTTGGCGATGCCGCGGTAGTTTAGTTCCTGGGTGTCGAGGTCGAACTCGTTGCGGCCCGGGTTACCGGCCGTGTGCAGGTGGCCGATGTATTGCAGGTTGTCGCGCATGGTGCGGATGACGTCGCCTTCCATGATCTGCATGTGATAGATGTCGTAGAGCAGCTTCACGCGCGGCGAGCCGACGCGCTTTACCATCTCGACGCCCCACTTGGTGTGGTCGCACATGTAGTCCGGGTGGTTCACCTTGGAGTTCAACAGCTCCATGCAGATGGTGACGCCCTTGTCTTCCGCATGCGCCTTCACCTTGTTCATGTAGGCGACGACGTTGTCGAGACCTTCTTCATCGGACATGCCGCGGCGGTTGCCGGAGAGGGCGATGGCGCTGCCGCCACCGGTGGCCGCGATGGCGTCGATGATGGCATGCATCTTCTTTTCCGCCTCGGCGTGGTCTTCCTTGCGGTTGCAGCCGCCGGAGAGCGTCATGGCGCCGCCGACGACGGTCGGGATCAAGCCGTACTTTTTCAGGATCGGGAACTCCGCCGGATTGCGGAGGTCAAAGCATTGCGCGCCGAGGCGGGCGGCGTGACGGCATTGATCTTCAAACGCCATGCCTCGGCCAAAGACGCCGCCGCAGACGCCTTGCTTCAAGCGGCCCTTGCGGGAAACCTTTTGGTCTTGAGCGAAAGCCGAGAAGGCCAGCGGAAGAGCGCCCGCGACGAGCGAGCCAAACTGTCGTCGATTCATGTCGGCTATCGTATCAATCCGCGCGGCTGCCGCAACAGATGCTGGCGGTTTATTGCGGCGGTGCGGGTTTGGACGCCGTGGGCCGGCGGTAGACAGGTTCAAAGTCCGGCTTGCTACCAAAGGTGATGCCAGAGGAACTGCTGCCGGTATTCGCGCCGGGCCGGTCGTAGGGCGTTGGGGGTTTAGGCGGGGGCGGAGCCTCCAGGCCGTTGGTGGTCCGGGTTTCCTTCGTCACGCGCGAGCCGCCGGTGGGCCGGGCGTCGACGCGGTCGATCTGTTCGCGCGGGATGGCTATCTGTTCGTTCTTCAACGCCACGATCAGACTTTCGTCGGTGACGTCACCCAGCTTCGCGATGACGGGCGCGCCGCCCGTGGTCTTCACCACGCGGATCTCGGCACCGGTCTTGACCGACTTCAGCTTTTCCCAGGTCAACTTGTCAGCCGGGTTGTCGGCGGCGAAGGCGGCGGCGGTGGTGAGGAACGCGGCCAGCAATGGGCGAAGTGACATATCCACCTTGTCGCCGATTTTTGCTTTGCAGTCAAGGGGTTTTGGGGAGCAAGGTACGATTAGGCCCTGTTCACGATACGGTCCGCAACCATGTGCAGACCTCCACATTTCCCGTCACGCGCCACCACCTCACGCTGAGCCGCGACAGAATGGAGCGGAGTCTTGACCCCTTTTCACGAATGCCGGGAACCGGGACGGCCGGGTTTCGCTCGACATGCCTTGAACACTGCGGGCATTGTTTGCCAACGGGGCTAACCACGGAGTAGCCGGGCAGCCTACGGAAAGCGGTGGACTCCGCTCCATTCTGTCGCGGCTCAGCGTGAGGTGGCGGCTCTTCAACGGGGCACTTGCCGTGGCATCGGGTGCCGTCACGGGCCATTCAGGTGTAGTGTGCACACGCCCAGCCATGCACAATGGAGAGGATGGGTTTCGCATTGTGGGTCAACCAGGATTTGGCTTGGGCGCAGGGTACGCACGAATACAAGCCGATGGGCGCGGCGGTGATCGGGAACCAGGGCCAGTTCCGGGCCCGTGACTTTTCGGGCCGCAGGCGCGCTCCGCGGCGGCACCAGGATGGCTTCCGAGGGCTGTTTGCGTCGCTGGAAGATGTGAATCGCTACCTGGCGGAAGGCCAGTCACAGATCGCGAAGAAAAATCTGCGGGCACCTTCCAGGCGCATCCTTTCAACGTTTTAGCCGCCTTCCGGCGGGAACGGAAAAGGGCGGAGTGGGGCGGGATGCCGGACGGTGCATGGTACCGTCAACGCGCTCCCGCATGATCACCTTTACGCACACCACCACGTTGGCTCCGGCGCAGTTAGCGCTGCTGGAGCCCGTTGCGGCTCGCTATGGCGCCGCTCTGACTGAAGTCTCTTCGCTTTCCGGAGCCGCGATCAACCCGGCATCCCGCGTTCAAGTGGCGATCAGCCTGAAAGGGGACGCCCCCGGGCCGCTGCCGGCTTCCAATCATCCGGACTACCTGCGGACGGCGGCGCGCGTGTCCGTGGCCTTGCAAGAGGCTTTGCGAGCTTGGCTGCCCTGCTTGTGGTTTGCCGATGTGGCCCGCTTCAGCGATTTCGATCTGGCGGCAACGGTGGTGAACTACGCCGCGCTGCGTCCGTTCACGCCCAAGACCAAAGCCAGCTACGTGTTTGACGTGCTCGATAGCGACACGCCCCGCGCCGTCACGTTCTCCCTGCAACGGAACCTGCCAGCCAAACTGAGCGGCATTGAGCCGATGTTGCGCGCGCTGGGATTTGAGCCCGCGGTGCAGTTCGCACCCCGGCGGGCGGAGCGGCTGATCGCAACGTTTAAGCGGAAGCCGCAGCTGCTCTACAGCCTGTTTGTGGCGGAGCGCGAACTGGTGGAGCAGTACCTGGGACGCCGGGACGCGAAGCTGATCGGCCGCCGGCTAAAGCGCCTGTTTGCCGCCAAGGACTTCTCGATGCTTGAACCGCTGCTGGCCTTGGAAGTGGCCCGCGCGCTGGGCGGCACAATTTCCGCTGAGATCACCATCTCGCCTGAGATTTTTGTGACGCCCGCCGCACTTGCTCCACATGACAATCCATCCGTCTCTCCGGCTGACGCTGCTGGTGTGCCTGCTGCTTTGGCCTATCTCAACCTCGAAAGCCGCGGCGGACGCGAAGACCGCGCCTAGCTCCACGCCCAAAGCGCCCAGTACGAGCGTGTCGGACGCGGCGCTGCAGCAGATCATCCAGGAAAAGTTCAACCGGTCCAAGGCCGGCGGCGGCAAGTTTCAGGTGAAGGTGCAATCGGGTGTCGCGTACTTAAGCGGCAAGGCGGACATCGTGCAGCACAAAGGCTCCGCGACGCGCATGGCACGCACGGCGGGGGCGAAGAAGGTGGTCAACAACATTGTGGTCAGCGAGGCAGGCCGGCAGCGGGCCGCGCGGGCGCTCGAGAAAGGCCGGGCTGTCGGCGAGAAGCCGCGCCGGGCTGCCGTGAAGCCTTCCTGAGATCGGCAGCTGAGCATTGATGCCGGGCTGACTGCCGCAGGGTGCATGGCGTAACGGTAGAATTCGGGAGATGAGATTTACTGCCCTGCTTTGTTTCTGCGCCGCCACCCTGGCCGCGCAGTCTATCCGGATCACCTCCGGCGCGATGCCGCATCAGGTATTTCAACGCAATGAGGCCGGCAAGGCGGACATCACGCTGTCGGGCACGTCAGTTGATGCTGAAGGCAAGCCGGTGGAGGCCAAGCTGCTGCGCGGCATCGTGCCGGTGTTCGGCTTCACCAGCAAGAAGCTGGGCGTCGTCCAGAACGGCCAGTGGACCATCAAGCTTTCCAATATCCCCACCGGCGGCCCTTACAAGCTGGAAGTAAAGATCGGCGGCACCAAGGCCAGCGAATCGATTGAAGATCTCTTGGTGGGCGACATCTGGGTGCTGGGTGGCCAATCGAACATGGAAGGCGTGGGCAACCTGGAGAATGTCCAGACGCAGGACGACCGCGTGCACACCTTCGACATGGTGCAGGAGCGGTGGCAGATTGCGCAGGAGCCGTTGCACAACATGCCCGGTGCGGTGGACAAGATCCACTGGTCACTGGCGCGGCGCACGGACCGGCTGATGGGTCCGGGCCTGGAAGAGTACAACAAGAACCGCAAGAAGGGCGCGGGCTTGGGCCTGCCGTTTGCGGTGGCGTATGCGAAAGCCTCCGGGGTGCCGGTGGGGTTGCTGCCGTGCGCGCATGGCGGCACGTCGATGGACCAGTGGGATCCGGCCACGTGGGACAAGGCGGCGCCGGGCGATTCGCTGTACGGCTCCATGATGCGGCGCTTTGAGGCGGCGGGCGGCAAGGTGAAGGGGATGCTGTGGTACCAGGGCGAATCGGACGCGGGGTCCAAGTCCACCCCGCTGTTCAAGGCGAAGTTTGAAAACTTTATCGCCAAGGTGCGCGAAGACTTCGCCAACCCGAACCTGCCGTTCTACTTTGTGCAGATCGGCCGGCACGTCAACACGCAGAACGTTGAGTTCTGGAATGAAGTGCAGGAGATCCAGCGTTTAACCGAAACCACTGTTCCCAACACAGCAGTGTTCAGTGCGGTCGATAGTGACCTGGATGACGGCATCCACGTTTCGACGCCGGACCTGAAGCGGTTGGGCTTTAACATGGCCGCCTGGGCTGCCAGCAAAGCGCAACGTGGACCGCGTCCGCTGGAGCCGGTCGTTGATGGCACGTTGATCAAGCTGCCGTTCCGCGACGTCAACGGCAAACTGGTCAGCGCCGGGCGGCCGTCCGGCTTTACGATTCACGCGCCGACAGGCGAGGCATTGCCCTTGATCTACAAGACCCAGATCGATGGCTCGACGGTGCTGCTCCACATCCAGGGCAAGCTGCCGGAAGGGGCCACGCTCCGTTACGGCGCCGGCAAGGACCCCTATTGCAATATCCGCGACGAGCAGGGCTTTGGCCTGGTGGTCTTTGGCCCGATGCCGTTGAAGTAGCCAGCGGGCTGGGGCTTGGCTAAAATAGCGGTTTGAAACTCACTGCACTTTTTCTCATTGGTCTGTGCGCCTTCGCGCAGGCTCCGCGCAATGGCGTTCCGGAAGAGACGGTGGTGGTGGACTTGGGTGGCGGAATGAAGATGACCGCCGGCGAAGTCCTCCGCATTGTCAGCGCGATGGGCGGCCCGCTGCCCGGGTTCTTTGAGAAGGACCCCAAGGAGTTTATGCGCCAGTTCGGCCTGCTGGCGCGGCTGGCGGCCCTGGCGGAGAAGTCCAAGCTGCCGGAGCGGGCACCGCACAAAGAGCGGTTGGCCTATACACGGATGAACGTGCTGATGCAGGGCATGCTGGATGAAAAGTCCAATGCCGCGCCGCCCGCTGATGAATTGGAGAAGTACTACAAGGTTCGGGGCCGGGACTTTGCCGAGGCTCACACGAAGGTTCTCTATGTTTCTTTCGTCGCGGGCGATCAACCGGCACCAGCAGGCGGCAAGAAGCCATTGAACGAGGCGGAGGCCAAGGCGAAGATGGAGGGCCTGCGGAAGCAGCTAACGGCGGGCGGTGATTTCGTCAAGATCATCCGGGAGAACTCCGATGACGCGGTTTCGCGGGAGAAGAACGGCGATTATCCTCCGCTGAAGATCGGCGATGCTATCCCGGAGAACGTCAAACAGGCCGTCTTCACGCTGAAGCCGGGGGCATATAGCGACGTGGTTCGCCAACCCAACGGCTTCTATTTGTTCCGGCTGGAGAAGCTGGTTACGCCGCCACTGGAGGCGGTTCGGGAGCAAGTGGAGCGCGCGGTGAAGGATGCGCTATTCAAAGGTTGGCTGGATCAGGTACGGGCGGAAGTGAACGGGGAAGTGAAGTTCATGAATGAAGATTTCTTCCGGCTGGCACCGGCTGGTGTGCCGCCGGTTCCCGGTGCCCCCAAACCGTAAGCCGAAGTTCGCGCCGCTCAAGCTGGAGGCATGCCAGCCGCTGGAGCGCGTGCATGCCCGCACGAACCTGCGCGAGCGGACGATTGAGCTGGATCAAGCGCTGCTGGCGGATGCCCCGGAGTTTGTCCGGATCACGGTCCACGAGATTTTTCACTTCGTTTGGCGGCGCTTGGATAATGCCACACGCTTGAGCTGGCAGCAGATGCTGGAAGGTGAAGTGCGGCAGCAGGTGCCGGGCGAGCTTGGCTGGTCCGCGGAGTGGCGCAAGGCGAAGATCATCGAGGACGGCGGGTCACCGCGACGGTGGCGGGAGTACATTTGCGAGAGCTTCTGCGACACGGCGGCTTGGTATTTTTCGCCCCGCCGCCGGCATCCGGAGTTCACGTTGGGACGCGGTGCCCGCTCCATTCGTAAGCGCTGGTTCGACCGTTTGCTGGCGACGCGGCCGCTACCGCTTTGATGTTTTCGTAACCGGCTCGGAATAGACTACGCCGCTGCCGGTATAATCAAGCATATGTCCCGGTTTTTGCTCTGCCTTGGCGCCTTGCTGTTGGTTTCAACCAGCTGTACCACCACCACGGAGGCGCGCGCGCTGAAGCCGGAAGCTGGCCGCAAGCAGGCGCCGGGCTTTGACCTGAAGGATTCCACCGGCAAGGCCGTGAAGTTGTCCGAGTACAAGGGCAAAGTGGTGCTGCTGAACTTCTGGGCTACCTGGTGCGGCCCCTGCAAGGTGGAGATTCCCTGGTTTATCGACTTTGAAACGCGCTACAAGGACCAGGGCTTTGCCGTGCTGGGCGTGGCCATGGACGACGAGGGCTGGAGCATCGTGAAGCCCTACATCGACCAGAAGAAGATCAACTACCGCGTGCTGATGGGTACGGATCCGGTGGCGCAGCTTTATGGTGGCGTGGAAAGTTTGCCCACCACTTTTGTGCTGGATCGTGACGGCAAGATCGCGGGCGTCCACATTGGATTGGTGAGCAAGAGTGAATACGAAAATGACATCAAACAGCTCCTCGGCCAAAAGAAGGCCAACTGGTTCCAACCGATCCGCCTGGGCGACCTGGCGTCGATGCTGCTTGGCCGTTAGCGTTACGGCCGCACTGGCCTTTGGGCAGAATGAGCAGTTGACGGTAGCCTCCGGCGGCAAGGTAGTGGCCAAGCGGGGCGAGACCGCCGTGGCCACGGTGCGCATCACGGTCAAGCCTGGTTTCCACATCAATTCGAACACGCCCAACGAGGAATACTTGATTCCTTTGCGGCTGACCTGGGAGCCGAAGCCGCTGGTGATGGAAAGCATCAAGTTCCCCACGCCGAAGCAGGACAAGTTTGAGTTTTCCGAGAAACCTCTCAGCGTCTATGAGGGCGAGTTTGTGATCGAAACCAAGTTCAAGGTGCCGGCCGATGCCCCCACCGGCATGGGCTTGGCCAGCGGCAAACTGCGGTATCAGGCGTGCAGCAATACTGCTTGTTACCCGCCCAAGACCGTGCCCGTTTCGATTCCGCTGGACATCCGCTAAGCCGTCCCCATGCGAAGGCTGCTGATCCGCCCCGGGGCCATCGGCGATTGCTTGTTGACCTTTCCGGCGATGGAGGCACTGAAGGCGGACTACACGGAGGTGTGGCTGCCAGGGGTGATGAAACCGCTGGTCCAGTTTGCCGACCGGGTGGAGTCGATTGCCAGCACGGGGCTTGATTGGCTGGCGATTCCGGGGGTGGAAGGCTTGCAGCGTCCGGTGCTGGACCGGTTGGCGGGCTTTGACAGCATCGTCAGCTGGTACGGGACGCATCAACCGGAATTCCGCGAGGCCGTCTCGCATTTGCCAGTCCAGTTCTTCCCCGCCCTGCCGCCGCCACCCGGGCAGCCGCGCATCCATGTCCCGGAGCAACCACGAACGCGGATCCTCGTCCATCCATTCTCCGGCAGTCCAGTGAAGGACTGGCCACTGGAGCGGTGGGACGCATTGGCGCCGCGCCTGGGGGCCGAGTTTGCCATTGGGCGGGACCGTCGGCCCTTGTTTGAGGACCTCTATCAGCTGGCTTGTTGGCTGGCCAGTGCCAAGCTCTACGTGGGCAATGATTCCGGCATCACGCACTTGGCCGCGGCCGTGGGGACACCGGTGGTGGCGCTGTTCGGGCCGACCGATCCAGGCATCTGGGCTCCGCGGGGGGAGCAAGTCGTGATAATCAAGAAGGACCGCCTGGAGGAGATCACCGTTGACGACGTTACTGCTGCTGTTGAGCGTTGCCTGGCCGGAAGCACCGGCTGCTGAGAAGATCATTGAACTGGCCAAGGTGAAGAACCCTTATGGCCTGGTGCAGGGCCCGGACAAGAAGCTCTACATCTGTTCGATCGACGACCACAAGATCTTCCGGCTGGACCTGAAGTCCAAAAAGCTGGACGAAGTGGTGACCGGCCAGAATGAGCCCTATGAGGTGCGCTTCGACAAACAGGGCAACCTCTTTTTTGTCGACATGAAGGCGCACGTGGTGAAACGACGCGACAAGAAGACGGGTGCGCTGACGGTGGTGGCCGGCACCGGCGAGCCGGGCTTTTCCGGTGACGGCGGCCCGGCCGCCAAAGCCCAACTGAACCAGCCGCACGCCATCCAGTTTGACCCGCAGGGCCGCCTGCTGATCTGCGATATCCGCAACAACCGCATCCGCCGGGTGGATCTGAAGACGGGCCTGATCGAGACCTGGATGGGCAATGATGACATGCCCGTGAAGGGCCCGCGCGCGATCGACTTTTCGCCCGATGGGACGCTGTGGCTGGCGCTGCGCGAAGGCAACGCCGTCTGGAAGGTGAACTACGCGACGCGCCAGCATACGGTGCTGGCCGACAAGCTACATGGGCCGAAGGGCATCGTGTGGTCAGCGAAGGACCGGGGCGTATACATCGCCGATACCGAGAGCCACGAGGTCACCTTTCTCGATGGCCAAACGGGAGCCCGGCGCGTGATCGCCGACAAGCTGAAGCGGCCGCATGGGGTGGCGCTGAACTTGGCGGGACAGGTGTTGGTGGGCGATAGCGAAAATCACCGCGTGATCCAAGTGGACCCGCGTTAGGATAGCGCAGATAGACGCGCTGCAAGTGCCGCGGGCCTACGATTTGCTCCCGGCCGTGCAGACAGCGCAGGTTGTCGAAGATCAACAGCTGGCCCGGCTGGATGATGACGCGCGTGGGTTCGGTGGCGTGGAGAGCAGTTTCAAATGCTTCCAGAGCTTCGGGCGCGGAGCCGGGCCGGGTGCCTTGAGAGGAGTAGGCCACTTGCGGCACGCCCTCAGCGTCGCGCGTCAAGACGCGGTGACCGGGCAGCGGGGCAGAGCCCAACTTGGCTTGGAACGTCAACGGTGGCACCTGTTCGAACTGCGGCTGCTCCAGCATCTCCACCACTTCAGGCGTCAACAAACGCAACACATCATCCAGGGCATAGAGCAGAGTGGCCGCCCGCGCTTCATTGTTCAAACCATAAAGCGCTAGCTTCTGCGGGCGAAGGTGAGGCGGCAGGAAGGCCGCGTCCGTGTGCGGGAGAAACGCGGCCCGGCCCAGTGAGGATTGCGTGGCCTCCAGACCGGCGGCGGGGCGCAGATCGTGGATGATGGCGCCGTCGCGTTCTTCCGGGTAGCCGAAGGGTTCGCCAAAAGGCCGGACGGCCTCCAGTAGGGCGTCCAGCGGAATGTCACTCAGCAGTGTCCAAAGGTTCATTTAGGCAGGCTTGGAGGCCCGCACAAACGCGCTCATAAACTTGCCTTCCACTTGCGCGGCGATCTGGTCAAAATCAAGACCAGCACCCGACAGAAACGCGCGTGCGTCCTCTGCCTGATAGACGCGCGTGGGCTCCAGGTCGATTCCGGAAAAACCGGCTGCCTCCAGTTTGGCCCGGTAGGCATTCTCTTCCAGAGCTCCAGCAACGCAGCCGATCCACAGTTCGACACTCTTGCGGACTTCAGCGGGCACTTCGCCCCGGACGACCACATCGGAAACGGCAAACCGGCCGCCGGGTTTGAGGACGCGGAACGCCTCGCGCAGCACGCGATCCTTGTCGGCGCTGAGGTTGATGACGCAGTTGGAGATGATCACGTCGACGCTGTTGTCGGGAAGCGGGATGTGCTCAATTTCGCCCTTCAGGAACTCGACGTTCTCGACGCCGGCTTTCAGTTTGTTGGCGTTGGCCAGGGCCAGCATGGCGTCGGTCATGTCCAGGCCGTAGGCCTTGCCGGTGGGGCCCACGCGCTTGGCCGAAAGGATGACGTCAATGCCGCCACCGGAGCCCAGGTCGAGGACCGTTTCGCCGGGCTTCAACTCGGCCAGGGCGGTAGGATTGCCGCAGCCCAACGACGCCAGCACGGCAGCTTCCGGCAGCGAGGCTTTCTCCACTTCGTTGTAGAGGCCGGAGGTGATGGGGTCAATCTCCCCGCAGCCTTCCGCACCGCCACAGCAGCTATTCGTCGAGCCCTGAGTGACGCGGAGCGCGGCCTCGCCGTACTTCTGGCGGACCACTTGTTGGATGTCAATGATGGGTGTCATAGTGCCTTCTTCAGTTCATTCAAATAAAGCTCTCGAAACTGGGTACGGATCTGGTCCCGCACTTTGCGAAAGACGGCGATGTCGCTGCTCTTGGCCGGATCTTCGAACCCGATGTGCATGCGTTTGCCGACCTTGCCTGAAAACGTGGGACAACTTTCGTCGGCTTCACCGCAGACCGTGATGACGTAGTCAAACGGTTGATCGAGGTACTGGCGAACGTTCTTGGGCCGGGCGGCGGAGATATCCAGGCCAATCTCCTTCATCGCGGCGATGGCCAGCGGATGCACTTGGGGAGAAGGCGCGGTGCCGGCGGAATGCACCTCCAGGCGCGGATCAAGTGACTTGAGCACGCCTTCGGTCATTTGGCTACGGCAGGAATTGCCGGTACAGAGAATCAGAATCTTCAACTTTCCTCCTTCGCGGGCCGTCACGATGGCCGCCACCAACAGCGTCAGCGCAAGCTTGATCAACACTTGCGGGTAATCTCCTTGGGGTTGACAACACTGGACCGGGTGCAACACTCCGCATAAAGGAACTGGAGCAGATCGCGCAACGCTTCGTCATTGGCGCGATACCAGAGAAACTGGCGGTCGCGCTCCACCGTGATGAGGCCTTCGTTCTTCAGCTTGTCCAGGTGATGCGACAAAGTGGAGCCGGGGATGCCCAACTCCGCTTGCAAGTCCCCGGCCACCATTCCTTGGGGATGAGCCGATAGCAGAGTACGCACGATGCCCAGGCGCGCTTCCGAACCCAGGGCAGCAAACATGTCGGCGTAGTGGGCGGTGCTCATCGGTATTTCTACAATTGCAGAAATACCGTTCCGTGTCAAGCCGAGGGTGTGGACTCAATAGCAGCAGGCCCCGCGGCCGGTCTGGCCGCCTGATGGGCTTCCAGCAGCCGGAGCAGTTCGTCGGCCCTCAGCGGCTTGCTGAGATAGCCGGTCATGCCCGCCGCCAGGCAGGCTTCCCGGTCTGATTCCAGCGAATGAGCCGTCAGTGCCACCACCGCCGGCGCGGCCGCGCCCAGCAGCGTCCGGAGTTGCCGGGTGGCTTCATAGCCATCCATCACCGGCATCTGGCAGTCCATCAGGATCAGGTCAAAGGCCTCCTGCTGAGCACAGGCCACCGCCTCGGCACCATTGACGGCCATCACCGGATCCACGCCGAAGCGTTTGAGCATGCCCTGGATCACCATCTGATTGACCTTGTTATCTTCCGCCACCAACACCCGCAAGTTCGGCATGAGGCTGAAGGATGGAGCCTGTGGGGCCTTCACCTCGGGCGGATCGGCCGCCACGGCGGGCAGCGTCAGGATGAACTGCGAACCTTCACCCGCCGCACTCTCGCAGGTGATCGCCCCACCCATGGCCGCCGCCAAACGCGAAGCGATGGCCAAACCCAAGCCAGTGCCGCCGTGTAGGCGGGTGGTGGAGGAGTCCAATTGGACAAACTGCTGGAACAGAAGCGGCAGCTTGTCAGCCGGAATGCCGATCCCGGTATCGCAGACCGCCAGTTGCACCTGCCCGGGTTGCCAGTTGACCTTCACCTGGACGCCACCTTGAGCGGTGAACTTGATGGCATTGCCCAGCAGGTTCAGCAGCACTTGGCGCAGGCGCGCCGGATCGCCTTCAATCCAGGGAACGACCCTTGGCCTGGGCGAGCGGCCCCACCAGATCCACCACCTCCCGCAACACCTGCGCCACTTGGAGCGGAATCCGTTCCACCAACAGTTTGCCCGCCTCGATCTTTGAAAGGTCGAGGATATCGTTCACCACCGTCAGCAGAGCCTCGGCTGAGGATCGAAGCGTCCCCAGAAGCTGCTGCTGTTCACCGTCCAGGCGGGTCTGCTCCAACAGGTGGGCCAAGCCCAGAACACCATTCATCGGCGTCCGGAGTTCGTGGCTCATCGTCGCCAGAAAGTCGGCCTTCGCGCGGCCGGCCGCTTCGGCGGCCTCTTTTGCTGCTTCCAACTGCTGCGTGCGTTCCGCGACGCGGGCTGACAGTTCCTGATTGCGCCGCAGGAGAAGTGCGCCCCGGTGCTTTACCCACCAGGCCGCCGAACCCAACATCAGGGCCAGGGCCAGGGCGCGAAACCAAAGGGTCTCGTAATAGTGCGGGGCGATGGTCCATTCAATGGTGGCTTCAGCACCTTCGGGTCCGTCGGGACCCACGGCGCGTACGCGGAAGCGATAGTGGCCGGGGCCCAGGTTGGCATACTGAGCCTCGCGCTCCTCGGTCTGGGCGAGCCATTCGTGATCGAGGCCATCCAGTCGATACTGGACAGGAATCAGCTTGGGCATGGAGATGGTGAAGGCGTCAAAGCGCACCTGAACCTGGCTGGTCCCGGCTTCCAGCTTCAGGAGGTCAGCCCGCGCATCGATCCAAACAGGAGACGCCCATCGGCCAAGGGTGCAGATCCTCGCGTCCGGACCATGCCGAAATTCAAGCTCCGCAGCCCGTCTGCCCGCGCGAGGCGCGCGGAGGGTTCCCGTCGGCCTTTCAGCCAAGCCGCCGCGTCCACGCTGACCAGGCCATTGCGCGTACCCAACCAGAGCTGCCCTTGCGGGTCCCGCTGGATCGCGAACACTGAATCACCGGCCAAACCCAGCGGCCCCCACACGCGGCTCGCCGGATCCCAGGTAAGCATCCCGGTGGCGGTACCTACCCAGAGGAGCCGTGAAGTGACATCCCAGTAGAGCGCATGGACCTCGGTCCCTTCCGCCAAGCCCGGCGGCCGCTTGATCAATTCGCCGCCCGGGCTCCATTCGATGAGATCCCAGCCGTCGGAGCCCCACACCAGCCCCTCGGGTGAACCCGCTAGTGTCCGGACGTTGTGGTGCCGGGAGACGATCCGCGTATCGTCAAAGTCCGTCAGAGAATCCTGCCGGAAGACGCCATTGGTGCGTGCCAGCAAAACGCCACGGCCATCCGGGTACTGCCACCAGGCGTGGACTCGCCCCAGCGATCGCAGCAGTGGATCGTCCACTGGTTCCGCCCGGCCGCGGTTAAGCCGGTAGAGCCTGGGGATTCCGGCCAGTAGCAGGTCACCGGAACGCCGGTCCCGCTCCATCATCCACACGTTGCCCGCCACCCCTAGCGGAAAGGCCTGTATTCCGCTCAGCGACCAGCGGGTCAAGCCCTTGTTGAGCGAATAGATCCAGCAATCTCCATTCGGTTCCCGGTAGATGGCGTTGACGATGTCCCCCGCCATGCCCTCGGCTTGCCCGTAGTTGATCACCGCCGCACCGCGTAACCGGTACAGCCGCCCCACCTGATCCCCGATCCAGATCACCCCTTCGCGATCTTCGTGCAGGCTGGTGACGGATGTCTCCTCCTGGATAGTCCCCAACCGGCGGGAATCCACTTCGTTGCCCACGAGACGGGCAATCTGGCCGCGACCGCCCAACCAGAGCACACCCTGCCGGTCTTCGAGCATGGGCTCATAGAGGTTGGTTTGCTCAAAGTGGGTGTTCAGCGCCCAACTGCTCCAGCGGTCTTTCTCCCAGCGGGCCAGCCACCCTTGGCCGCGTAGCCAGAGGCGGCCCGCCGTGGCCAACATGCGGACCGGGGCACCGGGAGGTAGCGCGGCCAGGTTCTGCCAGCCAGTGCCGCGCGTCCAGCGCCATAGCCGCCGGTCGGTACCGGCCAGCCAAATGTCTCCTGCGGTGCCCGCCGTGGCCGCCAGCGGAACACTGGGCAGGCTGGCGACCGGCGATGGCGGCGGACCGGGCTGGCTGGCACTGGTCAGCTCGTACAGTCCGGCCTGGGTGACCACGCGTACCCCATCCGGCATCGCCTGGGCGGCGGCGATGTTCAGCGGAACAATGGCATCGGTTTGAAGGGTGGTGACACGCTGAGGAACTGCGTCCATAGCGGTACCGCGGCCCGCAAAGGGTACCCGTAACACACCACTGCGGGACGTGAGTATCCACATTGTCCCCTGGCCGTCCAGCACGGTGGTCCGAACAGTGCGGTCCATCGGTTGCTGCACGCTCCAGGAAAGGGGCGTGCTGGTCAAACCGTTCAGCCGGAGAACGCCGTTGGCGGTGCTGAGCCAAAGATACCCATCCGGCGACTGCATCATCGACGCGATCGTCTCTTCCGGCAGCCGGTAGGTCGTCGACCAGGGTTCAATCAGGTAGTCTGGCAGCGGCCGGCTGGAGTCCACCGCCCATATGGGACCCGCCGTCATGAAGGCCCACAGTAGAGCGCCAAGGGGTAGCCATCGGCCGCCCGCCGGCACGACACGGCGGTAATTTCCGGGCGACGAAACTAGCGCCAGACACACCTGGTCCTTATCGGCCAACCGAGACCCCCACGCGAGCTAGTATACGTAAAGATTACATATAGGTTGGGACCGGGATACCCAACACCTGCAAGGTCGATTCCAGTTGCTGCGCAAAGTAGCGCGTCAGCCAGACCAGCACCTGCCGGCGGTCGGCATCCTGCTCGCCGATGACGGAGTAGTCGTGATAGAAGCCACTAAAGGCCTGGGCGAGTTGGAAAGCGTACCGCGATACATGCGCGGGCTCACCGGATTCGACCGCCCGCCGCACCGCTTGCCCCGCGCGGGAGCAAGTGAGCAGAAACTGCCACAGCCCCTCATCTTGTAAAGCAGCGGTCAGCGCCGGAACGCTGGGTTCCGCGCTATCGCCCGCCTTGCGCAGGATGCTGCGGGCGCGGACGGCGGAGTATTGCACGTAAGGCCCGGTCTCACCCTCAAAGCTGAGCGCTTCCTGTAAGTCAAAGGCGATGACGGTGGTCCGCGTGAACTTCAGCATGAAGAAGCGCAGCGCCCCGATGGCGATCTGCGAGGCCACTTCGCGCCGTTCCGCTTCGGGCGCTTCTTCGTGCCGTGACGTCACTTCCACCAGGGCGCGGTCAATCAAGGTATCCATCAGGTCGTCCGCCTTGACGCCCAAACCTTTGCGGCCGGAGACCTCGACGTGGCTCTTCTTTTTGTCTTCTTCCGACAGCTCAATGCCCAGCTCCACGCAGGTGCGGGGGGAGAGCGCCACCATCTCATAGCTGAAGTGGATGGAGTTGTCCGCCTGCTCGCGGTAACCCAGCGCATTCAGACCCGCCACGACGACATCCTGCAAGTAGGACTGGCGCGAATCGATGACGTTGTAGACCGTCGAGCCGCCGCCAAAGCCGGGTACGCCCTCGGTGGTGGAGGGGGTGCTGGTGGCCACCCAGACTCCGGGGAAGCCCGGTAACGGTTCATAGAAGAAGTCCTTGCCCAGCAAACCGAACTTCCACAGCTGGTAGGCGATGTCTTTGCCGACATAGGTGACGGTGCCGTTGGAACGGACGATCACTTTGCTGTCGCCTTCATCTTCGGCATCGTGTTCCCGGAAGGCCGACGACGGCATCACCCAGCAGCCCGAGTTCTTGCCTTCGGTCTCAAAGTAGATTGCTTTGCGTTCCTTCAGCTGCTCAAAGGCGTGGGCCCAGAACTGGAGGTGCAGAATCTCGCTTTCGCGCGGCAGGACGTCGTAGCCGATCCCCAGACGCGCCATGGTGCGCAGATGGCAGCTGACGATGGCATCGGCGACAATGTGGCCCAGCCGGGCCAGCTCATCGGTGCCGCCTTCGATGGAATGCAGCGTATCGGCGCGCCACTGCTTGGCCTCGGGATGATCGTTGTAGTAGCTGGACACGCGGGCGTAGAGGTCCCAGCAGAGATAGTCAAAACGCGGCTGCAAGGAGAGCGCTTCCACCTCGGCGGGAGACTTCTTTTCGAGGTAATGGAAGCCCACCACGACGTCGGCCACTTGAACGCCGGTGTTGTCGATATAGTTCTGCACCTCAACCCGCTGTCCGGTGGAGCGCAGCATCCGCACAAACGTGTCGCCCAGGACGGCATTGCGCAGATGTCCAATGTGCGCGGCTTTGTTGGGGTTGATGTTGGTGTGCTCGACGATCACTTTGCCGGTGGAGGCGGCCTCGGGCGCAGAGGCCTTCAGTGACGCCGCGTAACCGGTGCGGTCCAGCCGGACGTTGATGTAGCCGTTGCCCGCGATCTCCAGCGCCGCGACGCCGGGAATGGGGCCTAGGCCATCGACGATCTGTTGCGCGATCGCGCGAGGGGCTTTCTTCAGTTGCCGCGCTA
>JAPKYX010000087.1:0-8966 GCA_026394075.1 Acidobacteriota bacterium
TTGTACTGCGGCGTATAGCCGCACTGGCTGGCGACATTGACGATCAGGACCGCCTTGCCCTTAAAGGCAGACAGCGGCTGGGCCTTGCCATCAATCGAATTCATCGTGAAGTCATGGACGGAGGCAGCAAGTAGTGACATAGCTAAAAACAAGCTCATACGACTACGATGCGCACACACGGGCGGCGGATGCGATAAACATTTACCGGCGCAACCGGTAAATGACCGTCCCACGGGTGATAGCCACCACTTCATACTGCTTCAACCACTCCGCCAGCGCGGGCACTTTGGTGATGGCAAGCTCTGGATTGTAGCGGCCCAGGCCATCCACCAGGAACGTGGGCTTGCTGGCCGCCAACCGTTGAAGCTGGGCGGCGGTCTGGGCAGGATCGGCGGAAGGCCGGGAGGAACTGAGGTGACGGTCGGCGAAAACGCCGGTCACCGGCTGGCTCTCGAGAAACGGCGTTCCGCCCGGGAGCCGGGAAAGCGCATCGATCTCCGGGCGATAGCCCCAGGTGAACAGCGTGTCGCCCGGGCCGGCCTGCTCATCGATCACTTTGGCCGCTTGCCGCGCATCGCGGAACATCGCCAGATCTTTGGACCGCTCCGGCCGCCAGTACCCGGGAGCGTAGCGAATCAAAGGGATCAGCAGCAACGCCAGCAGCGCCCACCGATATCGAGCAAAGCGCCCCCAGCGGCTGGCGCTAGTAAGTGCCTGGGAAGCCAGCCAGCACAGCGGCGGCAACAAATGAAAGTAGTAGCGCGGAAAGAAGCGGAGGCCAGCGAAGGCACACAACAGGGCCGCGCCCAGCCAAAGCAACTGCAGCCGGTCCCACTTGGCCCGCGTCGCCGCCAACACCAGCGCCGCATGGAAGCCCAGCCAGCCAGCGGTTTTCGCAAAGCCCTCGCGCCAGGGGCTGTCGAGGAACGAATCCTGGGCATACAGCGCCCCCCACCGCCAGACCTGCTCCAGATAGCCGGGCATCAGAAAGGCCGGCGCGGCCACCAGCACAAAGCTCACCACGGCCTGCCATGACCAAAGCAGCGGCAAGAACAAGACCGCCTTCGTATTGACATGGAACCCCAGCGCCAGCACCGCCCCAGCGGCAATCGGCCGCTGCCGCAGCAGCACGGCCCCCAGCACGGGCGCCAGCGTCAACAGGTCCGGCCCCAACACCATCGACGCCGCCGGGACATCAAAGATCAGAAAGAAGGCCAGCAACGCCCCCGCCAGCCAGTTGCCCGCCACGCGCGCCATCAGCCAGGCGCAAACAGTGATGTAGCTGGCCCCCGCAATCCGGAGCAGCGCCCCGGTCTGCGCCCCCCACAACGTGTAGAGCAACGGAAACAGCGGCGGCTTGTCGAACCAGAAATCCGCGTAAAGGCTCCGCCCCGCCAGGATGTTCAGCGCCGCCATCGTGGGGTAGGCTTCTTCCACCCACAAGACGTTCGAGTGCAGCAGCCGCGTAAACAGGGCGACGGCAAAGATGGCGAGGATGATGTGGCGGGGCAATTCTCTGAGGTTAGCTTACAGCTTGTCGCAATTGCTCTGCGGAGAACCGGAAGTACTCCGATGAACACTTAGGCACCCTCATTGGGGACGATACAGTTGCGGTGGTGGTGGCGGTGGCGGTGGCGGCCGCGGCGGGACACGGTTCGACGGCAGAGGCTCGCCTTGCTGGGGAAGCAGCGAGCTCAACATCCCCCACAGCTCTTTGTTCCAGATATCGGTGTGGTTCTCAGAAATCTTGCGACTCACCTTGGCGATCCAGAAGCTTGCTGACTTGTTTGGGGGGGCGGATGGAAGGCTTTCGAGGAAATAGCAATCTTCATCCTTGGTTCGCTTGTTTTCGGCGCACACTTCGCCAGGCTTTTCAGTTCCGGGGGGGCTTGGACCTGCTATTGGCTTTAGACGGTGAGAGCGCAACGAGGGTGTTGCGGCAGCAGAGAGCAGATGCCATGCATGCAAGCCGACGGGACCGATAAAATTTGCGAATGGCATCAGAAATCGCGTCTCCCAATCCCCGGAAGACGTTATCGCCATGAAAATTGGGTAGGCACGACACTCGGGCGTGGAGGCGTTTCCTGTATGACACCGGCCCGCCGAATAGTGCGGATGGCGCTTAACCACGTCTCCATCCTTACGGAGTCGGTTGAGCGTCCGTCGGGTCAGCGTTGAAGGAGTCGCGGCGTTAAGGTAGACCACCAAATCCGCTGGCGGCCGCGAAACCTCGGCGCCGTTTCGTCGGAATTGGTTGGCATCAAGCCACTTGCGATTGATTTCGGCGAGTGCATTCTCAACTACCCGGGCCCCCATGGAATGCCCAACCACGATGATCTGAGTCGACTTTCCTGTCTCACCTCCGTGCGCTAGTTCCGTCAACTTCGCCAAGTCCGTCTGCAGATCCTTTACTCCTACAGACCTAGCCGTATTGCGTCGCCCCCAGTAGCTTGGAATGCTGAGCAGTTGACTTTGTGTGGCCATCGACTTTCCTCGCCAGCCGATATAGACGCCCACTAATGGCAGCGGAGACCCTTTATTTGAGAGCATGCTGACATCGTCCAGAAGGCGCTTGAACTGCGTCACATCGCTGTCTTCCGGGCTGCCGCTCGCCGAGTGCTTCCAGCCATGCACATAGACCAGTACGAAAGCATAGCCCTTCTTCTCCTTTTCGGTCCGGATCGTATCCAGTGCATCTGTCATCTGTTGCGGATTCCAAGCGCTACCGTTGTCTTTGTATTCCGCAAAGTGAAGCGAATAGTTAGAACGGTATTCCCCCCAACAGTTTCGTTGCGGGCAGGGTGTTCCTCTTTCGCCCGGAACAGTGCGGTACTGCTTAGGAGACACTTCAGCCAATAAGGACAAACTTGCCATCGCGAAGGCCAAGAGACCACCAAAGGGCACGTTTACTTCCCTCCGCCAAACACCTTCTTGAAATCAATTCCGACACCAATGCGGAAGAAATCCCGGTTCGACACCGGAGAATTCAAGATGATCGTGTCCTTGGAAGTCACACTAAAGGTTCCCTGCTCATTGGCCGTAAGCGGATTCAAAATCAGCGCCGAGGTGCTTGACGCCTTTTCGACCGAGGCCTTCCAGGATGCCGTGCCAAATACATAGACCGTCACACCTTGCTTGAGATCGACAATCGGCTGGAAAAAGTCGGCCCTCAGGACGGTGCCGCGCCAACTACCGCCCGTGATAACCTCATTCTGGCCAATCAGCAGGTCCACCGTCCGCATCGGAGTCTGGGAGATCGCTCCATTCCATTCGTAGAAGTGTGACTGGATGCGGAGTCCGCCATAGTATTGCCGCCAGAACCGTTGACGGTCCAGGGGGACAAACGAGAGGTACTTGGCATCAGGCCGCCGGCGCAGCGCTTCGGCGAACACGGGGTTTGATTCCAGGCGCGCATAAGCATCGCTGGCTTTGTCGGGCTTTTGGTAGCTATTGATGAAGTCCCGCGGGACGAACGGGGTAATGCCACCATAGGCCGCAATGGCGTGTACGGCTGTTCGGCTCAGTCTCCGGTCAAAGAATAGCGGGCTCGCTGCCTTCTGGCTCCACAGGCGGTACTGTGGCCCACCCAGCATCTCGATGGTTTGTACTACTTCGTTTACTTTGAGATCCTTGATCCCCGTTGCGATTCCGCCAGCCAGAAATTCACTGACTTTTGCATTGAACTGTTGCGGAACACTGCTAATCCGGGTATCAACCCACAACCGGGCTTTGGGCCCAAATCCGTCCTTACTGTCCGGCCCAATCGCTGTGGAAAGCATCATGTCCATGAAGAACCGTCCGGTAGGCTGCGTGGCCGCACCGCCGGAAAACTCAGCCCCGGCGATTAGGCGCTGAAAGAGACCTCCCAGTTTATCCACCAAGTCGATATCGACATCGGCGGACGCAGTGATGTCCTTGCCGTTGGCATCCTTGTGCGTCGAGGTGACCTGGATCTGCACTAAGCCAGTTGCAGCCATCACGCAGTACTGGGTGAGGGCCTTGTCGGTGGGAGAGACCGTGCCCGGACCACCCAGGACGGCCCATGCCAGCGTGGACCCTTGGGGAAAGTCGATCGCCCTCAACTGAACACACTTTTGGGTCCCCGCAGGTACGAGAACCCGTAAGGGACCGGCCGGTGCGATGTTCAGATCGGCGGCTGGCAAGCCAGTGACGCCCAGGAAGAAGAGACAGACGAGCGGCGCAGAAGCGCACTGGCGCGAACTGGACGAGTTGAAGCGAGTTAAGCGTTTCATACTCGACTACAGCGAGAAGTGGAGACGGAAAGGGACAGCCGTTGTCAGCGCACCTGAGGAACTTCTCAGATGGCAAGGTTTTGTGGGATACAGACCCGCGTCGAGCGGGCCGTCTCCAGCCGCGCGGTTAGGTGTGCAGCTCGATCATCCGGGCCTGCTTAATGGCCGGGATTTCGAGCAGTTGGGCCAGCACGGCTTCGGGCACCGTGCAGTCGGTCTCGATCACCGCCACGGCCAGCAGAGGCTCGCCGGGCCGGGCCGCTTCTTCTTCGCGGCCGAGTGAGAAGTTGGCGATGTTGATGCTGGCCGCGCCCAGCACTCGGCCAATGGCACCGATAGTGCCTGGCACGTCTTCATTCACCACGTAGGTGATGTGGCCATCCAGCTTAGCTTCGCAATAGATCCCGTTGACGCGCAGCAGCCGCATGTTGCCCAGCACCAGCGCGCCTTCCACCGATACCGTGCCTTCGCTGGTTTCCAATTCCACGCGGACCGTGTCGGTATAGGAGGCCGAGTGCTTCTCATGCACCTCCGCCACGCGCAGACCGCGCTGGCTCGCCAGTTGCATGGCGTTCACTAGGTTGGCCTTGTGAGTCAGGGAACCGTTCAACAGCCCGGCCAGGCCGGCATTGCGGACCAACTGCGTCGTCAACTCCGCGACCCGGCCCGTATAGGAAAAACGGGCCGACTTCGGGTTGCCGGACGAGATAGAAGTAGCAAAGGTGCCCAGCCGCTCACCCAACGCAATGTAGGGTCCGAGCGTACGGTACTGTTCCGGCGAGATCGTCGGCATGTTCACCGCATTGACGGCGACACCGCTGGTCAGGTATTGCACCACCTGTTCCATGATGCGGACACCGACGATGTCTTTGGCCTCTTCGGTGACGCCGCCGATGTGGGGCGTCGCAATCAGATTGGGGGCCTTCAGCAGCGGGTGATCCGAGGGCAGCGGTTCCGGGTCAAACACGTCCAGGCCCGCACCGCCCACCTTGCCGGACCGCAGCCCGTCCAGCAGTGCTTCGTTATCTACCAACCCGCCCTGGGCGCAATTGAAAATCCGGACCCCATCGCGCATCTTGGCGATCGAAGCGGCGTTGATGATCTTGCTGGTCGCCGGCGTCAGCGCCACGTGCAGGGTGATGTAGTCGCTGGCCGCATAAAGCTGTTCCAGCGAGACCAGTTCCACATCGAGATCGATCGCGGCTTGCGGATTCACAAACGGATCATGCGCGATCACATGCATCGCAAAGGCCTTGGCGCGGACCACCACTTCGCGGCCAATGGAGCCCATGCCCAGGATGCCCAACGTCTTGCCGCGCAGTTCATGCCCCACAAAGCTGCGGCGTTCCCATTTGCCGCTGGTGGTGGAAGCAGTCGCGGCGGGGATCATGCGCACCAGCGAAAGCATCAGCGCCATCGTGTGCTCCGCCACGGAGACGGCGTTAATGCCGGGCGTGTGCATCACCAGCACACCGGCGGAGGTGGCGGCGGGCAAGTCGATGTTCTCGGCTCCCACACCCGCCCGGCCGATCACGCGCAACTTCGGCGCCCGGGCAATGACAGTGCGGTCCACCTTTTGGCTCCGCACCACCAGGGCGTCGCAGTCGGCCAAGTGAGGGCCATAGTTCTCGGGAGTCGCAACCACGATCTCCCAGCCTTTTTGAGCGTTCAGTACATCCAGAGCAGCCGGGGTGACCGCTTCGGCAACAAGAACTTTCATCAACGTCTCCTCGTGTCAGGACCGGCTTGGGACGCCAAGCGGCCCGTCAAACTAACACTGCTCCCGGCGCAATAGCCACAGCCGCGTAAGCTTCCTGCGCCGCCGCCACGCCCCGGCCAAACTGCACCGGATACCCGTTGGCGGCCAGAATCAGCTCCAACTGCGCGATCAGCATAAAGCAGTCGGAAATGTCGAAATAGCCCAAATGGGCGATCCGGAAAATCTGGCCCTGCATCGAGCCCTGCCCATTGGTGATGATCGAACCGAAGCGCGTCCGGAACTCCTTCACGATCACGCCGGAATCCATGCCCGGCGGGGCCTTGATGGCCGTCACCGAGTTGCCCGGTGATGATGAAAACAGCTCCAGACCCAGCGCCGTAACAGCTTTGCGGGTCGCCTGGGCGAGAAATTCGGCATTGGCAATCAGCTTGTCCATGCCCAATTCCTTGACGTAGATCAACGCTTCGGCCAAGGCCAGCAGAATGGCAATGGAAGGCGTCCAAGCGCTTTCGCCATTCACAGCATTCTTCAATTCCTTGCGCAGGTCGAAATAGAACCGCGGCAACTGTGCCGACCGGCCAGCCTCCCACGCCTTCGGGCTGATCGACAAGAAAGCAACGCCCGGCGGGATCATGAACGCCTTCTGTGACCCTCCGGCCACCACATCCAGGCCCCACTCATCGATCTCCAGCGGCATCGTGCCCAGGCCCGTGATGGCATCCACGATCATCAGTGCCTTGGTCTGCTTGACGGCCAGGCCCATCCGGCGGATGTCGTGCATGGAGCCGGTGGAAGTCTCCGAAGCCTGCACCATCACTGCCTTCAAGTCAGGATGCTCCGCCAGCGCCCGCTCCACCACTTCCGGAGCGACCGCGCCGCCATATTCGGCGGTCAGCACGGTGGCCTTCAAACCCCAGGCCTTGGCGATCTCAATGAACCGTTCCCCGAACTTGCCCGCTGAGCAGATCAGCACATGGTCACCGGGAGAAAGAAAGTTCGCCGCCGCGGCTTCAAGGGCGCCGGAACCGGACGCCACCAGCACCAGCACATCGTTCTTCGTGCCCATGACGAACTGCAGATCCGCCAGCACTTGCTTGTACAATTTGCGGAAATCGGCCGTCCGGTGATGGATGTCGGCCCCCATCATGGCGTGCATCGCCTGGGGCAATAGCGGAGTGGGGCCGGGGGTCAGGAGACGCTGTTTCTTGATATACACAGGTTGGCGGCCAGTTGAAGGAACTCGGGTCTCTACTAGAATAGCAAAGCATGCCGTTAATTGACCGTATTCAAAAGGATCTGGTGGCCGCCATGAAGGCCAGGGATGAAGTACAGCTCAGCGCCATTCGCGGAATCAAGACCGCGCTGATGAAGTATAAAGCCGACCAAATGAAAGAAGCCGATGAGGCGGCCGAACAGCAGATCGTCAACAGCCTAGTGAAGCAGCGCAAGGATTCGATCGACCAGTTCGGCAAGGCCGGCCGGCAGGATTTGGTGGACAAAGAAGCGGCGGAACTGGTCGTTCTCGAAGCCTACCTGCCGCAGGCGGCCACCGACGAAGAGATTGCCGCGGCGATTGCGGAAGCGATTGCCGAAAACCCCGGTGCCACCATCAAGCAGATGGGCGTGGTGATGAAAGCCGCGCAAGCCAAGCTGACCGGCAAACGGGCCGACGGCAAGGCATTAAGCGATAAGGTCCGCGCCAGCCTCAGCTAGCCGTCCTATCCCTCTGCCAGCTCTTACCGGGCCGGGTATCCGCCCCTCATATCGGTTGCCCAGCCCGCTGGTTGCAGGCGTTCGCCCCAATTTTTTCAGACCGCTGTTTTGGCATAAGGCCAGCTGCGAGTTATTATGGATTCATTACAGACTCCTTATCGGGAGAGGTTATGAATCGCAAACACATGATTTTAAGAGTTTTTCCGCTGATGGCAGCCGCCGCGTTAGCCGCTTTTGGACAGGCGACGGCCACCGGCCTGCTGGCTGGCCGTGTGACCGACACGACCGACGCCGTGATCCCCAACGTCACGGTCAAGTTAAAGAACACCACCACCGGTGCGACGCGCGAAGCGGTCACCAATGGCTCTATCAGTTCTCCTTCCTGACGGCTGGCACCTATGCAGGTACGGTGGCCCAGACCGGTTTCTCGACCGCGGCCCTGACCGGCTTGCTGGTGCAGGTGGGCCAAACCACCACCGTCAACATCGTATTGAAGCCCGGCCAACAGGCGGAAACCGTCACGGTTTCGGCCGAGTACGCCACCCTGCTCGACACCGCCAAAAGCGACGTCAGCCTGAACATCACGCCGGGTGAAGTTCGCGAACTGCCGCTCAATGGCCGCGACTTTGCCAACCTGGCGTTTCTCGCTCCCGGTGCCAAGCCGGTAAATTCCTACGATCCGACCAAGAACCGCATCGCGGTCTTCGGCATCAATGGCTCAGCCGGCCGCAACGTCAATGTGACCGTGAACGGCATCGACAACAAGGACAACTCGGTGGGTGGCCCGGTGATGCAGTTTCCTCTCGAAGCCATTCAGGAGTTCGTGATTTCGACGCAGCGCTTTTCCGCCGCCAACGGCCGTAGCGAAGGCGCGGCGGTGAACGTGATCACGCGCACCGGCACCAACCAGATGCACGGCGCGCTGTATCTGTTCGCCCGCGACACCTCGCTGACGGCGAATGATTATTTCTCCAAGCAGGGCAAGCAGGCCACGCCGCCCATCAGCCGGCAGCAATATGGTGGGTCGTTCGGCACCCCGATTGTGAAGGACCGCACCTTTGCCTTCTTTGCGCTAGAACGCCAGCGGGAAGAGACCTCGATTGGCGTCACCGATGCCGCCTTCAATGAATTGTCCCTGGTGTCGTCGCTAGGAGCAAAGCCCGTCCGCGTCATCGGCACTCCGTACCGTGATCAGCGCTACAACGGCCGCCTGGACCACAAGATCAACGACAAGCATCAGTTGTTCGTGTCGTACTCAAGCCAGGGCAACCGTGGCCAGA
>JAPKYX010000087.1:8985-82895 GCA_026394075.1 Acidobacteriota bacterium
ATCTGACGGCGGGCAACTTCACCACCAATGAGCTGCTGCTGGCCAACTTCACGTTGAATTCGGTGATCAGCCCCCGCATTGTGAATGCCTTTACCGCCGGACACCAGTACTGGAACAACGTCATCGATTCCGACACGAAAGTGCCGAATTTGGCATTTCCGGGCGGCATCTACTTCGGCACCAACGGGAACGTGCCCCAGCAGACGTTCCAGCGCAAGTGGCAGTTCCGCGACGATCTTTCGATCACCGTGGGCAAGCACTCGCTGAAGACCGGATTTGACTATGTGAAGGTTCCCAAACTGGGTGGCTTCTTCCAGACGCCGGCTACGCTGAATCTCGTCTTCCAGGATCTGCCGAGCAAGATCACCACTGACCGGGTGACCTACCCGAATGGCTTTGCCACTCCGGGCGCCATTACCGGGATGTCGGCCTCTTCCGGCAACCCTTACTTTCTGGGCCAGGATACCGCCATGTTCGGCGTCTACTTCCAGGACGACGTTAAGGTGTCCCGTGACTTCAGCGTCAACATGGGCATGCGCTGGGATGTCGATTTGAACCTGCAGGGTGGCAACGTCCAGGCCCGCAGCCGCACCTATCTCGCTCTGAAGCAGATCGGCAGCCCCTGGGGCGCTCGTCTGCCGAAGAACGACCGGAACAACTTCTCACCGCGTTTGGGTTTTGCCTGGAATGTGGGCGGCGATACGAAGTTCGTAGTGCGCGGCGGATGGGGCATGTACTTCGGCCAGACCTTCCAGAACATCCCGTTGTTCATGCAACAGCAGGCCAACGATACCGTCTTCACCCAAACCCTGTCGCTAAACAGCGGCGGCTTTGGGGACAATAACGCCGACATCGTCCCCGGCAATGGCGGGCGGCGCCTGTCTCAGTTCCGTTTTGGCATCGACCCGCTGCCGCCAATTCCGGCGGCCTCGACGTCGCTGACCCCTGGCTCGGTGGGCCGCCTAGTGGACCCGGACTTCCAGAACCCCTACAACCACCAATTCAACTTGGGCGTAGCCTGGCAGCTGAACAACTCGAACGTCATTGAAGTGGAAGGTATCCACGTCCTGGGCTTGCGCGAAGCCAAGCGCCAGAACATCAACCCGCTGCGGCCCAGCGTCGGCAACACTCGCCCGCTCGGCGCGGCATTCGCCGCGGCTGGCCTGGCGCAGCTGAACCAGATCATCGTCGAATCGTCGATCGGTCGTTCACGCTACGACGCCCTGAACATCTCCTACCGCCGCCGTCTGGCCAAGCGGTTCTCGATGAACACGAACTACGTTTACTCAGCGGCGAAAGCCTACGTTGGTGGCCCGGCCGCCTTCGGCAACGTCGCGATGTACGCGGACAACGTGTTTAACCCGGGCGACTTTGGTTACGCGCCCAACGATGAGCGTCACCACTGGGTGTTCTCGGGCGTGCTCGATATGCCGTGGGGTATCAAGGTGGCCCCGATCATGCAGTATGGCTCGGCCCGCCCGTACAACTTGGTCCAGGGGGTCAACTGGATCGGCAACGGTGCTGGCAATGGTGCGGCCCGCGCCGTTGTATTCGCCAACAACCCCACCGACTACAAGGCCACCATTAATTTGTCAGCCCCGACCATCCGCGCCGGTGTCGCGGACGGTTCGCTGAAGGTGATCGACTACAACACGGCGCGCGGCCAGGCGTTCTACCAGTTCGACCTGCGCGTTTCGAAGACCTTCAAGGTGGCCGAGCGGCATTCGCTCGAATTCATCAGCCAGTTCTTCAACCTGACCAACCGGGCGAATTTTGGCGGCCAGTTCCAGGGCAACATACGCGCTGCGAACTTCGGCCAGGCCATTAACTTCATTACCCCCGGCGCGCTGGTGGTACCGAAGTCCTTTGCGGCTGAGCTGGCCGTGCAGTACCGCTTCTAACGGCAACCCACGCTTTCTCTGAGCGTCCCTGGGCGCCCGCCGCAATCTTCGGATTGTGGTTGGGCGCCCGGTTTGTTTTGGGGTGCCGCGAGATAGGGGTGCTGGCAGCCTGACAATTCTGCTAAGATCGCGGCTCAGCAGCCACAATGAGCACCAAGCCGCACTCCCACCAACCGTTCGTCCCCGCGAACGTTCCCATGACCGAGTTCACCGTCCGGGCCGTACTGCTCGGGTTGGTGTTGACCATCGTGTTGGGGGCGGCCAATGCCTACCTGGGACTACGCGCCGGACAGACCATTGCCGCTACCTATCCCGCCGCCGTGATCGGCATGGCCGCAGTGCGGCTCTGGCGCGGCACGATCCTTGAAGAGAACTTGGCCCGTACGGCGGGTTCGATTGGCGAATCCGTCGCAGCTGGGGCGATCTTCACCATTCCGGCCTTTGTCATCTCCCGCGCCTGGCCGTCGTTTGCACCGGGCGAGGCGTACTGGAAGTCCACCGCGTTGATGATGGTGGGCTCCGTGATGGGCGTCTTGTTTGTCAGCCTGGTGCGGCGCGTGCTGGTGGAAGATCCTGAGCTTCCCTACCCCGAATCGGTGGCCGCGGCGGAGATCCACAAAGCGGGCCAGTCCGGCGCCCAAGGCGCGGGCGTGCTGTTCTGGAACATTGGCCTCGGCGGCCTGGTCTACCTGCTGGGAGCGATGAAACTGTTCGCGGTGGACAAAGAGTTCTTCTTCCGCATTGGCGAAATGGGCCGCAGCGTGTTGCGTCTGGGCCCGGTCGGTTCCACGCAGACGGTGGCGACGGGCGCGGTGACCGCAGTCTCGACACCCAGCATTGCTCCGGCGTATCTGGGCGTCGGCTACATCATCGGGCCGCAACTGGCCGCGTTGAACTTCGCGGGCAGCGTGCTGGCTTGGGGGCTGATGGTACCGCTGCTGATGTATGTGCTGGGTCCGCAAGTGGCGCAGTATGTTCCGGCCGGTGGCCATGACGAAAGCTGGCTGGGCATGGCCAACGCCGTGTGGCGCTACATTGTGCGGCCCATCGCCGTCGGCACCATGATGGTGGGCGCCGCGTACACGCTTTTCCGCATGCGGAAGAACTTGACGATGGGCCTCAAGAAAGCGTTCGGCGAGCTGAGCGGCCCCAAGATCGACCTGAGCAAGCTCAACCGCAATGAGCGCTACATGAGTTCGAAGACCGTGATCGTCATGATCATGGGCGTCTTCCTGCTGATGATCGGCCTCTACGTGCAGCTGTCCGGGAACGTCTTCGCCGGTGTGATCGCGGCGGTAGTGATGCTGATCGTCGGCTTCTTCTTTGCGACCGTCTCCGGCTATCTGGTGGGCGTGATTGGCTCCTCCAACAACCCGATTTCCGGCCTGACTCTTTCGACGCTGATCATCGCGGCACTGCTGATGGTGTCGCTGGGAGTGTCAGGGATGCAGGGCGTGACGGCGGTGTTGGGCGTGGCGGCAGTGGTCTGCGTATCGAGCGCGGTCTCGGGCGAGCTGTTGCAGGATTTCAAAGTAGGCTACCTGCTGGGCGGAACTCCGCGCACCATCCAGATTGTCGAACTGATCGCCGTGGCGGTGGCCAGCGCAGTGATGTACTTCCCGCTGCTGATCCTGCATGAGGGCAACATCAAGATGGGCGGCATTGGCTTTGGCGACAAGGCACTGTCCGCACCGCAAGCCGGGTTGATGGCCTCACTGGCGCAAGGCATCGTCGGAGGCGACATGCCGTGGCCACTGATCGTGTTCGGCATGGCGCTGGGCGTGATGTTCATCATGGTGCAGGTGAAGAGCGTGATGCTGGTGGCGATCGGCATGTACCTGCCCTTCGGAACAACATCCGCCATCTTCGTGGGCGGCATGATCCGCTGGGTCACCGATACTCTGGCCGCCCGCCGCGGCTTCAATGAGGCGCAGAAGGCGCGCGTTGAGAACACCGGAATCCTGGTGGCTTCGGGCTTGATCGCGGGCGAGGCACTGTGCGGCCTGATCACCGCCTTCTTTGCTTGGCGCGAGATCCCGCTACCGGCCTTCTTCCCGGACCCCTCGATACTGGCTGGCATGCTGGTGATGACCCTGCTGGCGGCGGTGTTGATCCGCATTCCACTGGCCCACGCGGGGCGTGCGGATGAGCCGGCACCGCCTTCAGCCATGATGTAGCTCCTTCAACCGAGCCAGATGCTCGGGACAGCACGGCTCCGGGTCCGATAACATAAAGAGTCTTGTCCCGAGTCTCCACCGTTTCGCCATCTCAAGAACGTTCTGTCTCCTGGCCGCTGGTCTACCTGGGGGTGCTGCTCACCACCCTGGCGACGCTGCTGATGGAGCTATCGCTGACGCGCATTTTCTCGGTGGTGTTTTACTACCACTTCGCGTTTCTGGCCATCTCGATCGCGTTGTTCGGGCTGGGCGTCGGCGGCATTTTCTCGTATGTGGTGGCGGGCTGGCGGACGCCGTTGTTCACCAAGCTAGGCTGGCTGGCGGGCGTGAACAGCCTGGTGGTGTTAGGGTCGCTGGTATTCCTGTTGACCCGCAGTGGCGAGATGAACAACTTCACGCTGGCAGCGGTTTACTTTGCGAGCGCGCTGCCGTTCTTTCTGGCCGGGGCGATTGTCTCGCTGGTGATCTCGGAAACCATCGGCCGTGTTGATCGGGTCTACTTTTTTGATCTGCTAGGTGCCGCCGGCGGTTGCCTGTTGCTGGTCCCGCTGCTGAATGCTTTTGGCGGACCGAACACCATCATCGTGGTCGCCATGCTATTTGCGGCTTCCTCGGCGGTCTGGTTCTCGGTAGACCAGCGCAGCAAAGGCCGCGCCGGTGGCGTCGCGCTGGGCTTGGCCCTGATGGCTCTGCTGCTGATCAACGCCCGCACGGGCTTTATCGATGTCCGCTATGCCAAAGGCCAAGCCCTGACGCAGGAGCGCTGGTCCAAATGGAACAGCTTTTCGCGCATCGCCCTGGCCCCGGAACCAGGTTCAGGCCGCACGGCGATTGTGATCGATGCCGACGCCGCCACCGGTATCCCGGAATTCGACTTCGCGAAGCTCACCCCGCAGGATCGCGAAGACCTGCTCTATCAAGGCCCCGGCCTGCCTTATGTGCTGCGTCCGGGGGCCAAAGCGTTGATCATCGGACCGGGCGGCGGCTGGGATGTGTCACGCGCGCTGGCTTCCGGCTCAAAGGACATTACCGGCGTCGAGATCAACCCGATCATCGCGACGACGATCATGCGCGACAGGTTCTCCGGACTCTCCAAAGGCCTCTACCTGAAGCCCGAGATCCGCATCGTGGTCGAAGACGGCCGCAGCTTCGTGCGCCGCACGCCGGAACAGTATCAGGTGTTGCAAGCCACGCTGGTTGATACCTGGGCCTCCACCGCCGCGGGCGCTTTTGCGCTGTCGGAAAACAATCTCTACACCAGCGACGCCTTCCACGACTATCTGTCCAAGCTGACGCCCGATGGCATGCTCACCTTCACCCGCTGGGGCTTTGACCCGCCGCGCGAGTCGCTGCGCTTGATCAGTCTGGTGCGAGTGGCGCTGGCGCAACTGGGTGAGAACGAGCCTTGGAAGCACGTGATCATTGCCCGGCAAGGCAGCGTGCAAGGCTGGGGTGCGCAGGACACGATGCTGGTCTCGCGCAAGCCGTTTAGCGCCGCGGATATTCAAACGGCCAAAGAGACCATCGCCCGGGCCAAGATGCAGCTGATCTATCTGCCGGGTGAAGGTATCCGGTCGCCCTTCGCCGATCTGCTGCTGACCACCGAGCCGGAGCGGTTCTTTGAGAACTACACCTACAACGTAACGCCCGTCGATGACGACCGGCCATTCTTCTTCTACACCGTCCAGCCGCGTGACCTGTGGGCCTTCCTGACCACCACCAGCAAGGACAGCGCCGACTACAAGATCAACCGCGCCGTGCCGCTGCTGTTCGGCCTGGTCGGGATCAGCCTGATTGCGACTCTGGTGATCCTGGTGCTGCCGCCACTGGTGCTAGGCAGCCGCCTGCCCGCCGATGGCCGCGTGCGGCGCTTCCTGCTCTACTTTTTGTCGATCGGCATCGGCTACATCCTCATCCAGGTTGCCCTCATCCAGAAGTTCGTCCTCTTCCTGGGACACCCCACCTACGCCTTGACCGTGATCATCTTCTCCATGTTGGTGGCCTCCAGTCTGGGCAGTTACTTCTCCAAGCGCGCCACTCCGGCGCTCCCGCTGGCGGTAACAGCCTTAGTGGCAGTGCTGGCCTTCCTGGCACCGGTGGTCACCGAGGCGGGTGCCGGTTGGCCGCTAGCCCTGAAGTTCGCCGTCGCAGCGGGCCTAGTGACGCCGGCCGCCTTCCTGATGGGCATGCCCTTCCCCAGCGGCCTGCGATTGCTGGAACAAATGCACGCGCCCTCAGTGCGTTGGGCCTGGTCCATCAACGCGGCGGCAAGCGTGCTCGGTTCCGCTGGAGCGATCTTCCTGGCCATCTACCTGGGCCTGCGCGCCACCCTTCTGATCGGCGGCCTGTTCTATGTGGCGGCCTATCTGGCGGCACTACGCACGCGCGACACTCAGGCGGCGTAGCCTCCCGGTTATCCTTGAGGTAGGAGCCTCTATGGTGAACGTCGATTGGTCTAGCTGCCCGGTGGTGGAGAGCGTTCCCGGAAAGATGAGCGGAGCGTGGGTCCTCAAGGGAACCCGGATGCCCGTTGTGTCGATCCTCGAAAACATTGAATGTGGTGCCAGCCTGGACGACATTCTGGAATGGTTTGATGGTTTGCACCGGGAACAAGTGAAGACGGCCATCGCCTTCGCCGAACGGAGCCAAGGTCAGCCAACTGCTCACTCCCCCGCCCAGATGCGTATTTTGGTCGATCAGGCCTCGCCGGATTCCCTAGCATCGGCACTTAACCGGCCACACTAGGAATCGTTATGGTCGCATGCCCGAATTGCTCAATGGTTCACCCGAACGGAACCGACCGCTGTGAATGTGGAGCAGCTTTGCTCGCCAAGAGCGCGCAGCCGCCCGGAGCACCTGCACCGCGGGCCGAAGGTCCACCGTTAGATCGGTCCTGGCTTCCCGGGCTCTTGATTGTGGCCGTATTCGCAATCGGCCTGTATGTCTTCTCTTCCGACAGCCCCAGCAATGCGACAGCCCCGCCAGATCAACCGCACTCACGGCAACTTGAGCAATACATGCGAGATGCTTTCGGCGGATCGAATCCCACGCCCTGGATGATACCCGTCGTCGGGTTTCGCGCGAGGGCCCAGATTGCTACGATCGAAGTAAGAGCTGGAACTTCAACCACAGTCGCAAAGGACCTGTGCAGCGCGGCCGGCGGGTTCTTGTTCAGCAACGAGAACAGGACGGGCATGGATTCGGTGGAAATTGTGACACCGGATAACATTCTGTTGGCATGGCGGTATGGTTCCTCGCGACCATGCAAAATAGGACCACTGAAGCGATAGCGGTAGAAGTGGCAGAAGACCGAACGATGCGCGCCGGCACCGTTACACCTGCGGCCACTGGGCTTGCATCTTGCGCATCCCCCGCAACCAGCGTTCGTGGTCCGTACCGCGGTTCTGCATGTACTTGGCGACTTCCGGGTGCGGCAGAATGAGAAACTGCTCCGCGGCCAGCGCGGCCACGGTAACGTCCGCCAGATACTCCGGCTCAATCGCACCCTGGAGCAGAAAGCCCGAGCCTTGCTCCGCTGCGTCCTTCAGCATGTCCGTCTTCACCCCTTGCGGGCACAACGCCGAAACGCGAATCCCCCGGTCGTGATAAGTGACCGAGAGCCACTCCGAGAACGCCAGCGCCGCGTGCTTAGTGACCGAATAGGGCGCGGAGCCGATCTGCATCAACAAACCCGCGGCGGAGACGGTGTTCAAGAAGTAGCCGTGGCCGCGTTCCAGCCAGACGGGCAGAAGGTGCCGCGCGGCCCAGATGTGGGCCATGGTGTTGATGCGCCAAATACGCTCCCAGCCTTCGTCGGGCACTTCGGCTCCGCCCGGAATACCAATGCCGGCGTTCGAGACGAACAGGTCGATGTCGCCAGCTTGGGCGATGAGACTGACCAGTTGGTCTTCTTGGGAGACATCGCAGGTGACGTCGGCGTTCTTCAAGTCCGCTGTGAGGACGGTGGCGCCTTCCTGGCGAAAGCGCGTGGCCAGAGCCGCGCCAATGCCCGCTCCGCCTCCGGTGATGACGACGCGTTTGCCGTCCAGCGTCATGCGCGACCGCCGAGGACCGAAGCGACCCAGGCACGCTGCGGGGAAAGGTTAGAGACCGCTCCTGCTGGTCGCGGCTCGGTACGGCATCTTCCGCCGGTTGCTACCACTTCTTCAGCTCCCACTTCGCCACCGCATCACGATGGACTTCATCGGGGCCATCGGCCAACCGCAGCGTGCGGGCGTTGCCCCAGTGCCAGGCCATCGGGAAGTCGTCACAGACCCCCGCGCCGCCATGAGCCTGTATAGCCCGGTCCAGCACTTGCAGCGCGACGTTGGGCGCGATGATCTTGATCATGGCGATCTCGGAGCGGGCTTCTTTATTGCCCACCGTGTCCATCATCCAGGCGGCCTTCAGGACGAGTAGCCGGGCTTGTTCGATCTCAATGCGGGACGTCGCGATGTCGGCCATGATGGTGCCCTGTTCGGCCAGCTTCTTGCCGAAGGCCACACGCTGCTTCACGCGCTTCACCATTGCCTCCAGCGCCCGTTCGGCCACGCCCATCAACCGCATGCAGTGGTGAATGCGGCCCGGCCCCAGGCGGCCTTGGGCGATCTCAAAGCCACGGCCTTCGCCCAAGAGAATGTTGCTGGCCGGCACGCGCACGTTGACGAAATCCACTTCGCCGTGGCCGTGCGGAGCATGGTCGTAGCCAAAGACGTTCAGCATGCGCCGGATGGTGACGCCGGGCGTATCCATCGGCACCAGGATCATCGATTGCTGCTTGTGCTTCTCGGCAGTGGGGTCCGTCTTGCCCATGAAGATGCAGATTTTGCAGCGTGGATCACCAGCGCCTGAAGTCCACCACTTGCGGCCATTGATGATGTAGCTGTCGCCATCGCGCACAATCGAGCTTTGGATGTTGGTCGCATCCGACGATGCCACGTCCGGCTCCGTCATGCCGAAGCAACTGCGGATTTCGCCGTTCAGTAGCGGAGCCAGCCATTGCGTCTTCTGCTCCATCGTCCCGTAGCGCATCAGCACTTCCATGTTGCCGGTGTCCGGCGCGGAGCAGTTGAACACCTCCGCCGCCATCGGCGACCGGCCCATGATCTCGCACAGCGGCGCGTACTCAAGGTTGGTCAATTCGGCAAACAGGTTCCACAGGCCCGCCGCGCGCGCCTTGGGTTTCAGGTCTTCGATAATCTGAACGGGCTGCCAGCGGTCGCCCGTGGCGATCTGCTGCTCGTAGAGCTTTTCGTTCGGATAGACATGCTCATCCATAAAGGCGGTGAGCGAAGCCTGAAGCTGTTTGACCTTGTCGGAAAACTGGAAGTCCACGGCTGGATTCTATCGAAACGTTCGTAGCGGTGGTTGGTCTAAATGAGGGATCGCGTTGAAGCTGATCAAACGCACATCGCCCTGTTGCACCCGGAGCGTAGTGACGGAGGCGTTGTAGCAGGCACCGGCCAGCTTCATCGCGTTCTCGTCATTCGCATCCAGCAACGCGGCCAGCCAAAGACCGATGGGGGTGGCGGAAGTAAAGATGGCCAGATGGCCGCCCGCATCCACACGAGCCGTCACGTCCATGGCCGCCCGTACTCGAGCCTTGAAGTGTGGCCAGCTTTCGCCATCGTAGCTGTACCGCTCCTCCACCCAGGCACGGAAAACCGCCACATCGGTGGACGTCCACTGACGATGCTGCGGCGCGTCGGGTGACTGCACGGCGGCCTTCAAGGCGTCGTACTCGCGTGCAAACTCCGGACTGTCGGCATAGAGCTTGGGGGCCAAGCCTCGATAGACGGCATCGAGGTCAAACTCGGCCAAGCGAGGTTCAATCTCGGGCTCGCGAGCAGCGTGACGGGCGGTCTGGATCTGGCGACTTAAGCCGCCGGAGATGACATGGTCGAGCACGATGCCTTCCTGCTGAAACCACGCGCCCAGGCGCTGCGCTTGCAGGATGCCCAGTTCGGAAAGCGTATCGTAGTTCTGCCGGGAACCGGCTTGGCCGTGGCGGACCAGATAGACGCGGCTCATGCTTGACGCTCCGCCAAGCGAGTGGCCTGTTCCACCAGATAGCGGACACGGGGGCCGAAGTCTTTGAAGCGATCATCGCGCGTTTGGCCGCGCACCCAACGGACGTAGATTTGTTGAAGGATCACAGCGAGCTTGAAAACTCCCAGGGTCTCATACCAGCCGATGCGGCTGAGGTCGCGGCCCGTGCGCTGGGCATAGCGCGCGATCAACTGTTCGCGCGAGTACCAGCCGCCGCCGTCAGGCGCGGAATAGGCACTGCCGATGGTCCAGTAGCAGAGCGTCAAGCCGACGTCGGCCAGCGGATCGCCGACGGTGGTCATCTCCCAATCGAGCACTGCCTCGACGCCGGAAAGGTCAGCCTTCAAGACGACGTTGTCCAGCTTGTAGTCGTTGTGCACGATGCCGGGCGCGCCTTGCTGCGGAATAGACCGGCGCAGATAGTCCATCACGAAGCTCATGTCCGGGCGGTCCGGCGTTTCAGCCAGCAGCCAGCGTTCGCTCCAGCCGGAGACTTGACGATCGAGAAACCCTTCGGGCTTGCCGATGGGCAGGTAGATCTGGTGCAGGTCGGCCAAGCAATCGACAAAGGACTCACTCAGTCGCTGCGCGGCGGCGGGCTGAACCGTCGAGGGATCCCGCAAGATGACACCGCGGCGGCGCTCCATGAGATAGAACGTGGCACCGATCACGGCCGGGTCTTCGCAAAGACGGTGGACCTTGGGCGCCGGAGGGAAAACCGGGTTCAGCGCTTCGAGGATCCGGTACTCCCGCGCCATGTCGTGCGCCTTGGGCGGCACCGGCCCCAGCGGCGCGCGGCGGAGTACGTACTCGGCGGAAGGCGTGCGGATCAGATAGGTTAAGTTCGAGTGGCCGCCAGGGAACTGCTCCACTTCGACGGGCTCGCCTAACCAACGAGTGAGCGATTCGATGGGCAATTCTTCGCCGGCGCGGACGGGTGCTGTGTCAGACATGCGCGAAGCTTTATCATACGGTTCGTGGAACACCTCCAGTACGAACTGACCGACGGCATCGCCGTTCTCACACTGAAGCGAGGCAAGGCGAACGCGATCCATCTGCCCATGATCACGGAGATGGCGGCCGCGTTTGAGCGAGCCACCGAAGAGGCGGCGGCGATTGTCTGGTCCAGCGGATGCCCGCGTTTCTTCTCCGCCGGCTTTGACGTGAACGAGGTGTTCACTTATGACCGCGCGCAGTTGACCGAGTTTCTGGGCACTTTCTCCCGCCTGCAGCAGAGCATCCTCCACTGCCCCAAGCCAGTAGTCGCGGCACTGCCCGGGCAGACTTACGCGGGTGGCGCGATCCTGGCGCTGTCATGCGACTTCCGGGTGATGGCTGATGGCCCCTACGGGTTCGCGCTGACGGAGGTCAACATCGGCGTCAATCTACCGCCCTCCATCTTCCACCTGCTAGCCAGCGCCGTCGGCGTGCCCAAGGCGCGCCAGATGTTCCTGACCGGCGAGCCGATCTTCGCATCGCAGGCGTTCGCCATGGGCTTGGTGCATGAGCTGGCGGATGAATCAGAGGTCACCGATAAAGCGATCGCCTGGGCCAAGAAACTGGCGGCCAAACCGGCGGGCACCTATGCGGCGATCAAGCGGACAATGCTCGACTCCATCCACTTGTCGCGAACGGACGAGTTGGTGGTGGATGTGGACGCCTGGTTCACACCGGAAGCCGCGGAGTTCAAGAAGAGATTGCGGGAGAAGCTGGCGAAGTAGGAGTGCCTGCACGGGCTGTTATCATGCAGGCATGAAGGCGATCCAGTACACAATTCGGGGAATTCCGGAGGAGTTGGACCGGGTGCTGCGTCAGAAGGCCCGGCAGAAGAAGGTGAGTCTGAATCAGGTGGTGTTGGAAGACCTGGCCTCGATGTGCCAAGTCGAGCGCAAGAAGCGTGACCTTTCGGGAATTGCCGGCCGGTGGGTGGAAGACCCCGGCTTCGATGCCGTCATCGCCGCGCAACGGCCCGTAAACTGGGAGATGTGGAATGAGGATCCTGCTCGACACCAACCGGCTGACCGACCTGTTACGAGGCGATCCGGCCCTCGTCCGGCTCGTCGAGCAAGCTGACGAAGTCTGGCTGCCTTATGTGGTGCTAGCCGAGATCAAGGCGGGCTTTCTGGGTGGCACGCGGCTCAGCGAGAATATTGCTCTGCTGGCGGCTTTGCTGGCCACAGGCGTCACCGTTCTATACGCGGACGAACAAACCGTTGAGGCTTATGCGCGGCTCTTTGTCCAATTGAAGTCCGCTGGGACACCGATCCCCGACAATGATCTTTGGATTGGTGCGCTCGCGCTGCAACACGGTCTGGTGCTGGTCACCCGCGATGCCCACTTCAAGAAGATTCCGCAGCTGCAATTGAACTAGCCGCGCAAACTACGCCAGTTCAACACCGTGCGCGGCAACCGCGCCGGCTTCCAGCGCGGCGGTGGGGGCAAGCAGCGCCGCCACCAAACGGGCGGCCACCACCTTCCCGGCATCGCCCACTTCACCTACGGGACCCACACAACTGGGGCAGCCCGATTCGCAGGGGCAAGCGGCGATCAGGTCGCGGGCCATTTCCAGCAGCTTGGGGACACGGCGGTACAGGGGTTCGGATTGGCCGATGCCGCCGGGGTAGTTGTCGTAGAGGAAGAGGTCCGGCTCAAACTTCGGTTGCCCTTGGCTCGCGTCTTCGCTGACCGCGAGACCCAGGTCACGCGGGTCGCACATCACCAGCAGGGCACCCACGCCGCGCAGGATGTTGCCCAGGCCGGCGATGCCGTTCTGGCGTTCTGATGGCGTCAGGTCAGCGAACTGGGCCAGGAAGCTTTCGCCGAAGTGGAGCCAGAAGGACGTCGTATGCATCTCCTGCTCCGGCATCGACAAGTTCCCCGCCCCGATGTTTTCCAGCGTGTAGAACTTGATCTTCTTAAAGCCCACCACCTGCCGGTTCACCCGCACATCGCCATGGATGACGCGCACCCCCGGCACCAGATCGGCTGCGGCAAACTCTTCCAGCGACTTCACCTGCGAATGCTCAATCGCGGTGGTGAAGTAATCGCACTCGACGCGGCGGACAAAAGCCTTGCGCTGCTCGTAATCGAACTTCTCCACCTGGTACTGGCGCGCCTCGTGCAAGTAGATTGCTTTCTCGTGCAACTCGGTGAGCGCAGCGGGAAAGGCCACCTCCGCGATCACTTCTTCGCCCGATCCCGCGCCACCGTAGCCGGCGTTAAAAGCATTGCGCTCAATCACGATGAAGTTGTCGCTGGTCACCGCACGGAGACTGACCGTGTCAGCGGGATAGGTATCGGAAACCCAATGCCAGGCATCTCGCGAATGATGCAGAAAGCCGGCGTCCTTCAGGAACTCGCAGGGCTCAGCCGTGTCGTGCGGACCAAATTTTTCGCCATCCCGGATGGGCAGTTCGAAGGCGGCGCACTTCAAGTGGTTCAGCAGAATCTCGGCGTTGTTGGCGTTGATGTGTGCTTCCTCGGGCGGGCGATCAAAGAAGTATTGCGGGTGCTCCACAATATACTGGTCCAGCGGTGCCGACGAAGCCACCAGCACGGCCAGCGAGGTCCGTTGCCGGCGGCCCGCGCGACCCGCGCGCTGCCATGTGGAGGCAATGGTGCCGGGGTATCCGGCCATGATCACCGAATCCAGAGAGCCGATATCAATACCGAGTTCCAGCGCGTTGGTGGCGACGACGCCGCGGATGGTCCCTTCGCGCAGCTCCCGCTCAATCGTCCGGCGCTCCTTCGGCAAGTAGCCACCGCGATAGCCCCGGATAGTCTCACTGGGGTAGGGGCCTTTTTCGGAAGCCTCTTTTAGGTACTTCACCAGGATCTCGGTGGCCAGGGGATCATTGGCGAACACCAGCGTCTGCGCGCCGCGTTCGATCGATTCGACCGCCAGCCGCCGGGTCTCGTGCAGGTAGCTGCGGCGGATGCCCAGCTGTTGATTCACCACCGGCGGGTTGTAGAAGACGAAGTACTTTTCGCCCTGCGGCGCGCCGTTGCGATCGACCAGCTCAAACGGCTCCTCGCAGATCGCCTGCGCGAGTTCCCGGGGATTGGCGATGGTGGCCGACGAGCAGATGAACTGCGGTTTCGACCCGTAGAACTCCGCGATACGCTTCACCCGGCGCAGCACATTGGCCAGATGGCTGCCATAGACACCGCGATAGTAGTGCAGTTCGTCGATGACAAAGTAGCGGAGGTTCTCAAACAGCTTGGCCCACTTGGTGTGATGCGGCAGGATCCCGGTGTGCAGCATGTCGGGATTGGTCAGTACCACCTGCGCCCGCTCCCGGATGGCTTTGCGGGCATCCGGCGGTGTATCGCCGTCATAGGTGAACGCCTTGATGTCAGCGCCCAGTGCGGTGACGGCCGCGTTGAACTCGTGCATCTGGTCTTCCGCCAGTGCCTTGGTGGGGAACAGGTAAACGGCCCGCGCCCCGGGTTCATTCAGCAGGCGGTTCAGCACCGGCAGGTTGTAGCAGAGCGTTTTTCCGGATGCCGTCGGCGTCACCACGGCGACGTTGCGGCCGGCATGAGTATGCGCAAAAGCTTCCGCCTGGTGCGTGTACAAAGCCGCCACGCCGCGCGCCGTCAAGGCCTCGCGCAAACGGGGGTCTACTTCACCCGGCAACTCAACGGACTGGGCCTCGCGGGCGGGCTGGTGGTGGATGGCCCGGATGGGCGAATTGGGCCGGGCCTGCAATTCTTCGAAACGGCGCAGAGCGGTTTCGACGCTTTGGGATCGCGTCGGGGCAGGCAGATCGAACAGGGAAGGCGTCGCCATTTTCGCTTTTTCTTCGGCTCTAGATGAGCGTAACGCGAAGCGGCGCCGGGTGCAAGTGAGCAGATCCAGGGGAGCCAGAACAATCCGGAGCTACCGGATCAGCCGAGGCTTCCAGGCGGGCCACCGCGCCCGGCGAACCGGGCGTGGCGATAGGCGCGAATTACTTGTTGCGGACGAACTCGTAGCGCTCGAGGGTGGCGGCCACTTGAGGAAGGTCAGCGGTATCCTTGGCCGACCGGCGGATCACTTTTCCGCGGCACAGCAGTTCCACCGCATCCTGCGCCGTCGAGGGCAGCGTGATGCGATATTCAATCGGATCGCCTACTTCAAAAGCAGTTTGAGACTGAAACAGCACCCCACCCGAGGAGAGGTTCCTTGTTTCACAGGTCTCGAATTTCGCCGCACCCGCGGGCCGCAATTGAAGCGGCAACTTGAGTTCGAAGCGTTTAAATCGTCGTTGATCAGTCACAGACTCTATTACTCTACGGCCTGAGGAGGAAGTTTTCAAGCAGAAACCGGATCGAAAGATAGCAAAAAGCCCTAGTACTCTCAGTGACGTAGTTTACAACCGCTTGTCTCCACCCGCGGCACTGTTACGATGGGATCGAGTGTTCCGAAAAGTATGGCGCATCAGTGCGGGCGTGGGGCTGATTCTGATCGGCATCGTGGGCCTCATTCTACCGGTGATGCCCGGGTGGGTCTTTATCATTCCCGGGCTGGTGATTTTGGGCGACTACTTCCCGCCCATCAAGCGTCTGCTCGATTGGGCCAAGGCGAAACTGGAAGCCGAAAAGGCTAAGCACTTCAAGTAGGGGCCAGCCAGCCATCAAACAGGATGGGGGCAACGTTGCAGTGGCGCGCGTCCCGGCGCACTCTATTCGCGAACGCGGGGGCGGGAATAGAGGAAGTAGATACCCAAGCCGGCGGCCAGCCAAACGAAGAACAGCAGCCAGGTTTGCAAAGGCAAGCTCAGCATCAATAGCAGGCAGGAAAAGACGCTGATCAGCGGCAGCCATGGCACCAGCGGTACGCGGAAGCTGCGAGGCCGGTCCGGCTGCGTACGCCGTAACACGATCACCGCAATACTGGCGATCACAAAGGCGAACAGCGTACCGATGTTAGACAAATCAGCAAAGGTGCCTATGTCCCACACCATAGCCGGTAAGCCGACAAACAAACCAGCCACCCAGGTGGAGATATGTGGGGTTTTGTATTGCGAATGTAGGCGAGAGAAGATACCCGGCAGCAACCTGTCCCGTGACATCGCAAACCACACCCGAGCCTGGCCGTACTGAAAGACCAGCAGCGAAGACACCATGCCCGTCAGCGCCCCGATGGCCACCAGCCACCGGACGTTGGCATACCCCAGGTTCTTCAGCACGGTCACGACTGGTGCCGCATTGCCCAAGGTCTGCCAGTTGGCGACGCCGGTCAGCACCAGTGCCACGCCAGCATAGAGAATGGTGCAGATGAACAGCGTGGCGATGATGCCGATGGGCAAGTCGCGCTGGGGGTTCTTGCATTCTTCCGCCGCGGTGGAGACGCTGTCGAAGCCGATGTAGGTAAAGAAGACGATGGCCGCGCCGGTCATTACGCCGGGCAGGCCGTTGGGGAAGAACGGATTCCAGTTCTGGATATCGACGTGCTTCGAACCCACGACGATGAAGACGAGAATCACGGCGATCTTCACCAGCACCATGATGTTGTTGGCATTGGCCGATTCCTTCACGCCTCGGACCAGCATCCAGGTGAGCAGCATCAGGATGATGAAGGCCGAGATGTTGACGTGGCCGGTGTAGGCTCCATTCATGAACATCGGCTCGGATAGATATTGCGGCAACGCCAGGCCAAACCGCTCCAGCACATCGTTGACGTGCGCCGAAAATCCGACCGCGACGGCCATGTTGGAGACGGCATACTCCAAAATCAGATCCCAGCCGATAATCCAGGCCACAATCTCGCCCAGCGCGGCATAGGCGTACGTGTAGGTGCCGCCGGCGATGGGGATCATCGAGGCCAGCTCCGCGTAGCAGAGCGCCGCAAAGCTGCACGCCAGGGCCACTAGGACGAACGAGAGAGAGATGCCGGGGCCTGCACCCAGGCGGCCGACCGTCGAGACCGCGTTCGTACCTTCCCGCAGCAGATCGAGGACCGGCGCATTCAGGATGGAGCTGAAGCTCATAGTCTGGCACCAATGCCCAAGGCCGTCAGTGTCCACGGACCCATGGTCCGTTCCAGGCGCTTGCCGTGCGCTTCGCTGGCGGCCAGCAGCTCATCAATCGACTTCGTGCGAAAGTAACCGGACATGGGGATCAGGGTAGCAGGCTGGAGGTAGGCGAGGTATGAGATTTGCTTTGACGATGGTTGGCTGGGCCAAGTTTTTGGGAGACCGTCCCCTCAAGACCAATGAATAGCCCTGAGCCATGTGTCGCCGCGAAGGAACGGCGGGACTGGGACGGGAGCCAAGTGCAGTAGACGCTTTGGATGTTGGCGTGCTGGTTGAGAAGACGATATCGGCGATCTTGAACACGCCTCATCGGTGATTTCAGCCCCGAACTGCTGAACCTGGAGTAGAGGCAGCAGAGAAGGAGTAGGAGCAATGAAGCGAAACGTAATCTTGATTGGCACTTTCGCGTTGGGTGCCTTGAGCCTGGTTGGGCAAGCCCCCGGCCCTGGGGGTCAGCACGGTGGCATGGGTATGGGCGGAATGCACGGGCGAATGATGGGTGCGCTGCCGGAGGTGATGGAGTCCGGCACGAATCCGGTGACGCCAGCTAAAGTCGATTTGGGCCGGATGCTGTTCTACGAGACTCGTCTCTCGGCTGGCCGCGACATCTCTTGCAACTCGTGCCATGATCTGGCTCGTTATGGCGTGGACGGGCGACCCGTTTCCACGGGGCATCGCGGCCAGCAAGGCACGCGAAACTCACCCACCGTCTACAACGCGGCGGGGCATATCGCGCAGTTCTGGGATGGCCGGGCGGCGGACGTCGAGGAACAGGCGAAGGGGCCCGTGATGAATCCCGCGGAGATGGCCATGCCGGCGGAAGCGGAGGTGGTGCAGAAGCTGCGGGCCATTCCCGGCTACGCTGCCGCCTTCCGCCGGGCTTTTCCTGAGACTGCCGAGCCGGTGACTTTCGACAACATGGCGCTAGCGATTGGCGCATTCGAACGGAAGCTCGTGACGCCCTCACGGTGGGATCGCTTCCTGGCTGGCGACCAGAATGCCGTTACCGCCGAGGAAATGAGCGGCCACCATGAGTTCATGCACAGCGGTTGTGCCACTTGCCACAACGGTACCTACGTTGGCGGGCGGATGTTCCAAAAGCTGGGGGCGGAAAAGCCCTGGCCCGATGCGTCCGACCAAGGCCGCTTTGCGGTCACGAAACTTTCCTCGGACCGGATGGTGTTCAAGGTGCCTTCACTCCGCAACGTGGAGAAGACGGGGCCGTACTTCCACGACGGCAAGGTGGCGACGCTGGAAGAGGCGATTCGGCTGATGGGTGAGCACCAGTTGAACACCCAGCTTTCAGGGCAACAGGTGCAGAAGATTGCATCCTGGCTAAAGACGCTGACCGGCGAGATTCCGCGGGAGTATGTTCGTCCGCCGAAGCTACCGGAATAGGGCCGTTAGCGCCCACTCGACCATGTCCACGCTGTGCCGGCGCGCCGGATGACACGGACGCGACGCGCTAGCTGCGGGCTGGAAAAGGGTTGTCTACCTGAGAACTGGAGGGCAGCCCGCTCCTGCTGGTCGCGGCTCGGTACGGCTGCCGTCGTTAGGGGGGAAGTTGTGGCCCGTGAGCCTGCGGGCAAGCGTGGGCCAACAGCAAAAGGCGCGGGCCAGAGCATGCTGGCCCGCGCCATCGTGGGAAGACGCGGTGTGGGCGTCCGGTAAGAGGACGCCCGTTGATGCGAGAAGGGGGAGGGACTAGCGCTTGCGCGACTGGCCCTTCACGAGCTTCTTCACTTTCCTCTTCATGGAACCGCGGGCGACGCTTTCGGCGCGCGGGGCCAGAGGCTTGGCCTCTTCCGCCTTCTTGCGGGCGGTACGCTTGAGCGTCTTGCGCTCCACTTTATCGGCTACGTGCTTGGTATTCATTCCTTGACAATAATCCCTGCGTATTTCTGAACTAGCTTTTTCAAACCATGCCCCGCAAACTGGACGGTGAGCTTGGCGTCATCTCCATCGCCCTCCCTGCGGAGGACGGTACCCCGGCCGTACTTCGGATGCTCAATGACTGAACCGTTCCGAAGCCCAACCGGCTTCTTCTGTCCGAACCCTGTTGATACCGGCCCCGCCGACGCGGGCCTTGCCGATACCGGTCCCGCGGATGCTGGCCTCGACATTCCCGCGGAGGCGGGCGTGAACGGAGGTGCCGTGGCAGAACGGGGAGGCGCAGCAGCCGGTCTCGGCACGCCCGGAGGCTGAATGCCTTTGGCCGCAAAGAACTGCTGAATGCTCTCTACTGAATTATACGTCTTTCCGGTGAAAGAGTTGCGACGGGCAGTTTCGCGGGCGTACTGCTGCTCTCCGTAGAGGTCAACATCGACGGCGTTGGCGGCCCCAGTCTTGACGATCTCGAGCAGGTGCACGGGCACCTCATTCAAGAAGCGAGATGGCATGGTGGGTTCCGGCATACCCGTGCCAAAACGGCGGCGGGAGCGCGCCCAGGACAGATAGAGCTTCTGTTCGGCGCGCGTCATGGCGACGTAACAAAGCCGCCGTTCTTCTTCCATCGCCGTCTCGTTGTCGCGTGACCGGGAGTGCGGAAACAGGCCTTCTTCCATGCCCGCCACAAAGACCACCGGAAACTCCAGGCCCTTGGCGTTGTGCATGGTGAGCAGCGAGATCTGCGATTCTTCGTCGAGAGAATCAGAATCGGCCACCAGCGCGGCGTGATCCAGAAACTCCGCCAAGCCTTCGCCACGCTCCGCCGCTTCGGCAGCGGCGTTGATCAATTCGGAAAGGTTCTGCAGGCGGGATTCGGCATCGGGTGCCGGATCGGTCTCCAGCATCTTCCAATAGCCGGTCTTGTCCAGCACCTGACGCAGCAACCGCTCCGGCCCCAGTTCGGCGGCCGATTGCTGGAAGCCTTCCATCATCTCTTTGAACAGCACCAGAGCGGTTTCAGCGCGGGCGGAGAACTGCTTTTCTTCCACCATGCGGGCGATGGCGGCCCAAAGCGTCAGGTCATGCTCGCGCGAGAACTGCTCCACTTGGTCGAGCGTAGTTTTGCCGATGCCGCGCGCCGGGGTGTTGATGATGCGCTGCAGGGCGATCGGGTCGTTGGGCGACTGAATGATCTTCAGGTAGCAGAGCGCGTCTTTCACTTCCGAGCGCTGGTAGAAACTGAAGCCGCCGACAACGATGTACTTGCGGTTGTAGCGGCGCAACGCCTCTTCGATTTGCCGGGACTGCGAATTGGTGCGGTAGAGGACGGCAAGGCGCGTCTTGGGGTCGCGCTTGATCTCGCGGTCCATCACGTCGGCGATCCAGAGCGCTTCTTCCTCGGCGTCGCGCGCTTCGTAGAGCTTCACCGTTTCGCCCGTGTCCGATTCGGTCCACAGGTTCTTGCCCTTGCGCTGCTTGTTGCGGGCGACGACGGCGCCGGCCGAGTTCAAGATGTTTTTGGTGGAGCGGTAGTTCTGCTCGAGGCGAATCACCTTGGCGTTCGGGTAATCCTTCTCGAAATCGAGAATGTTGCGGATGTCGGCACCGCGCCAGGAATAGATGGATTGATCTTCGTCACCGACGACGGCGACGTTGGAATGCGATACAGAGAGCAACCGCATCAGGTCGTACTGGCTGCGGTTGGTGTCCTGGTATTCGTCGATCATCAGGTAATGCACGCGGCGGTTCCAGGCGTCGCGGGTGGCCTGATCGGAATGCAGCAGCCGCACGGATTCGAGCAAGAGATCATCGAAATCAAGCGCGTTGGCCTGTTGCAGACGGGTTTGGTACTGCTCAAACACCACGGCCAGCTTGCCCATGTTCGGATCAGCGGCCTGCTTGTAGAAGTCCTGCGGCGTTTCCTTGCGGTTCTTGGCTTGCGAGATGCGCGACAGGGCGGCCCGGTACTGCATGAACTTCTCATCCAGGCCCGCATAGCGGTAAATCTGCTTAATCGTGGCCAGTTGGTCGTCGTCGTCGTAAATCGTAAACTGCGTGGTGAAGCCCGGCCGGACCCGGGCCAGCGGCGCGCCATCCTGCCGCAACAGGCGGACGCAGAAGCTGTGGAAGGTGGAGACCATGGGGCCAAAACCGCGCATCGCGCCCTGGCGAAGAATCCCCTGCACCCGGTCACGCATCTCTTGAGAAGCCTTGTTGGTGAAGGTAACAGCGAGAATCGATGAGCCGGGAACGCCTTTCTCATCAATGAGATAGGCGATGCGGTTGGTGATGACGCGGGTTTTGCCGGAGCCAGCACCGGCCAGGATCAACAGCGGACCCTGGTCATGCATGACGGCTTCTCGTTGCTGTGGATTGAGGCCGGAAAGTAGGTCCATCGAGGTAGAAAAAGCCAAGCCTGCCCGAAGGCACCTTGATTGGGGGGAACACCAATCTTAGCAGGTCCAGCAGCGGGATTTGGCAAAAGACCCCCAAATGAGGGTAGTACCCACCCGCATCAAATCTCTTGCGTGGTACTCATAGTACCTAGTAAAGTGGACGCATGTCGCTGAAGAAAGCCTCCCCCCCGGCTCAGCCTTCCGCTTTGAGGACTGATCTGCTTCAGGCTCGTCTGGAGTATCTGTACACTCGCCGGATTGTTGTGACCAATTTGATCCGGTCACTTGAAGCCTACACGGCCGCCCGCCCTGAAAATGACGTGATCCCTTCGACGGATCAAGGATACCGCTTAGCGAGCTAGGCTAAACGGAAACATCACGACCGCTCCATCGTGATGTTTCCAATGGCACCCGGTGGCTGCCAGTGCGCCACTCAACAGCAGACGCTTTACAACGTTCCCAAACCGGGCGCGACATGCCTTCCGCTGTCGCGCCTGCTTTCTCGTCTCTAGACCTTCCCTCAGCAATCTCGCGGTCGCCATCGGTTCCCCAACCTTGTAACCTAGCTATTTGCCGAAGCGCCTCTACAATTTGACGGTTCCGCGGCTTGGTGGCCCAAACGGGTCGTGGCGCAGGGTGAGTTGGGGGCTGGCCGCGTGCTAGTCGAACCCGAACTGATCGAGCGCGCCCGTTCCGGCGATGATGCCGCCTTTAATGAGGTGGTGCGCACCTATCGGAAGCGGATCCTGGGCACGATCAGCCGCCTGATTGGCCGCCCGGAAGATGTGGAGGATGTGGGGCAAGAAGTATTCTTGCGGCTTTACTATTCGATGGAGCAGTTGCGGACGGCTGATATGTTCGAGCCGTGGCTGTACCGGCTGACGGTGAATGCGGCCTACGATTATCTGCGGAAGCAGAAGCGCAAGAAGGAATCGCGGATCTCCGACCTTTCAGAATCCCAGGTGACGCTGGCCGACGCGGCGGCGGGTGGGTTGGCCACGCAGGAAGAGCAGCGCAAGAGCGGCATTCGGGAGTTTGTGCAGAAGTTGTTGGGATCGGTTTCTGAAGAGGACCGGCTGCTGCTGTTGATGAAGGAAGTGGAAGGCCTTTCGGTGAAGGACCTGGAGAAGGTGTACGGCATTAATGAAAACGCCGTCAAGGTTCGGCTGTTCCGGGCGCGGCAGCGGGTGCTGAAGGCCTTTGAAAAGCAGGGTGGCGATTTCCCGCCCGGCTAGGAAGCCCTTCGGGGCGTCGGCTATGATTTAGGTAGGACTGAAGAGAAGTTGGGGAATGATGAGCCAGGCAGATAAGAAGCTGGATGAGCTGATGGTCCACTACCGGGAAGCATGCCCGGAACCGGGCGAAGCTATGCACTTCATGCCACGGTTGTGGCATCGCATCGAGGCCCAGCGCCAGATGCTGAAGAAGGCTCGCGGTTGGACGTCTGGAGTGGTGACGCTGGCGGCAACGATTTGCCTCTTGCTGGCGCTGCTGCTCTCACTGCAATCGAATCCCCTGATTCACAACTACCTGGAGGCGCTGGATAGCGACCAGGACGCGGCGCCGGCGATTGAAGGCAGTGCCCATAGCGATGCCGTGCTGGCCAAGCCGTCTGGGGAGGCACGATGAAACGGTCCTTGTTCATCTACGGCGCACTGATCTTCTTTAGCGGGCTGGCGGTGGGCGCCCTCGGTCACCGGCTCTATTCCAGCACGGCGGTGGCGGCCACGGCCGCGCCACCCCGTCCGGACGACTGGCGGCGGCAGTTCATTCAAGAGATGGTCACCCGGGTTCATTTGGACGCCCAGCAGGTGACGGCACTGCACGGGGTTCTGGATGAATCAAAAACGCTTTTTGACCAGGTACGAGACAAGTACAAGCCGGAAATGAAGGCGATCTACGATAGCCAGGTGGACAAGGTGCGACAGATGCTGACGGCGGAGCAGCGTCCGCTTTATGAGACCCTGCGGCTGGAGCGCGAAGCTCGCCGCAAAGCCGCCGAGAAATCGCCCCGCTAGCCACTTTCGGCCCCAACAGTGACATTGCTGACCGCTCCCTTGCGGTCACGGCTCGGTCGGTGGCGGTGAAGAAAAACTCCGATGGCGTTGGCAGCAAATGAAAATGCCCCAGCCGAGGGCCGGGGCATCTTTTAAACTTGGGAAGCTTTGTTAGTTCGCGGCCGGAGCCGGGGACTTGGAGCGCTGGGCTTGCAGGGCGCTGGACTTGGCCATCTTCTTTTGGAAGCGGTCAACGCGGCCTTCGGTGTCAACCAGCTTCTGGCGGCCCGTGAAGAAGGGGTGGCAGCTGGAGCAGATTTCCACGCGGAGGTCCCCTTTATGGGTGGAGCGGGTCTGAAACGAGTTCCCGCACGCGCAGGTGACCTTCAGTTCGTTGTACGCGGGATGAATTCCGGCTTGCATGACTTTTTGATGATAGCAAACGAATGGCCAAAACGCCAGCGGAAGAGGCTCGGCGCCGCAAGAGAGGGTTGAGTGTGGGCCCAAAACAAAGAACCCCTGAGGCGTGGTTCACCTTCAGGGGCTCAATGCACAAATCGGAGGAATTACGGTTATCTTCAGCGCGTGAGACGATCAGCCTAGTGGCTCGAACGGTCTCGTCACTGCCGCGAAACCAACGACATTACAGTCCGGCTCAGCGGCCGATAACCTCACGCGTTGAAAGACTACAGTCGGTACTCATAAATTTAGACTGGATCACCTCCTTTCTCAGTGATGCCCTGATCTTAGGGCGAGTCCGGCCGGGCTGTCAATAGAAAAATCGCGCACGGCCCACAAAATCTTGGGGTCCGTTGATTGCACCTTCCAGCGGCAGTAGTGCGCCTCCGGAAACCCGGCGGGGGTACAATTGCCAAGTGGCTGAGATGCCTCCTAACCCGCTCCCCTCCGCACCGGTGGAACCGCCCGGTTCGCCGTCGGTGATGGCCCAACCGGTGGCCTCCCGGCGGGCGTTGGCGGGGTTGTTTTTGTCCGGCCTGTTTCTGGCTTTTCCGGGCGTGATCCTGGTGGCTTGGGACTATCACCGCAGCTCGGACTACGCGGCGATGGGGCTGTACTTCCTCTTCATGAACCTGGGAGTGCTGGCCGCCGTCCAGTCCGCCCGCCTGATCCTGAAGAGGCGCGGCATCAAGACACTGCTGGCCAGCGGTTGCCTGCTGGCTGCGGCTTGCCTGGTGGTGCTGGCCTTCACGCCGCCACCCGCGCCGGTGGCGTGGAGGTGGGCTGCGCTGTTCGGGATGGGTGCCGCGGCGGGTCTGCTGAATGCGGGCGTTTTCCAGTTGTTGGCCGTGGCCTATGAACGCGCACCGGCCGCCACGATGAACTTGGCCGGTATTCTGTTCGGCGGGGGCTGCCTGGCCGGATGCCTTTTGGTGGGCGCGGGAATTGGTACCTACGGACTGTGGCTGCCGGTGGTTTTGTTTGCGCTGGTCTCAGCCATTTATGGACTTTGGTACCTGCGCAGACCGTTCCCGGCCGCCATTCTGCCGGAGAAGGTGCCGACCGCGCGAGCAGTGGAAGCTTTCCGGTCGCCGGCGGCCATTCTACTGGCGCTGCTGCTGTTTTTCCAGTTCGGCAGTGAATGGGCCATTGCCGCCTGGCTGCCGCTGTTTCTGGTGCAACGCTTGGGAGTCAGCCCGGGGGCGGGACTTTGGCTGCTGTCGCTTTACTGGCTGGCGATCGTGCTGGGGCGAATTCTGATCCAACCATTGCTACAGCGGTTTCGTCATGGCCGACTGCTGCTGTTCAGTGTGCTGGCCGCTCTGTTGGGATGCATGATTCTGGCGTCCACCAACAACCTGCCCGGAGCCGGCGTGGCCGTGGTGGCCACCGGACTGGGGTTCGCGGCCGTCTACCCGCTGGTGGTGGAACGAGTGGGGGCGCGATTCAGCTACTACCACCCGGTTTACTTCAACGGAATTTTTTCGGTGGCGTTTACGGGCGGCCTGTTGGCCCCGTGGCTGGTGGGTATGCTGGCGTCGGTGATGGGAATCGGGGCTGTGATGTTGGTGGCGGTGGCGGGCACGCTGGCCGTCTTCGTACTGCTGATCTTGATTTGGGTTGAATCGAAGCTGAATCCCTTATGACCTTCCATCGATGGATTGCGAGCAGTCTGCTGCTGGGGCTGATCGGTGCGAACCATGCCGATGCCCAGGACGAGTTCACACCACGCCTGGCGGCCATCCTGGAGGCGACTCCGGGTGCGGCGCGGGCCCACTGGGGCGTCCAGGTGGTGCAGGTGGAAACGGGCACCGTCGTGGCGCAGTTGAACCCGCAGCGATACTTTGTTCCGGCCTCCAATTTGAAGCTCTATTCCAGCGCGCTGGCGCTGCTGCGGCTGGGGCCGGAGTACCGCTTCTCCACCAGCATCCGCCGCGACCGCAATGGCGACCTGCGCCTGGTGGGCGGCGGCGACCCATCCATGTCGGCGCGCGCCTACCCTTACGCCAAGGGCCCCGACCCCGGGCAGCCGCTGGCGGCGATCGAGGCGATGGCGGACGCTTTGGTGGCGCAGGGCTTGAAGGAAGTGCCGGGCGACATTGTGGGCGACGATTCGCGCTGGGTCCATGCGCCTTACCCGGAGGGTTGGGCGGTAGACGACACGCTGTACGAGAGCGGTGCCCCGGTGGGTGCGTTGACGCTGAATGACAATACCCTGGAAGTTAAGATCACCCCCGGCGCCGCGACCGGTGACTTGGCACGGCTGACCTGGCTGCCGGCGCTCGAGTATTTCTCGATCGACAACCGCGTGCGTACCGAACCGGGCGAGCGGCAGCTGGAGATCTATCGCGACGGCCCCGGCCAATTGCGCCTGGTGGGCCGCATCGCGCCAGGCAGTGCCGGGCGCACGGTGACGGTGGCGCAGGATGATCCGGCGCAGTTCGCCGCGGCGGCACTCTATGAGGCGCTCACCCGCCGCGGGGTGGTGATTCGTGGCCGGGCAGTGGCGCGGCATCTGGCGTCCGCCAGTCCGAGAGAACCGGCAAACCCGGGCTCCGACGAAGGGCAATTGCTATGGCAGCGTCAATCGCCGCCTCTGTCTGAACTGCTGGGTGTGCTCGACAAGGTCAGCCAGAATCTGCATGCCGAAATGATCCTGCGCGAAGTGGCGTGGCAGACTACGGGTGATGGGTCGCTCCGCACGGGTTTGGAGGAGTTGAAGAAGCTGCTAGCGGAGATTGGCATCGAGCCGGACGGCTACGATATCCGCGATGGAAGCGGCTTGTCGCGCATGTCGTTGGTGACCCCGGACGCAACGGTGAAGCTGTTGCGCCATCTGCACCAGAGTCCGCACCGCGACCTGTGGTTGAGCGTGTTGCCGGTGGGCGGTGTCGATGGCACGCTCGAGAATCGCTTCAAGTCGAAAAGCCTGACCGCGGCGGAACGCACTCGCGGCGAACTGGTTCGGGCCAAGACCGGATCATTGGCGCACATCAATACACTGGCCGGCTACATCGAATCGCAGACCTACGGACGCCTCGCCATGGCGATCATGGCCAATGCTTCGCAGGTGCCTTCTGCCGAAATCCGGGCCACGATTGATAAACTGTGTGTGGAGCTAAGCAAGTAAATGCCGATTTTTGAATACGCCTGCCAGAGTTGCGGAAACCAGTTCGAGAAGCTGGTCCGGCGCGCCGATGATGCGGTGGAGTGCCCGGAATGCCAGTCTCAGAAGCTGGCCACCCGCTATTCCACGTTCTCTGCCCGGGCCAATGGCATGGCCAAGGAAGCGGCTCCGCGACCGGCGGGTGGCTGCGGCGCCGGCATGTGCCAGACGCCGGGGATGTGCGGCCGGAACTAGACGCTGAGCGCCTTCAGCTCGCCCGAGATCTGCCCCACCAGCGCCGCTTGGTCTTCCAGTGACCGGACGGCCTGCGCGCCTTCAGCCGCCGTTTGGGAGTTGCGCGACGTCAGGTTTTTGATCTCGCGGAAGGAGCCAAACACTTGCTCGATGCTTTCCACTTGCTGGCGGTTTGCTTCGCTGACCTTGCCGGCCAGTTTGGAGACTGAATCAATATCGCCGCCCACCTTGCTGACCAACTCGGCCACATGACCGGCCCGGCGTGAACCAGCCATCGACATGCGAGCACACTCCTCCACCAGCGTGGTCGTCTCGCGCGCAGCTTCGGTACAGCGCCCCGCCAGCGTCCGCACCTCATCAGCCACTACTGAAAAGCCGCCCCCGAAAGCACCGGCGCGGGCCGCCTCGACGGAAGCATTCAGCGACAGCAACTTCGTCTGCAAAGCAATCTCATCGATCAACCGGACAATACCGGCGATCTTGCGGCTAGTGGCCTGGATGTTGCCGACATCGTTCACCAGCGCTCCCAGTTCCTTGCTGGCTGCTGAAAAGCCCGTGTTCACTGCGGCCATGGCGGCCATCATTTGCTCGTTGTGCTGGCGGTTGGACTTGGTGGCCGCCTCGATCTGGGAACTGGCCGAATCGGTGGAGGCCAAAGCGTGCTCCTGCTCCGACGCTCCTGCGGCCAGGTTCTGGCTGAGCGCGGCGAACTGGGCCGTTGCCTCTGACAACTCCGTTACCACGGAGGGCAGTTGTTGCGCCGTGAGGCTTTGCGCGTCGACCGACCGGCGCAACTGCAGTGCGATCCAGCAGACCGGAATCGTCTCCACGATCACAAACACGGCGTGGAGCAGCACAATCCCGAACCCGGCTTCGTAGTTGAACACACTCTGCGGCAGCCAGAGCCAGAACGCGATATGGTGCACCGCCGCCGTACCCGCGGCCGCCAGTACGGGCAGCGCTTCCGCGAACATCGCCACCATCGCCAGCGTCACGAAGATATGGAAGTGCATCTCGATCATGCCGTTGCCCAGGTGAATCATCAGTCCGCTCATGCTAATGCCCGCCACTGCCAACGCGATGGAGGTGGTACGGGAAGCTGGGGCAGTCAAGAGCAGCAGCGCGGGCCCCAAGGCGATGGCGAAAGCGATCCCCAACCCGGCCAACCACGAATGGTTGAAAGCCAAGGCCGCCACCACGGACAGCGGCAGATGGGCGGCGATCACTAGAAAGAACATCCGGTTGGCCCGGCGAAGATAATTTTGAGCAAAAGAGTTTTCAGCAACGTTCACAAGCAAGTTCCTCAACAATTCCCAGAGCCCTCAACAGTTCCCAGAGCCAAGGGCCAGCACCTAGCGTTCCAATAGAGCCTTCAAACCGAACGGATCCAGCCGCGCCCGCATTTGACGGGAAGTTGCACAACCATAGACCGGCAGGGGCTCCACTGCTGATCCGCGCGACAACTTGGCGAGTATTTCCCGATCATGAAAGCCGTCCTGCGCGTCCCGGCGCTGGGAATACCCACCGGCATACCGGACCCGACCATCGGGCGCCACCACAATCAGCAGGGGCGCGGCGGAAATCTCCATGCTCAGGTTGGCCAAGCGCAACCGGCTTGCGCCATCCACCGGCACCAGCCGCTCCCGAACGCCGTCAATCCCGGGGCGCTGCTTCAGATAGGCCCGCACCCGGTTGGAGCAGGCACAACCATCAGCCAGTACATGGATCAACTGCCACTGGCCGCTACCTGCCCCCGCTCGGGAATCAAACAGAGGTGCCTGAAACGGGGCATGGGTAGCGCCCAGGGACGCGATCAGGATGGAGGGAAGCACCACCCCGGCGGCGAATACGACGGATTGAAATACTGCTCGACGCCCCACATAAGCAATATCGGTGCGTAGATTAGGTTCTTGCAATCGCTGTGCGGGGAAACTTTGCACCTTGCGCTACGGCGGCGCACAAGGCACTTGTATTTCCCCTTTTGTTCGCCTACACTTGAGGCATGGCATTAACCCGCCGGCAGAAAGAAGTGCTCGACTTCATTGCGCACTTCGTCCAAGACAATCAATACAGCCCCAGCTACGAAGAGATTGCTACCGGGCTGGACTTGGCATCGCTCGCCACCGTCCACAAACACATCCAGGCACTGGAGACGAAGCGGTACCTGAAGCGTGGCTTCAACCAATCCCGCTCGATTGAGCTGGCGGAGAAGTATTTCCAGGAGCAAAAGCAGTTTGCTGAGCGCGCCCCGGCGATGATGCGGCCGGTAGCGATGATGCCGTCGGTACCGCTGCTGGGCCGGATTGCGGCGGGCGCTCCGGTGGAGGCCGTGGCCGGCAGCGCGACGCTGGAGTTTGGCGACTTTGCGGGCAACAGTGACACCTATGCCCTGGAAGTGCGCGGCGATTCGATGATCGACGACCACATTATGTCGGGCGACTATGTGCTGATAAAGCGGACCCGAGACGTCCGTGATGGCGACATCGTGGTGGCGCTGGTGGGCGGCACGGAGTCCACACTGAAGCGGTTTTATCGCGAACCGGATGGACGCGCGCGGCTACAGCCGGCCAATTCCACCATGGGGCCGATTCTGGTGCCAATGGATCAATTAGAGATCCAGGGCAAGTTGCTGGCCGTGCTGCGCAAATATGGCCGGTAGGCAACAAAAACGGCGGATGGAGGTGGGGGCTTCCATCCGCTGTTTAGTTGGTGATTTTTTTGAACTCGCCGGCTGATGCCGGGCGGGGTTAGCTAAGTGGTGTCTAACTGATTACAGGCCGTAACGGGACTTGACTAAGTCTTCCGCGCGGGCCCAATCGTCCAGCGCCCGGCCGTGCTGGCAGCCGCCCTCCATCCAGAGCTGATACGCCACCCGGGAAATCTCATCGCTGAGCGCGGTCAAGCTGACCATCTCGGTGGGCACGGAGTGCGTCGCGATGATTGGCTCGGCGGCTAATTCAGCGCTGGTGATGGTGACGCCCGTGAGCGGAGATCTGCTCGCCACTTCTTTCGGTTCGGCCTTAACGGCCTTGGTGGCTGCTTTGGGAGCCTTGGCCTTCGCCGGTGCTGGTTTACTGGCAGCGGGCACTGGGGCCGCGGTCTTCTTGGTGTTTGGTGCCTCGGCGGTCTTGGCCGCCTTTACGGTCTTGGGAGCATCGACGGCCTTTGCGGCCTTGATGGCCTTGACGGTCAACGGAGCAACGACCGGCTGAGAGACTGCTTCCGCTTTGATTGTTCGCTTAGTGGGCATAGTTTGTCCTTTTGTGTTTGTGTACGACAGGGTGAAAAATCAGCGTGGAGCTTTCAGTATAAAGCAAAACGCTCTAACTCTGTTCTGGCGCCCCCTCAGGAGGGTGCCAACTGCGATATGCTTCTCCGATGTTGCAAATTCAGCGCAGGCAGGAAGTGGCTGACGTTCTGGTGATCGGCTCCGGTGCCGGTGGCGGCACCATGACCCACGTGCTGGCCAACAAGGGCGTCAACGTGACGCTGCTGGAGGCCGGTCCGGGGCTGAACCCCGCCAAGGACTACAAGGAGCACATGTGGCCCCACCAGGTGGACCACCGGGGTGCCGGGACGGGCAAGAACTACCAGGGCCAGGAAGAGTTCGCTTTCGGCTACTTCCTGGCGCCCAACGGCTATTGGGAGATTGAGGGCGAGCCCTACACCACCGCCCCGGGCACCACCTTCCGCTGGTTCCGCAGCCGCATTCTGGGCGGCCGCACCAACCATTACGGCCGCATCTCGCTGCGTTTTGCCGACTACGACTTCAAGCCGTACTCCACCGACGGTTTGGGCGACGACTGGCCCATCACCTACGAGGACATCGCGCCCTACTACGACAAGGCCGAATCGTTCATCGGCGTCACGGGCACCAAGGAGAACATCCGGTCCGCGCCGGATGGCATCTTCCAGATGCCTCCCCCGCCCCGGGTCCACGAGCATCTGGTGAAGGCCTCCTGCGACCGGTTGAAGATCCCCTGCATTCCGTCGCGCATGGCGATCATCACCAAGAATCACAATGGCCGCGCGGCCTGCCATTACTGCGGCCAGTGCGGCCGCGGCTGCGTGACGGCGTCCAACTATTCGTCGAGCCAAGTGCAGATCTTCCCCGCCATGAAGACCGGCCGCGTCAACCTGATCAACAACGCGATGGTGCGCGAGTTGATCACGGATTCCACCGGCAAGGTGGTGGCCGTCAGCTACATCGACAAAGTGACCCGGCAGGAGAAGCAGATCAAGTGCCGCAGCGTGGTGCTGGCGGCCAGCGCCTGCGAGTCGGCCCGGCTGCTGCTGAACTCAAAATCGCCGCGGCATTCGAACGGCTTGGCCAATGGCTCCGGGGCCGTGGGCCGCTACCTGACTGACTCGGTGGGCTATGGGCTGTCGGGCTACATTCCCGCGCTCGAAGGTCTGCAGAAGCATGACTCCGATGGCATCGGCGGCATGCATCTCTACATCCCGTGGTGGGAGTGGGCGAAGAAGAACAAAGACTTCCCGCGTGGCTATCACGTCGAGATCGGCGGCGGGTTCGGCATGCCGCAAGTGGGCAGCTTCCACAACCAGTGCCGCCGTCATGAAGGCTACGGCGCGTCGCTGAAACAGAACATCGCGCGCGAGTACGGCTCTTTCGTTGGCCTTTCGGGGCGCGGCGAGATGGTGCCCAATGAGCAGACGTTCATGGAGGTCGACCCCAATGTTGTCGACCGTTTCGGCATTCCGGTGCCGCGCTTCCACTTCCGCTGGAGCGAGTACGAGCACAAGCAGGTGAAGCACATGCACGACACCTTCACCAACATCATCGAGGGCATGGGCGGGCGCGTCATGGGCCTGCGCAATCCGGAGCGCGAAGGCTCCGGCATTTCGGCGGGCGGCTCGATCATCCATGAGTTGGGCACGGTCCGCATGGGGGATGACCCGAAAAAGTCCGTATTGAACAAGTACTGCCAGGCGCACGAAGTGAAGAATCTGTTTGTGGCCGACGCCGCTCCGTTTGTGTCGAACCCCGACAAGAACCCGACGCTGACCATCTGCGCCCTGGCGTGGCGCACCGCTGACTATCTGGCCGAAGAATTGAGGAAGGGCAATGTCTAACCAACCGGAACTGAATTCTGCTGAGATGGCGAACGCCGAGGATGTTTCGCGCCGCGACCTGCTGCGCAACGTCGCCTTGGCGGCGACGCTCGGCGGCCTGGAACCACTGGCCGCCCAGCATGTCCACCAGATGGCCGCCTCCGACAAGAAGGGCGGGGTCTATGCACCGAAGCTCTTCAAGGAGGCCGAGTGGAAGTCCGTCGAAGCCTTCGCGGAGGCCGTCATGCCCGGTGCGTCCAAGGGCGGTGCCAAAGAGTTCATCGACCTGATCTGCAGCGCCAACCCGACGCTGGCGGCCACCTGGACGGGAGGCCTGGCGTGGATGGCCGGGCGCTTAGGCAAGCCGTTCCATCTGGCGACGGCGGCCGAGCAGACGGCATTGCTGGACCAGATTGCGTTCCGCAAAAACAACTCCCCCGCCCTGGCCGCTGGAATCAGCTTCTTTGATCTAGCCCGCCGCATGGTGGTGGACGCCTACTACACCTCCGCTGTGGGCACTGCTGAGTTGGGGTATCTGGGCAACAAGGGCATGAGCGAGTTCAAGGTGCCGGGCGATGCCGTGGCCTATGCGATGCGGCGGGCGGGCCTGGCTTAGGTGGCACTAAGCGCCAGGATTCCGATCGCGGATTAGCGGATGGTTCCAGTTGAGGCAGATGACCGAGTAGTCATTCAGTTCCCCGGTGCGCTTTACAACCCGGAAAGCGCCCTTGGCCTCCAAATGCGACACGATGCGTTTGCGCTCCGGCTCGGTGAGTTCGGGCATTTCGCCGCGCAACTTGTTCAGGTAGGGAGTCAGCCAAATATCCGCTTTACCGCGGAAGTACTTAAAGGCAATCTCGATTGCGGCGAGTTCGTACTTTTCCCAGTCAATTCCAATTTCATCAGGGATTGACTGCCATTGTGGTGCCATCGAGTAGGGTACTGCTTGACTTGCTGGGCCTGCGGCAGGTAGCGTAGGCACTTGGCCGAGGCCAGACTTAGCGGCGGCAGAGGCAGCCTTAGCAACCAAAGGACTTGGCCGCGAAGGTGCTGGCTCGGACAGGGGAATGAATTTGGTGGCCGGGATAAAGTTCTCAACGCCTACAATCGCGACAAGGTCCCCTGACGTACTTTTTGGAAAGCCCACCACCCTGACGATTCGGCCTCTCTTCTTTAAGTACTGAATTACAGGTATATAGTCCCGATCGCCGGCGACGAAAACGAACGACCGGATCTCCGGGCGATTGTAAAGTATGTCCAGCGTGTCGATGCAAAGGCGCATGTCGGCAGCATTCTTTGTCTCTGTTCCGAGCACATTGTGGGTTTCGACACCGACCAGATACAGCTCACTCTGAGAAGCTTCCTCGATGCGATCGAAATCGGCATAGGCGTCCATGCTGATCACAGACTCATCAAAATCCTTCAGAAGTTGAGTATTCAAACTGCGGATCATCTCAACAACGATCTCAGTAATTTCCCGTCCATCAGGGTAGACGTGGTTTTTCAAAAAATAAAACACATTCTCAAAGTCGATCAGGACCGCTGCAAAGTCACGTGCCATGGGAACGCCCTCCTAACGTGATTATGACTTGGCAGCGGGCCGCTTGTGTGGAGCAAGACGCCGCTGGAACGGCTGGTTGATGCCCCGTAGGATGGCCCGGTTGGGGCCGCATGGGGAGCGGTGTTGCTGGTTGTGCATGCGTATCGGGAGGATCTAAATGGCGAAGAAATTATCCGCATCATCTCGGCCCGTGCGGCTGACCACCATGACATCCGCCGATATCAAGAACAGGCCCTGGACTGAGGGAGAGAAATCAGCTGTTCGCCAGATTGCGGCCCGTCAAGCGGCAGGCAATGATTCCGCAATTGATTATTCAGATATACCCCGCCTGAGCCCGGAGCAACTGGCCAGCATGGTCCGGCTTCGCGGGGCGCGCCGCAAGGTGGCGGTGAGCGTGCGCCTGGACCCGCAGGTAGTGGAGTGGCTGAAGTCGAAGGGGACGGGTCATCTAACCCGCATCAGTGACATCCTCGCCAATCTGATGGAAGCTGAGCAGCGACAGCCATCCCGGTAGGGCGGATGGCATCGGACCGCTTCGTCCACCAAATCGATATACTCAGCTCTCGAAGGAGAGCCCCGATGCCCTTAACCCGAACCGCCATGTGGGCGGTCACACTACTGTCTGCCGCTCAGTTGAGCGCCCAATCGAACGCACCCAATTCGCAACCCAATCCTTACCGCACCATCGAGAACTTCGGCGAACTGCCGGAGGGGCGCAAGTGGGGGTCGACCAGTGCGGTCGAGATTGACCGCGACGGCAAGAGCATTTGGGCGGCGGAGCGGTGCGGGGCCAATACTTGCGTGGGCAATACCTCGACGCCGGTGATCGTGAAGCTGGACGAGAACGGGAAGCTGCTGAAGAGCTTTGGCGAAGGGATGTTTGTCTTTCCGCACGGCATCTATGTCGACAAGGAAGGCAACGTGTGGGTGACGGACGGCCAGGGACGCAATGGCAAGGGGCACCAGGTGATCAAGTTTTCGCCTGAAGGCAAGGTGCTGTTGACGCTGGGCAAGGCGGGCGTGGCCGGCACGGGGCCGGATGAGTTCAACATGCCGTCCGATGTGGTGACCGGCAAGAACGGCGACATCTTTGTCGCCGACGGGCATGGCCGGGATTCGAACGCGCGCATCGTCAAGTTCGACAAGGCTGGCAAGTTCATCAAGAGTTGGGGGAAGAAGGGCACGGGACCGGGTGAGTTTGATTGCCCGCACGCGCTGGCCATCGACTCCAAAGGCCGCCTGTTTGTCGGCGACCGGTTCAATAACCGCATCCAGATCTTTGACCAGGACGGCAAGTACCTGGCCGAGTGGAAGCAGTTCGCGCGGCCCAGCGGGCTCTATATTGACCGGCGCGACATGCTGTACGTAGCCGATTCAGAATCAATTGACACCGGCGGCTATGCGGGCAACAACCCCGGCTGGAAGCGCGGGCTGCGTATTGGCAGTGCCAAGGACGGTTCCGTGACGGCCTTCATCCCCGACCCGACGCCCGGCAAGGGAGCCACCAGCGCCGCCGAAGGCGTGGTTGCCGACTCGAGGGGAAATCTCTACGGGGCGGAAGTGCTGTCGAAGTCGCTGAAAAAGTACGTCAAAGCCTCCAGTAAATAGTTGTCCACCGCTGACCGGAGAGCCGCTGACACCGCCCGCGCGCGGGTCCGGTTGTGCCCTGCCCGCATTCAAGCGACAATAGAAGGTTTGGGAGATCTGTAATGTTTCAATTGTTCCGCCGTAAAGATACCGTTGTGCGGTATGTGCTGATGGGCCTGCTGGGCGTGATTGCCGTTTCGATGGTCTGGTCGCTGACGCCGTCCGGGATGGGTGGTGCTTCCGGCAGCCGCTCGGAAACCGTGATTGCCGACGTGGGCGACCAACAGGTGACCATCCAGGAAGCCTCGGCGCGGATTGAACAGATGATGCGCAATTCCAGCATTCCCCGCTCCATGGCGGGCATGGTGGCCAACAATGTGGTGGACGGCTTGGTTCGCGAGAAGGCAGTGGAGCTGCAGGCCCAGAAGATGGGCTTTACAGTGACCGATGCCGAAGTGGTGTCGATGATCCAGACGGTTCTACCGCAGTTGTTCCCCAATGGCGAGTTTATGGGCAAAGAGGCCTATTCGTCGTTCCTGGCCCAACGCGGCATGACGACGGCGATGTTTGAGACCAACCTCCGCCGCCAGCTGCTGTCGGCCAAGGTCCAGAACGTGATCAGCGAAGGCATCATTGTCACGCCGGCGCAGGTGGAAACCGAATTCAAGCGCAGCAATGAGAAGGTGAAGATCGAGTACGTCTCACTGACGGTGGCTGAACTGAAGAAGCAGTTGAGCGTGGATGATGCCGCCGTCCAGGCCGAGTACGACAAGCGCAAGGCCACGCTGAAGCTGCCGGAGCGCCGTTCGGCCACGCTGCTGATTGTCGATCAGGCCCGCACCGCGGCCGGTATTCAGGTGTCGGAGGCGGACTTGCGCCGCGCTTATGAAGACAACAAGGAGCGCTATCGCACTCCGGAACGTGTCCACGTGCGCCATATCCTGCTGAAGACCACCGACAAGTCGCCGGCTCAGGTGGCCGACGCGCAGAAGAAGATTGAAGACCTGCTGAAGCAGGTCCAAAAGGGCGCGGACTTTGGCGAACTGGCCAAGAAGAACTCCGAGGACCCGGGCTCCGGCGCCAATGGGGGCGATCTGGGATTTGTCACCAAGGGCCAGATGGTGCCGAACTTCGAAGCGGCGGCCTTCGCGTTGAAGACGCCCAAGCAGCTGTCGCCGGTGGTGAAGACCGAGTACGGCTTCCACATCCTGGAACTCCTGAGCCGCGAAGACGCGCGGTTGCGGCCCTTTGAAGAGACCAAGGCCGAACTGGTGGCCGAGACGCAGAAGCAGGTGGTATTTGACCGCATGCAGCGCAACATTGATGGCATCCGCGCGGCCGCCGCGAAGTCTCCCGAGAAGCTGGGTGAGATCGCTTCGCAGTACAACGCCGTGCTGGCCATGTCCGGCATGATGACCTCCGGCGATAGCAATTTCCCTGAGCTGGGTGCCCGCCCCGAACTGACGTCGTTGATCTTTTCGGCCAAGAAGGGCGAAGTGACCAGCATGGTGGAAGCGCCCGGCAACAAGCTGGCGGTGGCCGTCGTCACCGCCGTTGAGCCGGAACGGCAAGCCCAGTTGGCGGATGTCGCCGCCCGTTTGCGCGATGAACTTCTCAATCGCAAAGCGACCGAAGAACTGAAGACGAAAGCCGCGCAACTGTTGGCCAAGGCCAAGGCGGGCGGAGCCGATTTCAAGAAGCTGGCTGCGGAGTTCAAGGGCGAATACAAGACGCCGAATGAGTTCGCCCGCAATGGAGCTGTTGAGGGCATGGGCGGTGCGGTTGTAGTGGAGGAAGCCTTCGGCAAGCCGGCCGGCACGGTCACCGGACCCCATGCCCTGGGCGAGGCCACTTTTGTGGTTCGTGTCGTCGAAGCCATCCCGGCTGATCTGTCGAAGCTGGCCATGGATCGCGAAAGTGTCGTGAAGACGATCCGCGAGCGCCAGGGCCGGGAGCGGGAAGAGCTGTTCACCGACGGCTTGGTCCAGAAGTTGACCAAGGACGGCAAAGTGAAGATGTATCCCGACAACGTCAAGCGCCTGTTGTCGTCCTACGGCCAGTCCTAATGGAGCTGATCCGGACGCTGATCAGCGCCGAGAAGTTGCGGCTGCTGCTAGAGACCAGCCTTTCCGGCTGGTATGCCTACGCGGCACTGGCGGCCATTGTTTTCGCGGAAACCGGGCTGCTGGTGGGTTTCTTTCTCCCCGGTGACAGCTTGCTATTTGTGGCGGGAATGGTGGCGGGGACCGGCCGGCTGGAGGTTGTGCCACTGATTGCGTTGTTGACCGTGGCGGCCATTGTCGGCGACGCGACGGGTTACCTGCTGGGCCGCCGCGCGGGTCCCGCCATCTTTAACCGACCATCCTCCCGATGGTTTAAGCGGGAACATCTGCTGCGCACCAAAGAGTTCTACGAGAAGCACGGCGGCCAGACTATTGTCATCGCCCGGTTTGTGCCCATCATCCGGACGTTTGCGCCGTTTGTGGCCGGCGTCGCGGAGATGAGCTATTCCAAGTTTGCCTCCTACAACATCTTTGGCGGCATTGGCTGGGTGGCGGGCGTGACGTTGCTGGGTTACTTCCTGGGCGGACTTCCGTTTGTCCAGAAGTACTTTGACAAGGTGCTGATCGGCATCGTGCTGGTGAGCGTATTGCCCATCGGCATCGAATATCTGCGGTCCCGGTCACCGCGCAAGGCCTAGAGCGGCGCTATCCCATGGAGATCCTCGACGTCGGCTGCGGGATCAAAAAGTATCCGGGAGCAATCGGGATTGACCGCCTGCCCGGCACCGCGGCGGACATCGTTCATGACCTGGACCACTTCCCCTGGCCACTGCCGGATTCATCCTTCGATCAACTGCGGCTGATCCACGTGATTGAGCATGTGGGCGACGTCATCCGCACGATGGAAGAACTGCACCGCCTGGGCCGGAACGGCGCCCGCGTCGTGATCGCCACGCCGCACTACACCGACTTCAGCTCATTTTGTGACCCCACCCACCGCTGGCACCTGAACAGCTTCTCCTTGCGCTATTTCGGCGCGGACAATGCGGGCTTTGGCTACTATTCGGCGGTAAAGTTTCGAGAGATTTCCGTCTACGTCAAGCTACTAGCACTGTGGAGGTATCTAGGCTTTGAGCTGCTGGTAAACGCCTTCCCCCGCTTCCGGCGATTCTGGGAGTTCTATCTCTGCTACATCGTGCGGGGCAAGGTGATTGAGTGGGAGCTTGAAGTGATCAAAAGCGATGTTCCGCCAACTGCTGGACCGGCTACGCCACCGAGCCAGACTGCGCACCGGTAATCGGGCACACGCCATGGGCCGCCAGGGTGAAGACTTGGCCCACCGGTATCTGGAGGGCTGCGGCTTGACGGTAGTGGCGCGCAACTACCGCGCACCGGGTGGGGCGGGCGAAATCGATCTGGTGGTGCGGGATGGCGAAACGATCGTTTTTGTCGAAGTGAAGTCCCGGGCGACCGAAGAGTTCGGCTCACCGGACCGGGCGGTGGGTGTGGAAAAGGAACGCCACTTGCTCCGCGCCGCGCTGGACTACGTGCATCGCGCGGAGGCGGACTGGGAGACGGTCCGCTTTGACATCGTCAACGTCGTCTTTGCGAACCCACCCGCGATTGAGCATCGGCGGGATGTGCTCCGTTGGCGGAGGTAGGAAAGTGTCGGCGTTGAGCGCCCGCCGCTAGCCTACTGTTTCCATTCCGCTGCCTGGGCCAGAAACAACTCCACCCGGTCAGTTGTCCAAGTGGCTACTCCACAGCCGAAGAAGTCGGTATCTTCGGTCCAAATGGGGCAGTCGAAGGTGAGCGCCACCGCCACGACGGGCCAGTCATCCTCATCACGCTGGGCGATCCGCTCGCGGGCACTGGTCGAGCACAGAGAATAGGTCTCAGGATCCACAGCCTTGACCAAGCAGGAAACTAGCTCGAGCATCGCCATTGCCGGATCGACAGCCACACCACGGGCGGCGAGTATCGCGGGCAGGTGCTCCCTTGCTTCCTGAAAGGCTGTGTCCGGTGCAAGGAACTCAACACGCGGCGAATAGTGGCGCAACAAGGACACCACTCTTGATCCGAGCACGGCGCGAATCAAGATATTCGCGTCAAGCACCAGCATGGTTAGCTCTTCAGGATCCTACGCTGGCGGCGCAAGGCCTTGAAATCCGCCACCAGCTCTTCTTCGCTGGTGCCTGCCGCCGCAATCAACTCACGCATTTTTTCGCCAGCCACCCGAATCGCTTCCAGTTCCTCCTGGCGAGGCTGGGGCCGGGTTGGGACGTAGATACCGATGGTGGTGCCATGACGAGTGATGGCCACGGGAGTCTGCGATTCCAGGTAACTGGACAGATTCTCCCGGAACTCCCGGATTCCGACTTTTGCCGTCTCTGTCGTCCGCGCCATTTGCGTACACAATGATAACACAATGTGGCTTCGCTACCGGGTCAGCTAACGCTGCGGCGCGCCTTCAATGACGGCCGCGAAGAAGCCGTCGCCCTCGTCTTCGCCCGGCCAGCGGCGCATGGTCTTCAGCACCGGCAGGCCGGCCACCACGTCCTCGTTTTCCTCGGGCTCAAGCGAGCACGTCGCATAGACCACCCGCCGCCCCACTTTCAGGGCTTGCTCCAGGATCTGCCGCTGGCGTTGCTGCTGGCGGAGGAAGTCTTCCGGCCAGAGGCGCCACTTGATTTCCGGATTGCGGGCGAGTGTGCCGGTGCCGGAACACGGGGCGTCCACCAGGACGCAATCAAAGATCTGGCTAAAGGGAAGTGGCTGCGTGGCGTCGAGTAGGACACGATGGCCGGGCACGGTTTCCAGGCGCCGCAAGCTGCGGTCGGCGGCGACGACGAGCGAGGGCGAGTAGGTCAACGCTTGTCGCGTCTTGTTGCCGGGGGCCGAGCACAGGTCCAGGAACGTCATGCCAGGAGCCAGTTCCAGCAGCGGGACGATGGTTTGCGCGCCGACGTCCATGCCGCTGGGCGGGATGGTGAGCGCATGCCCGGCGATCGCCTCCGCGCGCACTCCCCAACGGGCCATCAGCCATTCCGGGCAGGACCATTCGGTTTCGCGGTCAGGCCAGGGCACGGGGTCTCGGGTGACTTTGCGGAGCACGGCATTCACGAGACCGGCGGCGGAGCGTTTGCCGTTGCGCTTCACCAGTTCGACGCTTTCGCCCACAGCGGCGTGGCGGGGGATACGGTCCAGGTAACGCATCTGGAAGATCCCCAGGCGCAGCGCGGTGCGGACCTTGTCGTCCAGGTGCGGGGGCGCGCCAAAGTAGCCCATCAGGAAGTCCAGCGAGAGCTGATTCCGCAGGACGCCCAGCACCATCTCCTGCGCGAGGCCGGCGTCGCGGCTTTCGAGCGTCATGCACCGGTAGAGCAGCGCTTCATCGGAATGCGCGCCTTCCAGCACGTCCAGCAGTGCGTCCCAGGCGGCGGCGCGGGCAGGGCTCAACATGCGGCCTCCGCGTGCTGGCGTAGCACGTCCAGCACCAGTTCGGGAGCATCCAGATGCACCCAGTGTCCGCCGCGCGGGGCCACCAGATGGCGGCCACGGGACGAAAGGGCGGCGCAATGCTGATGTTCAGCTTGCAGTTCTGGCGTCAGATGAGCGCCTGAGATCACAGTCAACGGCAAATCTCCTAAAGGTGCCCAACGGGCTCCATCTTCACAACTGGTTTCTAGCGAAGCAAAGTACCGGGCGACGTTGCGGAAACTCCCCGGTTGGGACCAATGGCGTCGCACCAGTGGCCAAGTCCAGGCGGGCATCTTGGCGATCTCACCCAGCAGTTGCTTCAAGCGCGGATGCCGGACGGACTCGACGCCACCTCCCCGCCCCAGCAAAGGACGCAGCAGGCCGGTTGCGGCAACGGCGGCCATCAGCCGAGCCGCGGTGACGCCGCGACGCCACCGTCGGCGGGAGGCGGGCGTGGGCGGCCACCATTCTCCGATCAAGATCGGGTCCAGCAGAATCAGGCCCGCCACGCGCTGCGGCCGGAGTTCGGCCAGAAGGCGGACGATCAAGCCGCCAAAGGAATGGCCCAGCAGGATCAGCTTTTCTTGCGCTAGCGAACCAGCTTCCAGCAGCTCCGCCAACTCCATGGCACATTGGCGTGCCGTGCGCGGCTCCGGACGCGGAGCGGACTCGCCATAGCCGGCCCGGTCGTACACCACCACGCGGGTGAACTCCGCTAGCTGCGGGACCAAGCCCATCCAGTTCAAGTGCGATCCGGCAATGCCGGATTCACACACCACCAGTGGACCATCCTGGCCAAACTGTTTCAGGGCGATGGGCTGGGGAGGAGGATTCAAAGTACTTCGCGTGGCAGGCGGACGGGCTTCGCTTCCGATTATGGCAGAACATGCTAAAGTTGCGGAGAGCATGGCACGTAGCGTCAATAAAGTAATCCTGATCGGCAATTTGGGCCGCGATGCGGAAACCCGCTTTACTCCCCAGGGAGTCGCCGTCACCCAGTTCTCGGTGGCCACATCGCGCCGCTGGAAAGATCAGCAGACCGGCGATTGGAAAGAAGCCACCACCTGGAACAACGTGGTGTTGTGGCGTCAGGAAAATGTCGGCACTTACCTGCTGAAGGGCAAGCAGGTCTACGTCGAAGGGCGCCTGGAAACGCGCAGCTACGACGACAAGGACGGCAACAAGAAGTACACCACCGAAGTGGTGGCCGAAGAAGTGATCCTGCTGGGTGGCCGCGGTGAAGGCGGCGGTGGCGAAGAGTTCCAGGGCGGCGGCATGCAGTCCGCTCCGCGCCGCGCTGGTGGCGGACGTCCGATGCAGCAGGGTGCTCCCTCGGGCGGCCACGACGACTTTGCACCGGGCATCACTGACGACGACGTTCCGTTCTAAGGCGCTGCGATGGGCAGCCGCTCAATGGCCAGAGCGGCACTTCTTTGTCAGACATATCGCAAACTGTATTGCATTGCGAAGTTTCGTACCCGGTGATAGCATCTCAGGCATGCGAAATCGGATTGTCATCAGTTTGCTTGTGTGGGGAGCCTTCGCGTCGACCGCGATGGCCCAATCAGCTCGCAGCACCATTCTGGGACGCGTGACGGACCCGTCGGGGTCGGCCGTCGGTTCGGCCAAGGTCGTCATCGACAACTTGGCGAACGGCCAAGCCGTGAGCGTGCTGGCCTCGACGGGTGGCGAGTTTAGCGTGCCCAATCTATTGCCCGGCACCTACCGCGCGACGGTCAGCGCCGCTGGCTTCAAGATGAACGTCATCAACGATCTGGTAGTGAACCTGGATCAGACCGTTCGCCTGGATGTCTCGCTCACCGTAGGCGATGTCACCACGCGAGTCGAGATTGAGGCCGAGGCACCGGTGATCCAGACCGATTCATCCAGCGTCGGCAATATCGTCGATGGCAAGCAGATCACGACGATGCCGCTGAATGGACGCCAGAACCTGTTCGGGCTGCTTTCGCTGGCGCCCGGTGTGCAGAATCCAGCCATGAACCCCTATGTGGCGGGCAATGGCGGCTTCGGCGCGGTGAATCTGACCGTCGATGGCGTGTCCGGCAACGATGCCGGCAATGAGCGGAATCTCACCACCGTGCCGTCGCTCGAATCGATCGGCGAATTTAAGGTGATCGCCAACAACGCCAGTGCCGAGTTTGGCCGTGGCGGAGCGCAGATTGTCGTCAGCTCCAAGTCCGGCACCAATGAGCTGCACGGCAGTCTCTTCTACTTCAATCGCAACCGCGCGACCGCGGCCAATAGCTTCTTCAACAACCGCGCCGGCATCCCGCGTCAAGTGTTTAATCGGAACGAGTATGGCGCCTCGCTGGGTGGGAAGATCATTCGCAATAAGCTGTTTTACTTCGGCAGCTTTGAAGGATTCCGCCTGTTGCGGGCGGGCCAGAACGTGACGCAGATGCCCACCCTCGCGCTGCGGCAGGGAGATTTCAGACTGGTACCGACGGCCATCCGCGACCCGTTCAACGGTGGCGTGCCGTTCCCCGGCAACCAGATTCCGGCAGAGCGCATTGCCGCGGTACCCAAGGGGTTGGATCGCTTTTTCTCAGCGCCTAATCTGCCCGGTTCAGGACCGGCGGGCCTCGGAAACAACTACGTCGCGAATATTCCGGTGCTGGAGCCAGTGGACCGCTATTCGATCAAGGTGGACTACAACCTTTCGCAGAACGACCGGATCACGGGGCGCTTCTTCCGGTCGGCCAATGGACCGTTCAACCAATCTGGTGTTTTCTTTTCCAGCGCCGTGGGTGGTGCGGGCACGGAGAAGTTTGGCAACTGGGGCGGTTGGGGCAACTCCACGAACAACACGATGTTGCAGTACACGCGGACCATCCGTTCGAACCTGCTGAATGAGGCTCGGTTCGGCTGGCAGCATAACCGCTTTTTCCGCACGCCGCAGAACTTTGATTTCGATCCCTCCTCGTTGATCCCGGGCCTGATCAAACCGGCAGAAGGGTTAGGAGGTTTGCCGGGAGTCAGCATTCTGGGCTTCCGCGGCTTTGCCGACGCCCCGGGTTCAGCGGACCGCCAGGCGACCTACGAACTCTACGATTCAGTCACCTGGATCAAGAACAAGCACACCGTCAAGATGGGCGCGGAGTTCCAGCGCATCTCCAGCTACAACCGCCAGAACACGCCCCCGCAGCGCGGGCAGTTCACGTTTGATGGCCGGTATTCCGGCAACTCGTTCTCTGATTACCTGCTGGGCGCGCTAGCATTGTCGTCCCGCAACACCCGCAACGCCGAGAATGAGCCGGTGAACAGCCGCATCTTTGGCTTCATCCAGGACGACTGGCAGATCACCTCCAAGCTGACGTTGAATGTGGGCGTGCGTTATGAGTTCGCCACGCCGTTTGACAATTCCAGTGGCGACATCGCCAATTGGGATGCCACGCTCAATCGCGTGGTCGTCGTAAAGGGTATTGCCAATGCGGATCGCCGTCTGCTGGGACTGCCGGTGGTGGACGGCTCGACCAACGGCATTGATGTGAGCAACTATCTCTTCCCGGACCGCAACAACTTTGCCCCGCGGTTGGGCCTGGCCTGGCGTCCGTTCGGCAACCGCTTCGTGATCCGGACCGGTTACGGAATCTTCTACAACGTCATCGCCGCCTACAACGGCACCCTGGGCATGGGCATTACGAATCCGCCGTTCCGGGCACAGGAGAATTTCGAACCGATCTCGACCACGGTACCCAATCTCACGTGGGCCAACCCGTTCCCCGGCGCGGGCACACTGCCGACCAATCCGGCCATCCTGGCGGTGGCCCGCAACCGCGCCACGCCTTACTCACAGCAATGGAATGTGACGATGGAGTACGAACTGGCCAAGAACACCGCCCTCCGCGTTTCCTACCTGGGCAACAAAGGCACCAAGCTGGAGCGCAATTCCAATCCCAACGAGCCCATCATGGCGCCCGGCACCGTGCAACCGCGGCGGCGCTTCCAGCCTTGGGGCCCCATCACCTACTGGGAATCCGGCCGCAACAGCATCCTGCACCAGTTGCAGGTGGGCGTGCAACGCCGCTATAGTTCTGGCTTCACGCTGCAGGCGGAGTATCAGTTTAGCCGGGCCTTGAACGAGTTCACCTTTGGAGACGCACCGGCGAACAATCAGGATTTCCGGTATGACCGGGGCAACCAGGACGGCATCCGCCGCCACTGGTTTGTCACCAACTACTCCTACGACCTGCCGTTCGGCAAAGGCCAGCGATTCCTCTCCGGCGCCAAAGGCTTGCAGGAAAAACTGGTGGGCGGATGGCGGGTCTCGGGCATTCTCAGCACGGGCACCGGTTCGCCGTACTCAGTCAACTTCACGGCCACCCAATTGGGTTGGCTCTCCAGCCGGGCCAATGTCGTGAACGGCTACGGGGCGGCGGTTCCGTCCAACCGTTCCGTGGATCGCTGGTTTGACCCGAGCGCCTTTGCCATCCCGACACCATTCACTTTCGGCAATAGTGCCCGCAATGCACTGTTTGGGCCGGGCGTCGCGTCCTGGGACGCGGCGATCTTCAAGAACTTCGCCATCACGGAGCGGCTCCGCGCCAGCCTCCGCACGGAGTTCTTCAACATGTTGAACCGGGCGAACTTTGGTAATCCGGCCACCAACATCAGCGTGCCGGCGAATGTGGGCCGCATCGCTTCGACGATTACCGATCCCCGGACGGTGCAGTTCGGGTTGCGGCTCGATTTCTAAAATCACTTGCGTCCGGCGGTGCGGAGCTTACCCCAACATCGCCAGCGCACCCTCAAGCTCACCCAGCGTGTGACCATCACCGGTCCGGCGAGCAGTAGTGATGCCGTCGCGATAGATGGCTTTGGCGTCTTCTGTGCGGCCCAGGGTTTCCAGCGCGCGGCCGCCGTGGAAGTAGGCGGCGACGTAGTTGGGGTCGTTTTCGATCAGCGTGCGGAACTCGGTGACCGCCCCTTCGCCGTCGCCGGAGTTCAGCAGGTCCTGCGCCAGGCCGTAGCGGACGAAGCTGTTTTTCGGGTCTTGCGCCAACATTTGGCGGAGGGCATCGGATCGGGCACTCATGCTCTCTATGATACCGGGCACGGATCGTGAGCTGTCTTCAAATCGGCCGGGCGTGTTAAGATTCAGCGCGTGCCGTGCCCTTATTTTGAGCCTCAGACGAAGTCCCACCGCGCGGTAGCGTTCCGGCTGCCCTTGCGGGCGTTTTGGCTGGGAAGTTGCACGGTGGGGGGCACGCCGGACGAGGAGGCGCAGTTGGAGCACTGCAACCTGGGGTACGCCCGGCAATGCCCGCACCTGCCGCCAGAGCGGGAAGCCGACGCGGTGCGCTTCAGTCAGCGGCCGGAAGGGCCGATGTTTATCCTGGAGAAGGATCATCGTCCGGTGCGCTGGGGTGGCTTGGCCACCATCGAAGCCGGTACGGTGCTCTCGACGCAGGCAGAGGCATGGCTGAAAGAATAACTCCCCCCACCCCCGAACCGCGGTCGCTGGAACCGCGGATGGTCCGCGAATCGCTCTCGGAGATTTCTGAGATGGCGCTGCCCAACGATGCCAACCCGCTGGGCAACCTGATCGGCGGCAAGGTGATGCACCTGGTGGACATCGCGGCGGCGATCGCCGCCAGCCGGCATTCGCGGCACCCCTGCGTGACCGCGTCGGTGGACCACATGACCTTTCTTCACCCCGTGCACATTGGCGAGCTGGTGGTGGTGAAAGCCAGCGTCAACCGAGCCTTTACGACGTCGATGGAAGTGGGCGTTAAGGTGATCGTCGAGAATCTGCGGACCGGCACCGTGCGGCATACCTCATCGGCCTATCTGACGTTTGTGGCGCTGGATGCGGACGGCAAGCATACGCGCGTCCCGCCGGTGGTGCCCGAGACCGAAGCGGAAAAGCGGCGGTATGAGGCGGCAGGCGAGCGGCGCAGGTATCGGTTGGCCGTGCGGGCGCAGGCGGGGTCGACCAGCTGAGGCTGAGAGAATTCCAGCCCCATGCGTGAGCTTGGGGCTTCTTCCTGGAACCGAGCGAGCCCCAAGCTAACGCATAGGGCTAGTCGGACAGAAGGCTACTAGGCCTTGTAGAGGTACTTGATGTTGTCCTTGAACAACAGCAGGTTGGGTGCGCCTTCGCGGTTCACTTTCAGGCTGGCGCGGTCGTACCATTCGATGACGCCCTTGATCACTTCGCCATCCCGCAGAACAAACACCATCTCGGTCTTCGACTGCATCTGTTTCAGGTAGTAGAAGTTTTCCGCGTTGGTTTGATCCGGGGGGACTTGCTTTTTCTGGGCGGGCGGCCGGGATGCGGTTCCGGTGGGCGCGCTGCGGATCGGCTTGCGGTTTACGGGTTCCATGGGTTTAATCAATCGACGTTTATCGTCGATCAAATGTTTCCCCCTATCATAGCGGACCCGGTTAAGGGTCGCCGGGAGGGGTAGTACCCAAGCCTACCGCGTGGTCGCGGCGCGGCTGAGTTCGACGATCAAGGCATCCAGCGCAATTGCCTTCTGGATGTTGCGCCGCACCAATTGACCCAAGGCCTCAACCCGCGTCACGGCCAGCCGGATCCAGGCAAAGGTGACCGTGGTGGCCAGCTGCTGCAGGTCGCGTCGCAGGTCCACGTTGCGGATTTCGGCATTGCCGTGCGCCAACAGCAAAAGGTCTTCCAGCAGGATGGCCAGCACCCGCAGCAGTTCGTCCAACTTCTCTGACTTGGACGCCGAGATGGATTCGGCGTACTTCACCCAGGTGCCAAAGTTGGCCTGCCCGGCGGCCACCTTCAGCAGCGCCAGCATCGCGCCCCGGCGCTTGTCGTAGAGATCGAGGTCGATCGAGAGCGCCTGCCCTGGTGAGCCGTTGGCCAGCGCCAGCCGCCGTTCCGCGCGGTCCACCTGAGCATGGGTGGTGAGGAAATTCTGCATCTCGTCGGGAGCCAGCGGCGTCAGGTGCACCGGGACGGAGCGGGAGCGGATGGTGGGCAGCAGATCGTAGGCATTGGTGGCCGTCATGATGATCACCAGGTGAGCGGGCGGCTCCTCCAGGGTCTTCAACAGCGAATTGGCCGCCTGCTCATTGGCCCGGTCAATGCCATCAATCAGAAAGACCCGCCGGGAGCCGTGAAGCGGGGCAAACTGGGCCTGTTCGCGGAGGAAGCGCATCTGGGGCATGCCGATCTGGCGCAGCGGGCCGTCGGGCGGGAAGGTGACGAAATCGGACTGGGTGGCAAAGAAGATCGGCTCTTCGTTGCGCTTCTCCGAAGTCCACTTCTCACGCTCCGTGATGCGTTCCTGATTTTCGGGCCGGGACAGGTCGTCCTGCTCGATCTTGGCCGGTTCGCCGAGCACCGCCGCGCCAAAGCGGCGGGCCAGCGTGGCTTTGCCGATGCCCTCCGGGCCGTCAAACAGCAGGGTCTGCGGAATGCGGCCGGTGGACACCATCTGTTCGAGCGTCGCTACGGCGCTGGCATTGCCCCAGAACGGTTCGCGGACGCGTCCGTCAAACATGGGGGGCCACCTTGGTCACGCATGGCAAAATCCATCTTGCGACCGGCCAGACCGCTTGCTGACGCGCACGGCTCAGTAGTATTGGACCCGCTTGCTCGCGCGCGCGGCTCGGTAGGATTGGACCCGCTTGCTGGCGCGCGCGGCTCGGTACAAAGAGTGCGCTACCGAGCCGCGACCGCGAGGGAGCGGTATTGGCGGCGCACGGCCAAAGGTGGCTAGACATGAGGAGCTACCGCCTCCCACACCAATTGCTCTACTTCGTCAGGGGTACCCGAGGCGTCGATCAGGCGGAAGCGGTCGGGCTCGGCGGCGGCCATCCGGTGGTAGGCGTCGCGGACGAGGGCGCGGAACTGGTCGGGCTCTTCTTCCAGGCGGTCACGCTTTTTGGCGCGGGCGGCACTGGTGGCGAGATCAATGTCGAGGCACAGGGTGAGATCGGGCTTCACGCCGCGGCAGGCGATCCGGTCCAGTTGCCGGACCAGTTCCTCCCCCAGGCCACGGCCGGAGCCCTGGTAGGCCAGCGTCGAATCGGTAAAGCGGTCGCTGATGATGATGGCGCCGCTGGCAACCCCTGGCCGGATCAGTTCATCGACGTTCTGCGCGCGGGCCGCGAAGTAGAGCAGGATCTCGGTGGTGGGCGAAAGTTCCGGCGTGGCCGGGTCCAGCAGGACCTCTCGGATGCGGCGGGAGATGCGGCTGCCGCCGGGTTCCGCACTTTCGACGACATGCCGGCCCAGTTCACGCAAGCGCGCCACCAGGCGGACCATCTGCGTCGACTTGCCGCCGCCGTCGATGCCCTCAAAACTGATGAAGAGGCCGCGCGTATCCGGCACGTTACTGGGCCTCATCGTAGACGAAGTGCAGCACCTTCTTCAGGTCTTCCCAAGCCTCGCGGCGCAGTTCCTTGGACTGGTTCCGCAACAGGTAGGAGGGGTGATAGGTGACCATCACCGGCACATCGCGCCACTTGTACCACTGGCCGCGCGCCTTGGTGATGCCTTCCTTCAGATTCAGCAAGGCCTTGGCCGCCGTGCCCCCCAGACAGCAGATGGCGCGGGGCTTCATGACGGTTAACTGGCGCGACAGAAACTGCCCGCAGATCTCCATTTCGTCCGGCTGCGGCGTGCGGTTTTCCGGCGGGCGGCACTTGACGACGTTGCAGATGTAGATATCCGGGCGCGTGATGGCGATGCCTTCTTTGGACGCCGTGTTCTCGATCATCTGCGTCAACAGCTGGCCGGCGCGGCCGACAAATGGCAGACCTTGCTGGTCTTCATCGGCACCGGGGCCTTCGCCCACAAAGACGAGCGGCGATTGTTCATTGCCAGAACCAAAGACGATCTTGTTGCGGCCTTCGCACAAGCGGCAGCGGCGGCAATCGCCGATGTCCTCGCGGATCTTCAGCATCGAATCATCGGCGGGTTCAAGCGGGGGCAAAGTATACAACTCAGGCATGGGTTCAGGGGGGCGCGGGAGCACCGGCTCAGGCTGGGGAGCAACGGGAGGTGGCGCGGGCGCCAGAGCCGGAGGGGCGGTCGGACTTTCCTGCTGGACCGGCTCCGGCACATAGGGTTCAATGGCGGCAATGGCCGGCGGTTCGGTGGCTAACGGTGCAGTGGCCAACGGTTGAGTCGCGAACGGGGCAGTGACGGACTTTGAGGGCTGGGGGGCGGCCATGGGGGCCACTTGAGCCGGTTGCGGCGCGGGTGGCTCCGCTGCCGCTGCGAGGGGCGCAGAAACAGTTGCCGCCGGCGGCTCAGCCGCGGGTGCCTCTGCGGATGCTTCTGCCGCCGGGCGGCGGAACAGAAAAGTGAAGCCCAGGTCCTGGTAGAACTCCAGTTGGCGCCGTTTTTCTTCCGGTGTCATCTCACTCGCTCCGTGATGGGCCCTTTCACGCCGCCCCGTGCAACGCCAGCCGCAACCGGAGGGCGTGATCAAAAATGACGTCGGCAATGGCGCGTTTGGCCGCCGCCGGCACTTCCACGGTTTCGCCGGTGCTCATCACCAGCGTCACTTCGTTCATGTCGGATTCAAAGCCGGTGGAGGTGGAGTTCACCAGATTGCCCACCACCATGTCGCAGTGCTTGGTTTCCAGCTTCCGCCGCGCCTCGGCGACCAGGTTCTGGGTTTCGGCGGCGAAACCGATCAGCAGCCGGTCCCCTTTGCGACGTCCGGCTTCGGCCAGGATGTCGGGCGTCGGGTCCAGGTTCAGGCTCAACCGCAGAGCGCTCTTTTTCACCTTCTGGTCCGGTACGTCCACGACGTGATAGTCCGCGACCGCCGCCGCTTTGATGATGATGGACGCTTTGTCCAGCTGTGCCATCACGGCCTCGCGCATTTGCTGGGCCGTGCGCACGTGCAGCATCTCGACACCCGCGGGCTCCTCAATGTGCACCGGGCCGGTGATCAGCACGACGCGAGCTCCGCGATCGCGAGCCGCCTCGGCCAGCGCGTAGCCCATCTTGCCGCTGGACCGGTTGGTGATGTAGCGTACGGGGTCCAGGGGCTCCTGGGTGGGGCCGGCGGTGATGAGGACGGTTTCGCCCTCAAGGTCATGCCGCGGATGCGCCACAGCGTCCACGAAGGCGGCAATCTGATCCGGCTCCGCCAGCCGTCCCGGGCCGGTGGTGCCACAGGCCAGCAGGCCGGAATCGGGCGCAATCAGGTGATGACCCGGGCGCTGCCGCAAGACGCCCACGTTGGCCTGGGTGGCGGGGTGCTGCCACATGTTCGAGTTCATAGCCGGAGCCAGAACGACGGGGCCGGTGAAGGCCAAGTAGGTGGTCGAAAGAAAGTCCGGCGCGAGGCCATGGGCGAACTTGGCCAGCAGATCCGCAGTAGCCGGGGCCACCAGCAAGAGATCATTTTCCTGGGCGACGCCAATGTGTTCAACGGAGCTGGAGAGAGTCGCCTCGGGCGAGGCTTCAGAGAAGAGGCCGGTGATCACCTTTTGGCCAGTTAAGGCCGCAAAAGTGAGGGGCTGGATGAACTGTTGCGCACTCTCGGTGAGGATTACCTGGACGGTGTGGCCGCGCTCCATGAGCCTGCGGGCCACTTCCGCCGCCTTGTAGGCGGCAATGCCTCCGCCAACACCGAGAGCGATCTTCATGAATCGAGCTTACTCAAGCTGGACGGAGCCAGCGTCTAGACGACTTCGGCGGGACGGTCGCGGTTGGAATCTTCGTACTTCACCAAGCCGCGGCGCACTTCTTCCATCGAGGCGATGGTGGGCTTCTTCAGCGTGGTCGGCAGGAAGCTGCGGGCGCCCGCTTGCAACTGGCGCGCGCGCTTGGCGGCGACGATGATGAAGCGATAGGTGCTGGATTCCGGGTCATCCGGAATCGTGTTCAACGCATTAGGGCGCAAGTCAGACATTTCTTCAAACTCCTCAAACCAATACCGCGGTCAACCAAAACACTATCGGTCGAACGTGGCCAGAATCGGGCCAATCCGTTCTTCCATCCGGATCCGGCGAACGCGTTCTGCGGCGACGATCGCCTGCAGGTTGCGCACCGAATCCTCTACCTGATCATTCACCAACACGTAGTCGTAGTCGGCGTAGTTGCGGATCTCATTGGCCGCTTCCAGCAGCCGCCGCTCAATCACCGCTTCGGAATCTTCCGAACGGGCCCGCAACCGCTTTTCGAGGATCTCCCGGGAAGGTGCCAGGATAAAAATCGAAACCGCGTACGGTATCCGCTGCTTTAATTGTCGCGCACCCTGCACATCAATGTCGAGAACCAGATCGTGCCGTTGGGCTTGGGCCTGTTCGAGGCTGCTGATGTGGGTGCCGTAGTAGTTGCCGAAAACTTCGGCCCATTCCAAAAACTCATTCTTGGCGTTGCGGGCCTGGAAATCGTCGCGCCCAATGTAGTGATAGCTTTCGCCATCCTTCTCATTGCCGCGCGGGGCCCGCGTGGTGTAGGAAATCGAGAAATCAAGCCGGGGGTCTTCCGCGAGCAGGCGGTTCACCAAAGTGGATTTGCCGGAGCCCGACGGCGCCGAGACGATGAAGACATTGGTCATCGGGTAGGTAAAAGTATTATTCCAGAGTCATCGACCACAAGATGGTTAAATTTAGGTCCGGCCACCAGATAACTCCCGCTATTCGACATTGAGCGACTGTTCCCGGATCTTCTCGATCTCGGCTTTCAGTGCCAGACCGAGATGCGTCAGCGCCATGCCGGCCTCTCCGGCGTTAGCCGATTTGGCCAGCGTCGTATTGGCTTCGCGATTCAGCTCCTGCAACAGAAAATCGAGCTTCTTGCCCATTTCGCCGCCCGCTTCGAGCAGCTTTTTCAGTTCCGCGGTGTGGATGCGCAGGCGAGCGAGCTCTTCGGCAATGTCGGAGCGGTCCGCCAGCAGCGCGGCTTCCTGCGCCAGCCGCTGCGGGTCCAGTTTCAGCTCCATGTCGGCCAGTTTCTGGTTGACCCGCGTCCGGAGTGCGGTGACGATCGCCTCGCGGTGCGGTTCGATTTGATCCACCAGGCTGGCAATCGAGGCTTGGCGGGACTGCATATCGGCGGCCAACTCTGCGCCTTCACGCTGGCGGAACTGGTCGAAGACATCGATGGCGGCGTGGAGGGCGTCCACCAGTTGTGCTTCGGTCGCCGCATCGGGTTCACCGATGGCACCGCTGGAATCCGCCAGGATGCCCGGAAGACGCAGCGCGGCGTTCAGATCAGGCTCGCCGGAGAGGTGATACTCGGCCGCGAGTGCGCGGTAGGAAGCGATGTACGTGTCGAGCAGTTCTCGATTGACGGTTGCCGTCGCGGCGGTGCGCGGGCGTTCCACCGAGGCACGCAGTTCGACGTGACCGCGATGGAGACGCTTCTTCAGCACCGCCCGTAGCGCCGATTCATAGGGCTCCAGCGCGTTGGGCAGGCCGATGTGCAGGTCCAGTGTGCGGTGGTTGACGCTCTTCAGCGAAAACGTCACGTCGCCCAACCCGGTGGGCCGCTTCAGCCGGGCATAGCCCGTCATCGAACGAGTCATGATACGTCTGCCTCCAAGTACTGCATTTCGTGCAAGCGCTGGTAGATGCCGCCGCCGGAGACCAGCTCTTCGTGCGTGCCCAATTCACTGACCTGCCCGCGGTCGATCACGACGATCTTGTCCGCCCGGCGGATGGTGGACAGGCGATGGGCGATCACGATCACGGTGCGGCCTTCGATCAGGTTTGAGAGCGCCCGCTGCACCAGCATCTCGGATTCGGTGTCGAGGTGCGAGGTTGCTTCGTCCAGGATCAAGATCGGCGCGTTGCGCAGCAGCGCCCGCGCAATCGCCAACCGCTGGCGCTGGCCGCCGGAGAGCTTGGTGCCGCGTTCGCCGATCACCGTTTCGTAGCCTTCGGGAAGCTGCTCAATAAACTCCGCCGCCAGGGCGTTGCGCGCGGCTTCGCGAACCTCAGCGTCGGTGGCGCTCAGCCGCCCGTAGCGGATGTTGTTGGCGACGGTCGTGTTAAACAGGAACGTCTCCTGCGCCACGATGCCGATCTGGCCGCGCAATGAATCAAGCGTGTAGTCGCGGATGTCGCGCCCATCGATCGTCAACTGGCCGCCGGTGATCTCGCGGAAGCGGGGCACCATGTTGGCGGTGGTGGTCTTGCCGCCGCCCGAAGGCCCGACGAGTGCTACCACTTCACCGTTCTTCACTTCGAGATTTATGCCACGCAGCGTGTCGCTTTCCGAGGTGGGGTAACGGAACCGCACGTCTTGGAAGTGGATGCTGTGGCGGAAGGCGGTCAAGGGCTGCGCCTGCGGGCTATCGCAGATCTCGTGCTTGGTATCGAGATACTCAAACACCTTCTGCGACGCGCCGGCGGCTTGCTGGAAGATGTTGTGGATGCCGGTGAGGCGCTTCACCGGCTCATAGAGCATCAGCAGCGCAATCACAAAGCTGGTGAACTCGCCGGCGGTCATCGCGCCGGTCTTGATCTGCGTGCGGGCGTAGGTGAGCAGGCCGATGATGGTGAGCGCGCCGAAGAACTCGATCAAGGGCGAGGCCAGTGCTTGCTGGGCCACGTAGCGCAGGTTCGAGATGCGCAGGCGCCGCGTGGCGGCTTCAAAGCGGATCGCCTCGTGCTGTTCCGCATTGAAGGCCTTCACCACGGGATGCCCGGCCAGGGCCTCTTGCAGCACCTCATTCAATTCAGCCGCGTCATCCTGAGCGCGGCGCGTCGTGCGGCGCAGCCGCTTGCCGATGCGGGCAGTGGGCACCAGCACGAACGGCAGCACGGTCAACGACACGAAGGCCAGCTTCCAGTCGTGCTGGAGCAGAACGGTCAATAGGCCGATCGCCGAAAAGGTTTGCCGCAGCCAGTCCGCCAGCATGTGGGAGGAGGCGACCTGGATCTTTTCGATGTCGTTCATGATGGACGACATCAGTCGGGCGGTCGAGTTCAGTTCAAAGAACTGCGAATCCTGCTTGAGCACGTGGGTAAACACCCGTTGCCGCAGGTCCATGACGGCACCCAGGCCGACGTAGTTGATCAGGTAGTTGCCGCAGTAATCGCAGACGCCCTTGATCAGGTAGACGGTGGTAATGCCGGCGGCCACCATGGTCCAGACATCGTGCATACCGGCCGGGAAGAGATGATTCAAATCAAGGCGCAGGCCGATGGCGGGGAACGTCAGCAATGGCACGGCATCATCGGCTGTCGAGGGGTTCAGCACCCGGTCAAAGATCGGCCGGATCAGCAACGCGAGTGCCGCTTGCGCCGCGCCCACCAGGGCCATCAGCACGACGGAACCTGCCAGTGCCGCCCAGTACGGCTTCACATACGCGAGCAGCCGCCTCATCCGCGCCCCCCTGCCTGGCGCACAGAAGCGCTCCTCAGATCAGCCACGGCTTCGCGAACCGCGGCGACCGGGATGGCCGAGAGATCAGTGTTTTTCAGCACGCGAGACTCGGTGCGCCAGGGTGCCCAGACCACTTCATTGGAAGGTCCGAACAACACTACTACCGGCAGCCCGAATGCCGCCGCCATGTGCGCGGGGCCGGAATCGTTGCCAATAAACAGCGACGCCCCGGCCAGCAGCCGTTTGGTCTCGTTCAGTGATCCGGCCACGCAGCGGTACTGCGCGAAAGGAGTGAAGTCATCCGCTGCGGTGCCGATGAAGACGGGCTCCAGATCGAGATTCGCCGCCACTTCCCGAAAGCGCTCGGCGGGCCACTGCTTTTCCGGTGCCGAGGCGAAGGGATGGATCACGGCGTAGGGCGGCCCAGCCACGGGTGGATCGGCAAAGAGCTTGGCTCGGGGAATCTCCGTGGGCGGGACGCCCAGCCAGAACATCGCGGAGGCGACATGCTCCGCCGTGTGAACCACGCGGTCTACACCCAGAATCTCCTGCGCCCGCGGGATGCGGAGGTTGTAGATCCAGCGCAGGGAATAGTGCGCAAAGCCGGCCCGCCAGCGGGCGCCGGACTTTAGCGTCATCAGCGCACTGCGCGTGCCGCCATGGAGATTGATCGCCAGATCGGGGCGGAAGCGGCGGACATCATCGACAATCTCCAGCCCCGGCACGCCTTCATAAATGGCGCGAAAGGCGGGTTCGACCACGACGCCCAAGGCGACGCCCGGCTGATGCGCCTGCAGCAGTTGGATGGCGGGCGTCGTGAGCACACAATCGCCCAAGCTCCGCAGCCGGATGAGGAGAACCCGGAGGTCCGCCTTATTCTTCGATAGTGGCTTTATCAATCAACATCACCGGGATGTCGTCTTGGATGGGGTAGACGCGCTTGCAGGCCTGACACTTCAAGCCACGTGAATCCGCCAGCAGTTCCAGCGGCTGGTGGCACTGGGGGCAGACAAGCAGGTCGAGGAGTTCTTTACTAATGGCCATAGCCACTCCTGAGTGTAACAGCGCTGGACCCGGATTTCTGGCGAGGTGATTCCCGCCGGAACGGGTGGGTTCAATTGTAGACAAAAATCTGATAGTATCGGGCAATGATCCGTATTTCGAGCGCGATCGGTCAATCCTAGCGCATGTTTCCACCCCGGAACTATCCTCCCCGCGGGCCTCGTCCCCGAATTCGTGAAAATGTTAATGAAGCGATCCGTGCGCGTGAAGTGCGCGCCGTGTTCCCCGATGGCAGTGTGGCCGTCATGCCGACGCATGAAGCCATCCGCAAAGCCCAGGAACTCGGCCTGGATCTGATCTGCGTCTCGCCCACAGCGGAGCCGCCCGTGGCCAAGGCCATGGACTACGGCCAGTGGCAGTACGAGAACAAGAAGAAGCAGAACGAAGCCAAGAAGAAGCAGCACGTCATCCAGGTGAAGGAACTGAAGTTCCGGCCCAACACCGATGACCATGACTACGACTTCAAGAAGAACCACGCCATCCGCTTCCTGAAGGAAGGCAACCGCGTCAAAGCGGTGGTGCAGTTCCGTGGCCGCGAAATCGCGCACGTTGATCTGGGCAAGAAGCTGCTGCTTCGCTTTTCAGATGATCTGAAAGAGCACGGCACCATCGAAGGCCAGCCGAAACTGGAAGGCCGCAACGCCCACCTGATCATCAGTCCGGTGAAGGTGATGGTGCAGAATGCGCCGAAGGTGAAAGCTGCGCCGCCAGCCGGTGGCGCTCCGAATGCCGGCCCGGCGGGTCCGCCGCCGCAGGCTCCGCCCGCGCAGTAATGCGGGCGATCCGCCCTAAGCACTAGCGATCAAGCTCAGACGGCCTGTACGCCCGCCCTATGGTGGATGTGCAGGCCGTTTGCATTCGGGCTGCAGACTCAGGGTCACGCCCGAACGCAAAAAAACTCCCTCCTGTTTTCATCTACTTATCGCGGGCCGGGTTCAGGACCGCGGTGTCTGCCAGAAATGCTCTTGAAGCGGAGAGCCTTTCCGGGCGACACCCTATGACCCAAACCCACACCGTCGACATCACGGCCTTTGCCACTCCGTCCGCGCGCAGTGAAGCGATGCAGACGCAGTTGGCCCAGATCTTTGAGCGCATCGACACGCTGCCCGATGTGCAGACCACGCGGAATGAACTGGAGCAGGTGCGCCTGCGCCTGAAGCGCTATCACCTTTCACAACAGGAAGTGATGCGCCGCGCCTCCGAGACGGCGGACCGGATCGGCAGCCTCACCAGTGAGATCGAACTCGCCTTGGCGCAGGGCACCGAACCCCCGGCACTGGAGCCGCTGCTGAAAATGGACCTGGAGCATCGCGTCCTGACCCGCGCCAACTTCCGCCTGATCGAGCGGCTGGTGCCGGAGGCCGAGATCGACGAGATGCAGATGACGGCCACCCACCTGCTATCACGTGCCGCGGCGTTGCGGCAGGAAGCGGCGGGCCGCATTGCGCGCACGGCGCAACTGATGGCCGAGGCGGCGGAGTTTGAGGGCCACATCCGGTTCGACCCGGCCCAGACGCTCTCCGGTGCGCTCACCGCCCACGCCGTGGAATTGGAAACTCAGGCCGACAACTACCGCCGCTGGGCGGAAGAACGCACGCTGAAGCACGACAAAGTGCTCCGCGAACTGGACTCCCTGCAAATGCTGAAAGGTTAAGACAACAACATGGACACTCGATTGAAAATCCGCGAACTCGTGGCTGGTTTGAGCGAATCGCAACGCGACATCATGACCGAGGAACTGCGCACCGCCGTGGCCGAATCCCGGCCCCGGATGTCGCTGGAAGAGATCACCCCGGCCCGGGTAAGCGATCCGGAGTTTGCCGCCAAGGTGCGGGCGGAGATCGCCGCCGCGTTGCGCGGGGAGATTTAGTGTAGTGCTTCACACAGAGTGACTCGTGTGAAGCAAGGTGCAGAGCTCGACCTGGACGGTGTGGTGCTACCGCCGCAAGTAAGCGGGGAGCGCTTTTCCATCGGCCGTACCAGGGTCTCGCTTTGAGGGCAGGCCCCTCCTGCGGGTCGGGGCTCGGTTCCGAAACGGTGGGCCGGGCATAACCGGTCAACTCGCCGGATATGCGTTCAGGCCGAGCCTCGACCCGCAGGAGGGGCCTATTCCATCGCAGCAGGCAGCCTGCGCCACACCAATGGATTGCCAGGAAACTTAGTTCTTAGCCGCCGCCAGCGCTTTCTTGAAAATGAGAATGTGCTGGCGCGGCAGGTCTTTCTTTACTGAGTCAAGCAGAAACCCTTCGTCTTCCACTTCCAGCTTTGCTTCCGCCACACTCATCTTGTGTTCCGGCCGGATGGGCACCCAGGGGTCTTCCTTGCGGTATTCCAGCAACACCAATCGGCCGTCATCCTTCAGCGCCTCGCGCAACTTGCGCAGCATCTTTTGAGGTTGGGCAAACTCGTGATAGACGTCCACCATCAGAATCAAGTCCTGCGATTTGGCGGGCAGCTTCGGGTCAGCCTCGGTTCCCAGTACGGTCTCGATATTGGTGAACTGGGCCTTGGCTAGCCGTTGCCGTAACAGGCGCAGCATCTCGGGCTGAATGTCGTTGGCGTAGACCTTCCCGGCCGCCCCCACCTTTCTTGATAGCCGCACGGTAAAGTAGCCGGACCCAGCGCCCACGTCGGCGACGGTCATCCCTTCCTTGACGCCGATTGACGTCAAAGCCGTGTCGGGCATCTCTTCAATCTCGCGTTCCGACCGTTCCAGCCACTCCGCTCCGCCAAAACCCATCACGCCCGCAATGCGGCGCCCGGTCTTAGGATGTTCAGACTGGGCCGATAGTCCGGCGGCACCAAAAGTTAGCGCTAGAAAAACTGCCAGGAAGCGATACATTAGAATTTACGTGAGACCTCGTCAAAACCCAACTATCCGCCCGTTTCAATTACACACGATCTGTTTGCTGGCCGCAGCCGCTGTGCTGGGGGCGTGCGGCAAGAGTTCCCCCACGCAAAGCAAGCTCTCCTACAAAATGGGCGATCGCATGCAGGTGGGTCCGCTGCTCTACAACGTGCTGGAAACGCAGTGGAAGCCGCAGTTGGGCGACTTGCTGTCCACCCGGATCCCGCAGAACCGCTTTCTGCTAGTGCGGGTGACGATCACGAACTCGGGTGGCAGTGATGTCTCGGTACCGCTGCTGAATCTGGAAGACAGCAAGGGCAACTCGTACCAGGAACTGGCCGATGGCAATGGCGTCGACAACTGGCTGGGTATGCTGCGCACCATCAAGCCGGCCCAGACAGAAGAAGGCTGGATCCTGTTCGACGTGGCCCCCAGCGGCTACAACCTGCGCGTGACCGATGGTGGTGAGACGGGCAGCGAACAAAGCCTGCTGATTGAGATCCCGCTTTCGATGGAGAGCATGAATGATTCCCTGCCCGCATCCGGCACTGGCGCACCCAATACTGGCTTACCCGGCCTGCCAGCGGTGGTTCCGCCACCTTCCGCTCCGCCTGCGCCGCGCTAGCCCCAACGGGTTCGGGCTGACCTTTTGCGCCTGGGCGCTGGGCGCGGCACTGGGCCCTGTGGCTGCCGGCCAGCCGGTGATCGACAACTTCACCCTCCGCCAGTTCGAAGGCGGGCCGGCGGTGGCGCGCGACTACCGGGCGCTGCCCGGAGAACTGGTGTTCACTGATTTCCAGGTCAGCCAGTTCGGCAAAAGTGACGACCCTGACCAGAAGGTCCGCCTGGATTACGCCATCCTGCTGACCGATTCGGGCGGCCTGCTGGTGGCGGAAAGCCGCAGCGGCAAAGTGGAAGTGGAACTGGCGGACGAAGACAAAAAATGGCGTCCGCGGATCGGGGCCAGCTTCGCCTTGCCCGCCCTGCTGAACGCCGGCACCTATCAACTGCGCATCGTGGTGAAAGACTTGATCGCGCAAACCGAAGTCCGGCAGCAGTTTCCGGTTCCCGTCGGCGGCCGCGTCATCACGCCGCCGGCCACTCTCTCTGCTCTGAATCTGCGGTGGTTCCGGTCAGAAGAAAGCACGGTGGAAATGGACGCCCCCGACTATGCCGCGGGCGAACCAATCTGGGCCCGTTTTGATCTTTCGGGCTTCAACCTGGGCCCCCGCAATGCTGTCCAGATCGAGTACGGCCTGGTGGTTCGCGATGCAGCCGGCAAAGTGCTGTTCCGCCAGGAGCTATGCGCCCGGGAGGACCGCCAGTTCTTCTATCCCCCACCCGCCATTCCCGGCGTCATCAGCCTGGCCCCCGATTCCAAGGTCGCTCCCGGCCGCTACACCGCCACGCTGATCCTGCGTGACCTGATTGCCAAGACCAGTTCCGAAAGCACACACCCGTTTCACATCCGTTAGCACTGTTGATTATTCCCTTGTGGAATTCCTCTCACAGTGCAATAATTCTCCTGAAAGTAGAATTTCTCTAGTTTAGAGAGATCCTACGCAGTCAGAAAGGAGCGACTGATGGATTCGGCCCTGGCTCTCCACCGCTTTCACTTCGCTTTCACCGTTACCTACCACTACCTGTTCCCCCAGCTCACCATGGGGCTGGCGCTACTGATCGTCATCCTAAAGGGTCTGCATCTTCGGACGGGCGACCCGCACTACAACGAATCCGCCCGTTTCTGGGCCCGCATTTTTGCCATCAACTTCGCCATGGGCGTGGTGACGGGCATTCCGATGGAGTTCCAGTTCGGCACCAACTGGTCCCGCTTCTCGAAAGCGGCCGGCGGGGTGATCGGCCAGACGCTGGCGATGGAGGGGGTCTATTCGTTTTTCCTCGAATCCACCTTCCTGGGCCTGTTCATCTATGGCGAAAAGATCCTGGGCCGCACCGGACACTTTGCCGCCGCCTGCTGCGTGTTTGTCGGTTCCTGGATGTCGGGCTTCTTCATCATCGCCACCGACGCCTGGATGCAGCACCCGGTGGGCTATAAGCTGGGGCCGCAGGGCGAGATCATACTGGACAGCTGGGCGGCGCTGATCTTCAATCCGTGGACGTTCTGGCAGTATCTGCACAACATGATCGGGTCCGTGGTGACGGCCGCCTTTGTGATGTCGTCCATCGGTGCGTTCTACCTGTTGCAGCGCAAGCATGAGCAGCATGGACGCGTCTTCGTCCGGCTGGGCGTACTGGCGGGCCTGGTGGCCTGCGTGCTGATGCTGTTCCCCACCGGCGACGGGCAAGGCCAGAACGTCGCGCGCTATCAGCCCGCGACACTGGCGGCGATGGAGGGACATTTCGAAACCAATCCGGCCGGCCAAGGCGCAGGCGTTGCCTTGATGGGCCAGCCAGACGTCGAGAAAGGCAAGCTGGACAACCCGCTAATCATCCCGGAGGCGCTGAGCTTTATCACCTACAAGCGTTGGAATGCCCAAGTGAAGGGCTTGAAGGATTTTCCGCCGGACCAACGCCCGGACAACATTCCGCTGCTGTTCTATAGCTTCCACATCATGGTGGGCCTGGGTACGCTGTTCATTGCGGCCATGGGATGGGCCACGCTCTCGCTGCTGCGGGGACGGCTCTACACATCGAGGCCTTTGCTCTGGATGCTGTTTTTGCTGGCCCCCTTCCCCTACATCGCCAACACCGCCGGCTGGATGACCGCTGAGATCGGCCGGCAGCCCTGGTTGATCTACGGCCTGATGCGGACCTCCGAAGGCGCGTCCATGCGGGTGTCGGCCGGCAATACGCTGTTCACGCTGCTGGGCTTTATGGGGATGTACACCCTGCTGAGCGTCCTGTTTCTGTTCATGATCTGGCGTGAAGTGGACCACGGGCCAGGATCGGCCACGCCCACGCCTGACACCTTGCCGCAACCCGTTCCGGCCGTAGGAGACTGACCCATGGACACCAATACTCTTCAGATCTTGTGGTTCTGCCTGGTCGCGGTGATGCTGACCTTCTACGTGATCCTGGATGGCTTCGACATCGGCGCGGGCATCGTCAGCCTGTTGATCGGCCGCGATCAGACCCGCCGGGCGCTGGTTTTGAAATCGATTGGCCCCTTCTGGGATGGCAATGAGGTCTGGCTGCTGGCCGGCGGTGGTTGTCTCTACTCTGCCTTCCCTACGCTCTACGCCTCCAGCTTCCAGGGCTTCTACCTGCCACTGATGATGGTGCTGTGGCTGCTGATGCTGCGCGGCATCTCGATTGAGCTGCGCAACCACATCGTCAGCGATCTGTGGCGGCCGCTATGGGATAAGGTCTTCGGCGTCGCCAGCGCGTTGCTCGCGATTTTTTACGGGGCGGCCCTGGGTAACGTCGTGCGCGGTGTACCGCTTGATAGCCAAGCGGAGTTCTTCCTCCCACTGTGGACCAACTGGCAGCCCGGCGCTGACCCCGGCATTCTGGACTGGTACACGGTGCTGGTGGGTCTGCTGGCGTTCGCCACCCTCACCATGCACGGCGCGCTCTGGGTGAAGCTGAAGACGGAAGGTGCGCTGGCCAATGACAGCCGCACCCTGGCCCGCCTGGCGGCAGCGGTGGCACTGCTGCTGACCGGTGCCGTCACCGTCGCCAGCTTTTCGCTTCAGCCGCAGATCGTGCGGAGCTTCACCACGCAGCCCGCCGGCCTGATCTTCCCCGCCCTGGCGGTGGTGGGCCTGGGCATCGTGTTCCTGAAGCAAGGCGACGTGACGCAGTTTCTGGGCAGTTGCGTCTTCATCCTGGGCATGATGACCTCGGCCGCCTTTGGCCTCTTCCCCTACGTCCTGCCGTCCTCCACGCAACCCAGCCTGGGCTTAACCATCCAGAACACCGCCGCGGCCAACTACGGCCTGGGCGTGGGGCTGTGGTGGTGGACACCGGGCATGTTGCTGGCCGGAGCCTACACGTGGTTCCTCTACCGCCGTTTCGCGGGCAAGGTGCAACTGGACAGCACCCACTAGCTAGCGGGCCTTTTGGGCAAATTCCTTGACGATGTAGTCGCAGGTGCGGACGGTTAGCGCCATCATGGTCAACGTCGGATTCTGGCAGCCGATCGAGACCCAGGCCGCTCCGTCGGTGACGAACAGATTGTTGACGTCCCAGCTTTGGCACCACTTGTTGAGGACGCTGGCCTTCGGGTCGGACCCCATGCGCGCGGTGCCCACTTCGTGGATGCAGAAACCGGGCACGGACCACCGGCCATCGGGAGTCGTCTTGACATCCTTGGCCCCTGCCGCTTCCAGCATCTCGCCGGCCTGGGCCACGCCGTCGCGCCAGAGCTTCTTTTCGTTGTCGCCCCATTCCATGATGGTCTTCAGCACCGGGATGCCCCAGGCATCGACACGGTCCTTATCGATCTCGACGCGGTTCTCTTTGCGGGCCAGGCATTCGCCCCACAGCCCAATGTTGATGCCGTACATGCCCGCGCGCACGGCTTCCTTGTACTCCGCGCCAAAGCCATCAGCGCCCATATTGAAGGCCGGCTGCGAGCCGCCCTGGTAGCCATAACCGCGGATGAAGCCGTTGGTGGACGGCTGGTTCAGGTTCCGGAACCGCGGCACGTAGATCCCGTTCGGCCGGCGCGGCGCACCTGCCCAGGGCTTGGTCTCCACGTTCGGCATGATGCCCTGCGCACCACCCGAATAGATGTGGTCCATCAGGTAGTGGCCCAGCGCGCCGGATGAATTGGCGATACCCGAATTCATCATCAACCGCGTCGATTCCAGCGTCGAAGCGCACAGAATCACGATCTTGCCCCGCACCTCACGCGGCGCGCGCGTCAGGCGGTCAAAGTAGGCAATGCCGTTGGCTTTGCCGTCCTTCATCAACACCTGGGCCGCCACCGCATCGGTGAGCAGCGTCAGGCGACCGGTGGCCAGGGCGTCCTTGATGGTGGTGAAGGGGCTGGAGAAATACGAGTACGTCACGCAGCCACGCTCGCAGGGGCCGCAATAGTGGCAGGCCGCGCGGCCATTGTGGGCCTTAGTCAAGATCGCCGCGCGGCCGATGGTCACCGTACGGCCCAGCTTGGCCTTCACCTGATCGCGGAAGATCTCTTCGCCGCAGGTCATGTCCATGGGCGGCAGGAAGATGGAATCCGGGAGTTGCGGCAAATTTTCCGCCCGGCCACTGATGCCGACGTACTTCTCGACCTCTTCGTAGTAGGGCACCAACTCGTCGTACTTGAGCGGCCAATCGACGTCATAGCCGTCATGCGAGGCACCGGCCAGATCGAGCGGCGACATGCGGTAGCTCTGCCGGCCCCAGCTGAGTGAGCGGCCGCCCAGCGCGCGCTGGCGAATCCACCAGAACGGCTTTTCCTGCGTGTAGGGGTTCTCGACGTCATTCACGAACCACTTGTAGTTGTGTTCCGTGCAGGCGTAGCACTTGCCCTGGATCGGCCGGTCCTTCATCACCTTGGGCGACATGCCCAGATAGGGCAGTTGCCAAGGGTTGGTGTGTTCGGAAAAATCCTTGGGCGTCGTCTTGGCACCGGCTTCGAGCAGCGCCACTTTCATGCCCGCTTCGGTCAGCTTCTTGGCGGCCCACCCGCCGGTGGCCCCGGAGCCCACCACGATTGCGTCAAAAGGTTCAGTCGAGACAGAGACTTGTGCCATCTGCGACTTATGCTATCAGACCCCGATATGGGCACTGTGAAAAGGGCCACAGGGCGTCCCGCAGGCGTTAAAACTTGAACCGCAACCCACCCCAGACGCCGCGCGGAGCCCCCGGAGCAAAGAACGTTGACTGCTGCACCGGAAACTCTCCGTTGATGGCCGGGAAGGGCCGGGCGATGAAGTTGCCGTTGTCTTGAAAGCCCACCGGACCCAGTTGCGCCGCGCTGTAGTAGCGCCGGTCCAGCAGATTATTCACCTGCACGTAGAGCTGCACCCGCGGGGTCACTTGATAACGCGAGCCAGCGTTCACCACGCCGTAGCCGGGCGATGAACCCTGGCCCAGGTAGAACCGGCCATCGGCCTGGTGGCGGTTGTTCTCATTGCCCCGCGCAAAGGCACTCGACATCGCAAACAGGCCCAGGTTCAACGTCCACTTGGAGGTGGCCTGCAGATCGGCAAAGCCCTTCAGCATGTGCGAGGGCGTCATCGGCATCTGATCGCCGGGGGTGATCCCGATGGAGCTTTCCAAGCCTCTCCGCCCGGCCAGCGCGCTCACGTTTGAACTGTTACCGGAGCCGTTCACGCTCTCGGGGCTCTGATAGGTGGCCTCCAGAAACGTGTAGCCCCCGCCCATCGTCAGGCGCCGCCAGCGGCCATTGGAGCTCAGCTCAACGCCCTGCCGCCGCGTCTGGCCAAAGTTCTTGAAGTAGCCAAAGCCGGTCTGCTCGGAGGCCACAAAAAGAATGTCATTGCGATTCTCGGCGCGGAAGTAGCCGGTGCTCCAGCGGACGCCATTCTCAAAGGTGCCTCGCACTCCCGCCTCCACCGTGCGCGTCACCACTTGCTGCAGCGGCGGATCTCCGGCCATGGCGTTGGGCAACTTGCAGGGCGTATTGGGATCCGCACAGCCCAACTCCACCGATGTGGGCGCGCGGCTGCCTTCGCTATATCCGGCATAGAGATTCCAGCGGGACGAACTGCCGTAGGTGACGCCCACGGCCGGGTTGAACCGTTGGAACGTGTGCCGTCCCGTGAGTGAGCCGGGCCCGGCGATGGGCAACAGCCGATCCTTGTTGTCGATGGTCGTGTGGTTGTAGCGGCCCGAGAGCGTGACGTTCCACCGCCCGCTCGAAAGCGTGTCCGTCGCATAGACGCTGCCCGTCTGCACATGGCCGCGCAGATAGACCCGCGTATCGAACGGTTCGCCATCCACCTCACCGCCGGTGACGCCATCGGCGAAGGCATTGACGCCGGTGATCGAGCGGTCCGCATTCAAGTAGCCCAGTTGCGTTGATTGCTCAAAACCGGAGTGGCTGCGGTCCCACGCCGCGCCCGCCGTGAGTTGGCTGCGCACCGGGCCGGAGGTGAACCAGCTTACTTGTCCCGAGGCACCATAGTTGTGCTGAACAGCGGAGCCCCGATTCAAGAGGCCGTTGCACTTCTCGCCCGGCTCATCGCGCAGCAGCACTTGCCCAATGCAGCGCCAGTAAGGGAACGGCGTGTTGGTGGCATTGGCTCCGCTGAGCGGAAACCCTGAATAGCCCGCCGCCCGCAGCGCCGTGATCTCCGCCGCGCTGGGCTGATAGACCGATTGATCCAGCGCCCCTTCGTTGATGTCGCCATTAAACGCCCGGGTCCGCAGATAGCGATAGTAGGCGTTGCCGAACAAATTCAGGCGATTCGAGACCGCGTGCCGCCAGCCCAAGTTGGCCGAGGGCGACCGGTGCGTGTTGATGTCGGGCTTGGTGTAGACGCTGGAATATTCGCGCTGCACAAAGCGCTGTTCCTGCAGTCCATTGCCCAGCAGCGAGTTGTTGGCATAGGCCAACGTGAGAAACGCACTGGTCCGCTGCGCCTGCTTGCCGAACTTCCCGAAGAACTGCCGGACATTCGACGGCGAGTCGTCACGCCAACCATCTTCAAAGAACAAGCTGCTGGCCAGATACCAGTTGAGTCCCCTGGCGGTGGAGCCGCCATGCTCAATGTCGGCGGACTTGCGCGCAAAGCTGCCGCCGCCCAATTGCAGAACCGTGCCCGGCGCGCTGCGCCCGTCCTTGGTGTGGATCGAGACCGCGCCACCTAGCGTATTCAACCCGAACAGCGGATTCGACCCCGGCATCAGCACCGTATCTTCGATGACGTTGCGCGGAATCAGATCCCAGCTCAGCACGTCGCCAAACGGTTGATTCATCCGCACGCCATCCATGTAGACCGAAAGCCCCTGCGGCGTACCCAGCAGCGGCGAGGCCGTGTAGCCGCGATAGCTCAAGTCAGCTTGAAATGGGTTGCCCTGGATCTCGTTCAGGAAGACGCCATTCAGCCGCTGGTTCAGCAGGTCCGTCAGGGTGAGGGCACCACTCGACCGGACATCCTTGGCCGTGGCCAGTTGCACCGGCGCGGCAATGGCGAAGGGATCTTGATCCACGCCCGGCAGCGGCGTAGTGTCCACCACGCTTACTTCAAAGCTGGACGCGGCGATATCGAGACGGATCGTCTGTTCAGTGGGCTTGGCCGCGGTGACCTCCACTTCGATGGTGCGAGACGCGAAGCCGCGCTTGGCCGCCGTAACGCGATAGCGCCCAGCCGGAAGGGGAGAGACCACGGCCCGGCCGGAAGGGTCGGTGGAGAAGGAAAGGTCACGCTTGAGTGCGGCACCCGATACGTACCCCACCACTTCCAGCCCGGCACCAGAAGCATCCAGAATAAGCAGCCGCAACTCACTGGCAGGCTGGGCACTGGCCACCCCCATCAACCCAGGTATACCTAATAGCCAAGTAATCGTCGCTGAGACAAGCAGCCTAAACACAATAGTCATAGAGATTCTGGCCTGCGAGCAGCCAGTGATCAGTATTTCATACTAGCCTTTCCACTTTCCAGAGCCAGCAACCATCACCATATATGCGGAGACGCTACCCGGGTGACAGGGCGCGCCGGCGTGTGGAACTGACCACCGCTGGCCTCACTGCGCCTCGCCGTGAGATCGGCGACGAGGCAGTTCCAAGCGAGCAGTCGCGGTGGATCTGCGCTGTCGTCGCGGTCGTCAATCCCGATGGAATTGATCGCTAGAATGACACCCGAAAGCCGAACTGCAACTGGCGTCCGTTGCGGGCGGCGGTGATGCGCCCAAAGTCCGCCGCGCCGTCGCGATTCACGACCGCGCCCGTGCAGCCGTCGATCGAACAGCCGGGGTTGAGCCGGTTCATCATGTTCTCGGCTTCGGCGATCGCCTCGGCGGTGTACTTCTCAAACAGCTTGAACTTGCGCGAGATGCGCGTATCCATCTGCAGGAAGTCCGGACCCCGGAAGGAGTTGCGAGCGCGGCCAGCCAGGCGATCGTTAACCGTCAGGTCGTTGTTGACGTCCGTACCGGCGACAGCGTTGACGTTATAGCCGCTGTTGTACCAGAGCAACGAACTCAGTTCGAAGCCATTGATCCACTTCAGCCCGGCGTTATCAAAGCGGGGCGCATACAGCCACTGCGTGTTGAACGAGTGGCGGACGTCGGTGCCGGAGTTGCCGTAGTCGAGACGGCGGTTGGAAGGATCAGTGAGGGCTCCGCCCTGCAGGTCGGAATCGCTGAGCGCATGCGACCAGGACCAGGTGGCCGACAATTGCAGACCTTTCGAGAAGCGCTTCCGGACACTCAGATCCATGGCGTGGTAGCTGGCGTTGGACCCGGTCTCAATCAGCAGAATGCGCCGGAAACGCGCATCGGGACGATTGGCGGAGCCGCTGTAGAACGGACGGCCATCAGCCAGGAAGCGGACCGGCGCACCCACGTTGATGTCGCGGCTGTAGGGCGAGAAGCGATGGCCCCAGAACGAGTATTGGACGTTCATCGCGACATCCTTCACGATCTCGCGCTCCACCTGGAGGTTGGCGTTGTGGCCGTAGGTGATGCGGTAGTCGGAGGGGAAAGCGTTGATGTCCGGCGGCGTGGCGCGAAAGCTGGCCGCGTTGGTGAGGACATCGCCGAACCGGGGTGCGTTCGGATCCGTGCCGGGGATCGTGTAGCTGAGGATGCGGCGGCCGTTGACCGAGGCCGCGGTGACGGCAAGGTTCAGCGCCGGGTTGTCAAAGTACATGCCATAGCCGCCGCGGACCACGGTGCGCTGTCCGCCGAACGGAGCCCAGGAGAACCCGACGCGCGGCGCGAAGTTCAGATTGTTGTTGTTGATCTTCCGCGACAGTGCGTAGGGCGCTTGATCATCGAGCGTCGGGAACAGGACCAGCTCATAACGGACCCCGAGGTTCAAGGTCAGGTTCGGCCGCACCCGCCATTCGTCCTGCAGGAAGGCGTTGAAGTAATTGAAGGTGAGCGGAATGTCCCGTTCGCCAAACTGCTGGCTCAGCTGCGTGTAGGTGTAGAGCCGTCCGGTGGCCGGATCGGTCTCGTTGCGCGTGGTGCGGAGGTACTGGTCAAGCGGCGTGACGGCGGCGCGCCCGCCCGCGGCCGAAAGTCCACCGAAGTTGTAGGTGCGGGTCAGCGGGAGACGGTTCAACAGCTGGGTGCTCTGATAGTCAAAGCCGGTCTTGATCGAATGTTTGCCGCGCGTCCATGAGACGTTGTCGATGATCTGCGTGGACGTCTCCACCTGTTCGCTGCCGGCCAGCGGGTTGACACCGAAGTTGGCGACGCCGGTGATATCGATCAGCGCGCCGTTGGCGGGAGCGGGCACATAGGTGTTCCGGATCACGGCGCGGCGATTGAGCCCGAAGCGGACTTCGTTCAGCAGGTTCGGCTTGATCATCGTCGTGAACTGGGCCGCGCCGCCGTTCATCCGGTCCTCAAACGTGGTGGAGCGGCTGATGGTGGTGAGTCCGCCGCCGCCACCGGGTTGATCGTTGGTGAAGCGGTTGTACCGGATAAAGCCAGTATTCTTCGGGTTGAGTTGGAAGTTCATCTTGGCCGACGGAGTGTGGAAGGTTTCGCCGAAAGGCGAGTTGCCCAGGTCCGTGGCCGGCAGGCCGAGCGCAGTGGCGTTGGCGGGAGAGATGGTGACGGGCGACGGCAGCTTGTAGGGGTTGAATTCATCGTTGATGAAGAACCAGACGCGGTCCTTGACCAGTGCCCCGCTGAAGTTGCCGGCCACCTGATACCAGGGCTGATCCGGCTTGGTGGCCGCCAGTGGAGGACGGGCGGCGGCCGCGATGGGGCGGTTCAGATACATGAAGCCACCGTGGTAGGTGTTGGTTCCTGAGCGGGAGACGACGTTGATGATGCCGCCGGCGGCGCGTCCGAACTCGGCGGAGTAGCCGCCGGAAAGCACCTGCATTTCCTCAACCGATTCCGGAGTCGAGATCACCAGGCGGATCTGGCGGGCGTTGGCCCGCTGGGTGTTGTCGATGCCATCCACGGTCCACGTGCTGCGGTTGTTGCCGCCAAAGGTGAACTGCGTGGTTCCGAAGCCGGTGGAAGGAATACCTTTGACGCCGGGGCCGATCAGGTGCAGGTTGTAGACATTGCGCGAGGTGATCGGCAGGGCGCGCATGGCGCGGGAGTTGAGGACTTCACCCTGCGCCGCCAAGCCAGAGGATTCCACCATCGCGGCGTCGGCCTGTACGGTGACCGAATCGCTGGTCGATCCCACTTTGAGCGAGATGTTCACGCGGGCCTGTTGACCCACACGCAGCCCGATGCCGCTCTGCCGGTATTCAGAAAAGCCCGGCGCGGCCACGATCAGTTCATAGCTTCCCACCTGCAACAGCGGAAAGCGAAAATAGCCTTCGTCATTCGCCTTGGTCTCGAAACGCTGGTTGGTCAGCATGCTGCGGATGGAGACGCTGGCGCCGGCAATCCGGCCGCCGGGCTCATCCATGACATAGCCGTCCAATGCCGCGTCAGTCGCGTTGGTCTGGGCGAACGTGAAGGTGGAGAAAAGAGCAAAAAGAAGCAGTAAAGAACGCATCGTCATCAGATTACTGACCGTTTGTTGCACGGCTGTAAGGATTGCGTGAAAAACTGATGCTGTATGAGATTGATTGCGGTTTTTCTGGCCTGGGGCGTCTCGCTCTGCGGGCAATCCGCGTTGCCGTTGCCCGGCATCGCAAACCAGGTGGTGGCGAAGAACTTCTATCTGCTGGCACGTCTCGATTCTGACTCCGGCGTGCGCCGCCAACTCGATGCGGACGGCGTGCTGCGCAAGATCGGCGAAACCAAGAGGGCCGCAATGGGGAAGGCTTTTGAGACCTGCGCGATCGATGCCGCCTGCCACTTTGCGGCAGTGCGCTTGACGGACGAAGAGATCGAGGGCGCCGCGGTGCGGTTGCGGGAACTGGCGTCGGCGAAGGGTCCGCTGCAGGGCTTGGTGGCGGGTCCGCTGCGCGATTCCGGGGTGTTCATCCGCTATCACGCGATGAGCGATGCCGCGCTGATCGAAACTGCGTGGCGGGACGCCGCCAAGGGCATCAACCGGCTGATTGCGGTCTATGGTGAGGGCAAGCCGGGAAGGTCCGCCGCCATCGATTCGATCTCCTACGATGCCGCATCCGAAATCTACCGCCGCCTGGTGGCAGCGCTGATGGGCACGCTCGATACCAGCCTCACAGCCAACGAGGCGTTCTTCACGCCGTCGCTGCGGTTCGCGACCGAACTGATGATGCTCAACCGCCGCGATGAGGCCGCGCGGCATGAGCCAATGGAAGCGGGCGAAAACCGAGCCGCTTGGAAGGCCGCGCAAACCACGCGCTGGGCGGATTATCCCTACACGGTGATCGTCGTCCCGGGAGCAGGCGGCACGGATCTGACAACGCGGCTTTCGGCCGCCGGACGCTTGCGGTCCATGGTGGCGGCGCAGCGCTGGAAGTCCAAGCAGGCGCCCTTCGTGCTGGTCTCGGGCGGCTATGTGCATCCCAACCAGACACCGTTTGCGGAAGCGATCGAGATGAAGCGGCTGTTGATGCAGGAGTTCGGCTTGCCGGAGGCGGCCATCATCGTCGACCCCCACGCGCGCCACACCACCACCAACATGCGCAACGCCGCGCGGCTGATGTTCCGCTATGGGTTCCCGATGGATCGTCCCGCAATGGTCTCAACCGACCCCGGGCAATCGGCGTACATCGAAGCACCGCTATTTGCGGAGCGGTGCCGCAAAGAGCTCGGCTATCTGCCCTATCGCCTGGGCAAGCGTTTGACACGCTTTGATCAGGAGTTCTTTGCGCTACTGGAATCTCTGCACGGCGACAACGCCGACCCGCTGGACCCTTAAAGAAAGCATCTATGACGAAGACCCTTTTCCGTATGGCCGCGCTGGCGGCGTCGATGAGCCTCTGCCACGCCTGGGGCGTGCGCGGCCATCGCGAAATCAACCGCGCTGCGGTGCGCGGCATTGCTGACGACGGCCCGGCGTTTCTCAAGGCGCACGAGGACTACATCGTGTTCCTCGGTCCCGTGCCCGACAACTGGCGCGTCGGTGCGGAGCCGTTTGTGAAGATCTTTGAAGATCCGAATCATGGGTGGTTCCAGGAACAGTCGCCGAAGCTGATGCAGAACCCGCCGCGGTCACGCTACGAGTTTGTGATCGAGCTCTACCGCGAATACGAGAAGACCAAGAACCCTCGCACCAACGTCCGCTGGACCGGCACAATGCCTTACGCGGCCGTCGAAATGTACGAGCGCATCCAGGCCGGCATGCGCCGCTATCGCGCGGCGAAAGAGCTGGGCTCACCAGAGCTGAAGTTCATTGAACTGGAGATCGCCACCAGCGCCGGCTACCTGGGCCACTACCTGGCCGATTCCGCGAATCCGATGCACAACACGATCCACCACGACGGGTGGGAGGGCGAGAACCCGAAGGGCTACTCCACCGATCCGCGCGTGCACGGTCGGTTCGAGACGGCGTTCGTCGAGTTGATCCAACTGACCAGCAAAGAGGTATCGGAACGGATGCCGGTGCCGAAGGTTCTGGATGATCCTTTCAACGCGATGATGGCGCACATCGGGAGCAGCTTCGCGGAGCTGGAGCATGCCTACGCCCTGGATAAAGCCGGTGCGTTCACCGACGAGAATCACGAAGAGGGACGGGCGTTGGTCTACAAACAGACCGCAGCCGCCGCATCGCTGATGCGCGACATGCTGCACACCGCGTGGGTCCGCAGCAAGGAACCGCTGCGCATGGGCGGAGCCAACGATGGACGCAACCGGTTGAATCCGATCTCGCCGTCTCACCCGCAGTACAACCCAGCCACTGGCTCAGCACCCGCCGCCAAGCGCGATTAGCTGCGCTTCCGACCGAGGCCGCAGCAGGCGAAATGCGGTGCGCCCCGCAGTGTGTGCCGGAATGGGATAGGATGTCCGGCAGCCGGTAAGGAGGCTTCTTCATGTTTGCTCGTGTTTCTCGTCTAGCGCAGGGCCGCGTTTTGTCCTTGGTTTTGGTGTCGAGCTTTTTGGCATTGCCCGCAGCCGCACAAGGCTCTGGGCGGATCTTCAACACGGTGAAGACCAAGCTGGCTGAAGGCAAGAAGGTGATGGGCGGGACGGTTTCGTCGAACGACCCCGACATCTACTGCGCCATGGCCTCCTCCGGCTGGGACTTCACGTGGATCGAGATGCAGCATAGCCCGCTGAGCTATCAGGAAGTGGCCCGCATGATCTGGGCCTGCCGCGGGTCCGTTGCGATGCCGTTTATCCGGGTGCCGGACGCCACGGAGGGCGACATCCAGAAGGCGGTCGACATGGGTGCCGCGGGCATCATCATCCCGATGGTGGAGTCGATGGAGAAGATCAAGAATGCCGTGAAGTTCGCCAAGTATCCGCCGGTTGGCGCGCGCAGCCAGGGCGGCGGGCAGTATGGGTCACTGTGGGGCGCGGACTATCGCCAGATCGCCAATACCAACATCATGATTGTGGCGATGATTGAATCGCCCGCGGGTGTGGCCATCGCCGACCAGATCGCCTCGCTCCCGGGCGTCGACGCCGTCGGCGCCGCCAGCACGGACTTGACCAGCTTCTCGGGCTTCAAGCAAGGTGAGCCGCAATACGAGCAGATGATCACCAAGATCAAGGAAGCGACGCTAAAGGCCGGCAAGAAGCTGGGTGGTCCGCTGGCCTGGACCAACCGCGATGGCTTCACCTTTTTCCAGGGCCCCGG
>JAPKYX010000163.1 GCA_026394075.1 Acidobacteriota bacterium
CAGCGCGTCATGCCTCTGGACGAATACCCCATCGTCGGCTTCGCCGCTGCCTGCCCCAACCTCTACGTCGCCGCCATGCACAGCGGCATCACGCTGGCCGCTCTAATGGGCCATTCGGCGGCTATGGAGATTCTGGAGGGCGTCCGCTTGGACTATCTGGAGCCCTACCGGCTGGAGCGGTTCAGCTAACTGCCCGCGCGCACTCGGTGGGCCGTCCGACCTCGCGATATGATTCTCTACTTGTGATCCGGCCATTCTCTCCTCTCGACTTTCTCGCCCGCTCCGCCCGCGTCTACCCGGACCGGTTGGCCCAAGTGGACGGCACCCACCGCGTCACCTACGCCGAGTTCAACGACCGCGTCCATCGCTTAGCCTCCGCCCTGCGGGCGCGCGGCGTGCAGCCCGGTGACCGGGTGGCTGTGCTGGCACCCAACTCCGCCATGGCGCTGGAACCGCACTACGCCGTGCCGTTGGCCGGAGCCGTACTGGTGATGCTGAACACACGCCTCGCCGCCGCGGAGCTGGTCTGGATCCTGAACCACTGCGGAGCAAAGGTGTTGCTGGCCGATCCGCAACTGGCGCCCGTGCTCGAATCCGTGCGCGCCGAAATGCCAGCGATCGAGCACTTCGTCACCGACTACGAGGCACTGCTCGCCGAGGGCACCGCGCCCTTCACCGACGCGCCACCGTTTGACGAAAACGGCATGCTGGCCATCAACTACACCAGCGGCACCACCGGCTTCCCCAAGGGCGTCGTCTTCACCCACCGCGGAGCATGGACCAACGCAATCGGCGAAGCGCTGGAACATGGCCTCACCGCCGAAAGCGTCTATCTCTGGACGCTGCCCTTGTTCCACTGCAACGGTTGGTGCTTTTCCTGGGCGGTAACGGCCATGGGCGGTACGCACATCCTGATGCGCCAACCGGACCCGGCCCGCGCCGTCGAACTGATCCAGGCCGAAGGAGTCACGCACCTGTGCGGAGCGCCCGTGGTGGTGGCCGGATTGGCGCAGCATTGCCTGCAACGCGGCATCCACTTTGACCGGCCCCTGAAGCTGGTCACCGCCGGAGCCCCGCCCGCGCCGGCCGTTATCCGCGATGCCGAACAGATCGGCTTTGATATCGCCCACGTCTACGGCCTCACCGAAACCTACGGCCCCCACAGCATCTGCGCCTGGCGTCCGGAATGGAACTCAGGGGACGCGGCAGAGCGCGCCCGCCGCCGCGCCCGCCAGGGCGTGCCCTACATCATCGCGGGCACCGATCTCCGCGTCGTCGATGAGCAGATGACCGACGTCCCCGCCGACGGCGAAACCATGGGCTAAATCATCATGCGAGGCAACAACGTCATGGAGGGTTACTACAACAACCCGGAAGCGACAGCCACGGCCTTCCGCGGCGGCTGGTTCCATTCGGGCGACCTGGCCGTGATGCATCCCGATGGCTACATCGAGATCCGCGACCGCGGCAAGGACATCGTCATCTCCGGCGGTGAAAACATCTCCTCCATCGAAGTCGAAAAAGTTCTCTACGACCACCCGGCCGTGCTGGAAGCCGCCATCGTCGCGGCACCGGATGAAAAGTGGGGCGAAGTACCGCTGGCCTTCGTACTCCTCAAAGACGGCTGCTCCGCCACCGCCGCCGAACTGATCGAGTTCTGCCGCAGCCGCCTCTCGCACTTCAAGTGCCCCAAGGTGATCGAGTTTGGCCCGTTACCCAAAACCGCCACCGGCAAGATCCGCAAAAACGAACTCCGCGACCGCGTCTGGGGCGGCCGCGACCGGCGGGTCAACTAGAGTTATCTTGCTTAGCCCCCTGCGTCAGCTTGGGGCTAGTGCGCCGCTTACTTCAACACCAGCACATTCACCCGCGAGGCCTGCGCCTTGGAGTGATACAGCCGCTGCGTCGCCTTCACGAAGTCCGCATCCTTGGCTTCATTGATGTTCATGAACTTTTGCGGATTGCGGTCCGCCAGCGGGAACCAGGTGGACTGCACCTGGATCATGATCTTGTGGCCTTTGCGGAACGTGTGGAAGACATCGTTCATGGCAAACTTCAGCGGCGTTGCCTTGTTGGGCACAAACGCCTCCGGCTTCGAGAAGCTGTTGCGGAACTTGCCGCGGAACATCTCGCCGCGCACCAACTGTTGATAGCCGCCCATGCGCACAAAGGTCGCCGGGTTGCGCGCACCCGCCGCCGGACGCGCACCGGGAGGGCCTGCCGGGGGACCGTCTTCGGTATCGGGGTAGTCATCCGGGAAGACGTCGATCACCTTCACCGCCCAATCAGAATCGGTGCCGGAGGTGGAGAGGATCAGCTCATTCTCCAGCGGTCCGGCGATAGTGACATCTTCGGTCAGCTCGGCTGATTCAAACACCAGCACGTCCGGCCGGGAGGCCGCAAAGCGCTGATCGGCCGTCATGTATTCGCGCGTCATGCCGGTGGCGGTATTGGTCATGAACGGCACCGGCTTCATCGGATCGCTGACGTACTCGGCGAAGCTGTCGCCCGCTTCCGTCGGCGCTTCCCAGGCCAACTTGCCTTTGGCGTGGAAGTAGAGCGACTTCTTCTCGACACTCAAGCCCGGCCCACTCTTTGGCGGCCAGGAATCAAACGTCCGCCACTGGTTGGTGCCCGTCTCAAACGCCGTGGCCTTGGCCAGCTTCATGTCGCCCTTCTGCTTCAAATGATGCGTGAAGAAGGGGAACTCCAGCTTGTCGCGGTAATACTCCGAAGCCTTGGTGCCGAACCGGATATCGCCCAGCCGGTCACCATCGCCGCGGGACCAGCCGCCATGCACCCACGGCCCAAACACCAGCAGGTTCTGCTTCTCAAAACCCTGCTTTTCGACATTGCCGTAGACCTGCAGCGCGCCGTAAATGTTCTCGGCGTCATACCAGCCGCCCACGGTCAGCACGGCGGGTTTGATCGCCTTCAAATGCGGCCGCAGGTTGCGCGACTGCCAGAACTCGTCGTAGGTGTCGTGCTTCATCATGTCGGTCCAGAAGGCGACGTTGTTTTTCAAGAACCGTTCATTGGCATTGGCCAGCGGGCCCATCTTGCGCAGATAGAAATCGTAGCCGTCGGGCGTTTTGTAGCTGAACGGATTGCGCGGCGCATCGTCCGGCGTGATCGGCTCCGGACGCGGCACGCCGAAGCTGGCCAGGAAACCAAAGGAGTGCGGCAGCCACAGGATGCCATTGCGGTGGAAGTCATCACCGGTGAACCAGTCCACAATCGGGGCCTGCGGCGAAGCCGCCACGTGCGCCGGGTGGGCGTTGATCATGCCGGCGGCCGTGTAGAAGCCCGGATAGCTGATGCCCCAGGTGCCGACGCGCCCATTATTTGCGGGCAGGTTCTTCACCAGCCAGTCGATGGTGTCGTAGGTGTCGGTGGATTCGTCGATGTCCTTGGGGCCGTTCTTCACGGGCTTGTGCGGCGTCATGTTGACGAACTCGCCTTCCGACATCCACTTGCCGCGCACGTCCTGGTAGACGAAGATGTAGCCGTCTTTGCCGAACAG